>CAUTVN010000101.1:0-5642 GCA_963541705.1 uncultured Treponema sp.
AAAGTTAGAATATTCTCCGCCTTTTTTTTGAATTAGAGCTTCGCATCTTTTTAGTAGTGTGAGCGTTTTAAGCCCCAAAAAATCCATCTTGACAAGTCCACAATCTTCTAACAAATCTTTAGTAAATTGAGTTGCAATCTTTCCTGTTTTTGTATCTCGGTATAGTGGAACATAGTTCACCAATGGCTCTTTGCCTATCACAATGCCTGCCGCATGTAAACTTGTGTTTCTATTTGTGTTTTCTAGCTTTTGAGAAATTTCAAAAAGCTCAGCATATTTCGGCTCTTTACTTATTTCTCTAAGCTCTGCACTGCGCGCAAACGCATCCTTAAAACCTTTTAGCTTTGGGTCTTCGGGAATGAGTTTTGCAATTGCGTTAACCTCTTGTAGCGGAATATCTAAAACTCTTCCAACATCTTTAATTGCCGCCTTTGGTTTTAGAGTTCCAAAAGTGATGATTTGTCCAACATTGTCGTCTGAATATTTTTCCCTAACATATTCAATCACCTCTCCGCGTCGCTCAAAGCAAAAGTCGACGTCGAAGTCTGGCATAGAAACACGTTCAGGATTTAAAAAACGTTCAAATAGAAGATCATATTTTAATGGGTCTATGTCTGTGATTGTCATAGCATAGGCTACAATAGAGCCCGCCCCAGAGCCACGCCCCGGTCCTACAGGAATGTCGCGGTCTTTTGCCCATTTAATAAAGTCCCATACAATTAAAAAATAGCCCACAAAGTCCATCTTTTTGATAACAGACAGCTCGTATTCTACTCTCTCTTTAATCTCGTCTGTTACCTCTTCATAGCGTTTTTTAATCCCTTCATTTACAATATGGTCTATATATTCATTTTTGTCTTTGAATCCTTCTGGAATTTGGTATATAGGCAGAATAGGTCCAAGTTTTGGAATCTCTACGTTGCAAACCTGTGCAATTCGAGTTGTGTTCAAAAGAAATTCGGGATAGTTGGGAGATAGGAGCGACATTTCTTCAGCGCTTTTTATATAAAACTCATCTCCATAAAACTTAACTCGAGTAGTGTCGGCTTTAGTTTTTTTCATGCCAATACACATCAAAATATCTTGCGACGGCGCATCTTCCTTTGCTGCATAGTGAACATTGTTTGTAATTACAACTGGCAAGCCGAGCCTTTTCGCAAGTTTTATTAAGCTTGCGTTTAGCTTTTTCTCGTCTTTAAGCCCATGATCTTGAATTTCTATAAAGAAGTTTTCGCGTCCAAAAAGATTGGAATAAGCCCTTGCCAAATCCAAAGCTTCTGCCTCTTTTCCATTCAATAATAAGACACTCAACTTCCCCCCTATGCCACCTGAGAGAGCTATAAGACCTTCTCGATTTTGCTCTATCAACTCCTCGTCAATGCGAGGTTTGTAGTAAAGTCCTTCTATATAGGACTTTGAAGTTAAAAGCATGAGGTTTTTGTAGCCAGTCAAATCTTTTGCCAAAAGAACTAGACGATAGTATTGTTTTTCGTTTTGATATTGCTTCTTTTCGTGTCTACTGAAAGGAGAGACATAGAAATCGCAACCTATGATGGGCTTTATGCCTTTTGCCTTGCATGCTCTAAAAAAAAATAGAGCCCCAAACATGTTTCCATCATCTGTCAGCGCTATAGCTTTTTGCCCCAAAGCGCTCGCAGTGCTAACTATTTCTTCTATCGTTGCGCAAGAGTAGAGTAAAGAATAATTTGAATGTACGTGAAGGTGGACAAATGCATCGCTCATAATTGAGCGCCATTATAAGGGGCTATAGCAAAATATGCAAGGCAATTTTCTTCAAAAGAATCTTTTATATTACGGTTTTAACCAAGTGCTATATGGTTTTACTATAAGCCTTGCGTTATTATAACAAGCATAAAACAAGAGCCAGCCAATAACATTGGCTGGCTCATATTATATTATTAAAAAGTATAATGGTGATGTACTATCAGCCTACATCGGAGCTATAGATAAAACAAAGTATCTCAGCAAAACAGTAATTATGTGCGTATAAGTAACATGTTTTTAACACTAATGTCAAGTACTTTTTCTTATTTTCTCATCCCCTTAGTTTTCTCTATAGCATAGGCTAAAGCCTCTTCATACATCTCTTTTGGAGGCTCTTTTATAAAGCCCGCTTCCATCAAGTGTTTTGTAATCGCGCGAGATTCTGCTATCCCCTCTTTTGCCCTTTTGTAAGCTTCGTCCCAGCTCATATTCACACGAGCCAAACCTTCTTTTACCGCTTGCATCGCCACATCCGCAGCCTCAACAGCAAAAACTTCCTCATCTTCCATTGTTACAACAATGTTCTCAGGGCTAATCCCCTTCTTTTCTGAATAGTCTGCTATAGAGTGAGAGCATCTAATAGCCATGCCGTCCGATATTTTTTTTGCACGGACCAAAAGAGCTCCTTTCAATATGCCAGGAAAGCAAACTGAGTTGTTAATTTGGTTTGGAAAATCTCCACGCCCTGTGCCAACAATAGCTGCTCCCGCCTCTTTTGCCTCGTGTGGCCATATCTCCGGGGTCGGATTTGCACAAGTGAAAACTATTGCGTTTTTATTCATGCTAGCAACTTGCTTTTTGGTAACAGTTCCAGGCCCTGGAGTAGAAAGAGCAATTAGCACATCTGCCCCTTTAATTGCCTCATCAAAAGTTTCAATCTTTTTTGGATTTGTCTTTTGGCATAGTTCCCACTTTCTATAATATCTAGTATCTTTTTCCACGTCTTTTCTGTCCTTGTGCAGAGCGCCACGAGAGTCGCATATTATCATATTCTCGCCACGCCCACCATCGCTCAAAATTAGACGAGCAATCGTAGTGTTGGAAGCTCCAGCGCCCAAGAGCACTATCTTTGCATCTTCCATCTTTCTGCCCGTAAGCTTCAACGCATTCAAAAGACCTGCGAGCGTGATACAAGCAGTGCCTTGCGCATCGTCGTGCCAGACAGGAATATCGCACTCTTCGCGCAACGTATCCAGAACCTTAAAGCACTCAGGCTGTCTTATATCTTCTAGATTTACAGCGCCAACAGAAGGAGATAGCATCTTCACAAAGTCTATAATCTTGTCTGGATCGCAATCTCCCACTTTCAGCTCTCCCCCGTCTTTTTTCACCCTAGAGTCTATACACAAAGGATAGCCGTCCACACCGCCAAGATATTTCATCAACATGCACTTGCCTTCCATCACTCCCAAGCCACCCGGAGGAGTGCAGTCGCCGTCTCCCAAAACACGAGTAGAATCTGATACCACCGCGACCAAATTTCCTCTATTAGAAAGAGCAAAAGAGGTCTCGTTATCGTCTCTAATTGTAGTCGAAATTGCAGAGACACCGGGGGTGTACCAAACACCGAACCAGTCAAAGCCATAAAGCCCACATTTTGGTAATGTTTGTAACTTTCCGCCATAAAAGTTGTGTGATAGAACAGAAAGCTTTTTTAAGAAATATGTCTTCGCCAAAGCTTTTTCGTCTTCTGAAAAGTCAGAAGGCAGGTTTTTTAACATGGAGCTGAGCTCCTTTTGAATCTTGTCCATACTTTTCATTCTATCAAACAACATTATTTTTTTCAAGCATTAGACTTCACGCATTAGGCTAATGCAAGGGGTCGAAACTGATCAGTTTCGACCCCCAAAACTGATCAGATTACGACAGCGAGTCCGATCAGTTTCGCTCCCCTAAACTGAACAGTATCGCCCCCAGAAACTGAACAGGTTAAGAGGCCGAAACACAGGGGCTTTCAATGTATAAATGTGTAAGATTTAATTCGCTAAATGTATAATTAGCCCCATACCTTATTGAAACAATTGCCTCTCTTAATCTATAATGTCTCGCCTTTAGGGAAACCTATATATTTTTGGAGTTTACATGTTGGTAAGAAAAATCAGATTAGAACTTGTTTTGTTTCTGCTATGCTTTGCCCTCTCACTAAGTGCAGAAGAGATGGAAGAATATGACGCTGGAAATGCTCTTATAAAAGACATTCAAACTGAGCTTAATATGGTAAGATCAAATCCAAAAGAATATGCCTCGTCTATCTTAACACCTCGCCTACAGAGATTTAATGGCAATAACTATGTGGATGAAGAAGGAAAGACGATTGAAACAAAAGAAGGGATACAGGCGTTTAGAGAGTGTATTGAAGTATTGGAAAACACAAAACCACTGGGCAAGCTATATATGGAAAAAGGTTTATGCCTTGCAGCACAATTTTTGGCAGATGATCATGCAAAAAACTCTAGCACAGGGCACACCGCCTCAGACGGCTCCACACCGCAAATTAGAATGGAAAGATATGGTTTTTTAAATGGAGGAGGAGAGAATTGGATATGTGGCTCCGCTACAGCGAGAGATATAGTGATTTTCCTTTTGGTAGACGATGGTGTTCCCTCAAGAGGACATAGAAAAAACATATTGAACAAAGATTTTAGAAAGGTGGGAATAGGATTTTCTAGTGAGCATCCCGTCTATAAAACTGCCTGTGCGATGAACTTTGCAGTAGACTATGTTTCAGACCGCTCTCTTTCTCTAAAAAATATAAAAGGTCAATTTGAAGATGAAAAACTTCTATTAGGATATGAGGACGTAGGAGATTTTATAAAAGAACTACAAAAAGAAATTAATGCGCTTAGAAGCGATCCGTCGCTATATGCCAGCACATATATAGAGCCCTTAATTTCGCGCTTTGATGGAAATTCAAGGCTAAATTATACCGACTCTTTGATTAGCACGAAAGAAGGGATTAAAGCTATAAAAGAGTGTGTAGAAGTGTTAAAAAATACAGAGGTCTTGCCTCTAATTTCTCTAGAAAAGGGCTTGTGTTTATCTGCGCAAGAACTTGCAGACGACCTTGAAAAAACAGGCAAACGAGGAGGGACGACGTCTAGCGGAAAGGGCGCTGCACAAAGAATGCAAGAATATGGACGGGTTATGCAAATATGGAGCGAGAGTGTGTGGTATTCACTCAATACTGCAAGAGATATTGTTGTTTCGATGCTAATAGATGACGGAGTGGCAAAGAGAGGGCATAGAACATCTATCTTAAATCCACGCTTTACTAAAATGGGAATAGGTTTTTCAAGCAAGCACAAAGTATATGGAACGGTAAGCGTTATAGATTTATGCGGAGACTATGAGTCGTTTTAACAAAAATATTATAAAATTGTTAGGCACGATTTTTTAAACGTGAGATACGTTCTTTGAAAACAATTTATTGGGTTTAAAATATGCCAAAGGTTATTGAGCACATTTTTTTAAAAAATGTAATACACGTTTTTTTAAAACAAGGTATTTTGATTTAAAACATGCTAAAAATTGTTAAAACAAACTTTTTAAAAAGTGCTACAGTTGTTGGGGAATATCCTGCGCTAGGCGAAGTTGAGTTTGCCTTTTTTGGGCGTTCTAACGCAGGAAAATCTTCTTTAATCAACTTCCTCTTAAACAAGCGTAATCTCGTAAAGGTGGGATCTACTCCTGGCAAAACGCAAACGATAAATTTCTTTTTGATTGAAGCATTAAGAGAGGAAAATGGACAGTCTAAAAGAGCAAATTTCATCTTAACCGACCTGCCAGGCTACGGCTACGCAAAATGTTCAAAAGAGCAAGTAAAAGTTTTTGATAGCATGTTGTATGAATATTGCACC
>CAUTVN010000102.1:0-5603 GCA_963541705.1 uncultured Treponema sp.
GGGCATAGCAATTGTTGTATGCAGTGTTTTTTTATTTTCTGCACTACTCAGATACGGAGACAGTAGACTTGTTTTTCTCTCGCTAAAGGCGCGTCTATACCATTCGTTTTTGCTATCATCATTAATTGCTACAACGCACCTAAAGCTAATAGCGCCAGTGGACTTATCTGCATATGGAATAAATCTTCCATCTATATGTGTTTTAGAAGCACTATTTTTAAATTCTTCATCCCTACCATCAAAAACATTTCTCTCAAAAAAAACGCCAAGCCCAGACAAAAACTCATTATACTCAAGAAGCTTCTTTGTGCTAAACTCAAGCCTTTCCCTGCTTCGCTCTTCTTCTTTTAGAGACAACTCATATTCCACAGCACCAAGAAGATCTAAAGTTGTTTGGAATGTTTTTGAAAAGATGCCCTCCAGCTCTTTTGCAAGAGCCAAATTTTCTGTTTCTAGAGTTTTAGTCTGTTTTTCCATTTCATCGCTATATCTATAAAAAGAATCGTAGCCACCCTTGCTGATAAAAGCGATTAATAGCAAACTAGAAACTAGTAAAGTAAGTTTAAAGCCTATCCCTATCTTTTGCTTACTCATAGCACTATCCGTCTCCTTACAAAATTGGGCACTCTTTTGTTATACTATCGATACAATACCCTATATTGCCAGCAGTATATAGGTATATCTACTGTTATGCAAGTCCATTTTTTTTGCAGTAAATAAAGACTCACCCGATAATTATATAAGGTTTTTAATATTATTAATCTAATTTTATAAACTATTTAAAATAGTATTGACATTATTTTTGTTATTTGATAGAGTGAAATCCTCGCATTTAGGGGGCGTAGCGAAGCTGGTTTATCGCGCTGGCCTGTCACGCCGGAGATCGCGGGTTCGAGCCCCGTCGCTCCCGATGGTTCTAAGCTCACCAAAATTGGTGAGCTTTTTTTGTATTCATACCACAATGTTAATAAATATAGATGGGATTGCAAAACGGGTAGTAGCGCAGCTGGCAAGCGCGCTTGGTTCGGGACCAAGAGGTCGGGGGTTCAAATCCCCCCTGCCCGATTTTTTTGCTAAGAATTTAGTTCAAAATCTCTAACAAAAACCTTACCCCTTCGTTGGCTGTCTTCTCCTGTATTTCCTCTCTATCTCCCTCAAAGAGAAAAGAGCGAACAGATACTTTCAAATTAGAAAATGCCAGATTTTTGCTAGCCTCAATATTGCTATCAAACGTCTTTTTTGCCACTGCCATATAGACTGTGCCAATAGGTAACGAATCTTCAAACGACGTAGAATCACTGGACGAAGCAGGACCTGCCAAGCCCGTAACAGAAAGGGAATATAGAGCACTTGGAAAACTTTCAAAATATACGGCATCCAAAGCTCCCTCTGCCATGCTAGAAGCACACTCTGCACTCACCACACCATGTTTTTTGATTATCTCGCGCGAAACCCCCAAGACTTTCTCTTTTGCAAAAGGGCTATATACAACAAAACCACCCCACAAGACCGAAGAGACACCGGGAATTCGAGAAAACTGTGAAGAAATTAAACCGCCTGTTAGCGATTCTGCAAAAACAACAACAGAGTTGTTTTTTTTCAAACTTTCAAAAAGAAGATGAAAAGACGCTCTATCAATCACGAATATAATTATACCTATAACTAAGGAGAAAAAACACAAATCAAGATACGCTTTCCACCTTCTCATCAACGTCATCTACTTCTTTTTCGACTTCTGCCTTAAATTGATCCACATCCAAAGAAAACACATCTTCTCTTAGGGCTGAAGGGTTGCCCGCCATGTGAATCTCTCCGTCGAACAAAACATCATCTGCAATTTTCAATCGCTTTGCTTGAATATTGCCTTCAACATGAGAGTATTGTTTAAGCTCCACATCCTGCAAAGCAAACATCGGTCCTGCTACTTCCCCTTCTACTACTATAGATGCAGCCTTGATATACTCCACCCTACAGGAAGCTCCCTTGCCTATATACAAATCTCCCTTGGCATCGATAGTACCATTAAAGGTCCCTTCGATATGCAACGTATCATCAAACTTCAGATTACCACTAAAAACGGTTTCTTTTCCGAGAATTGTAATATTTCTATCTTTTTCATCTTTTTTCATACAAGCGACAAGGGAAAGCAAAATCTATTTTTTAAAGAAATCTAAATAAGGTTATTTTTTCGCCTTAACAGCATCTTTTAAATTCTTTCCAACCTTAAAGCGAACCACTCTCATAGCTTCCATACTGAGAGTATTCCCAGTACGTGGGTTTCTAACGTTTTCTCTCGCCTTTCGCATATTCACGTTAAAAACACCAAACCCTCTAAACTCAACAGATTTCCCCGCGACAAGAGAAGCCATAGTCTCTTCTAAAAAGAGCTCCACAATTGCTTTAATATCCGAAACTTTATAATCTGTTTTTTCGTGTATTTTGTCTATTAAGGAAGACTTTGTTTCTTTTTCATTCTCCATAAAACACCCCTAGTATAACACTCCAAAATAACAAGAATTTTAAGCCTTTGCAAAAGTGGAATTATACAAAATCTGCATCCTAGACTTTTTCCTAGATGCTGCATTTTTTTTGATAATCCCTTTTCTAGCAATGCTATCCAATTTGCTAACCAAGGATTTTAAAAGACCCGCAGCTCCGTCTTTATCCCCTTCCTTAACAGCAAGCGTATATTTTTTAGCCATTGTGCGCATTGTGCTCTTTGCAATACGGTTTCGCATCCTTCGCTTTTCACTTTGCTCATGCCTTTTTATTGCTGACAAATTCTTCATATTAACTCCTAAAATAACAAAAATATAGGCTAGACGCAATCTTACACAATATCAATCTTTTTTGCAATAGCCATTCTTAACTTTTTCGCATCCTCATTTTCCAAACCAAAACTTTTTGCCATATCTAAGTCGTGCAATGCTTCTGCATAAAACGAAGAGGCATAATATGCCAAGCCTCGTCTAAAATATACATGAGCTTGCCCATCTTTAATTTGTAGTGACTTTGAAAACTCCTCTATTGCCTCACTGTTTTTTCCCATCATTACAAGCGTAATTCCTCTATAATAATAGGCTCTAAAGTTTTTAGGGTCACTTTCAGCGCTCAACAAAAAATCTTTTTGAGCATTTTCATAGCTACTTTGCGAAAAATATGCCATTCCTCTATGTTTATATATTATAGAGAGAGCGTTATTTTTATTTTTTTCGTTTTTCTCTACTATCTTCGCAATAACTTTTGTGTAAATTTCCACAGAAAGAGCATAATCACCAGAGTTATGGGCCTCTAGAGCCGCAATCAACATATCGTCTATATTCTCTTCTTTGTGAGGCAGAAAAGATTTCTCTTTTTTTTCATTTCCTCTAAGTTCTGGCAACTCGCCGTCTAAAAATCTAGATGTGTACTCATCTGCCATCTCATAAAAACCACTTCGTCTCTCATTAAGTTCACTATTTAGTTTTTTTTGATAGTCATTGATTTCTTGAAAAACGATATCAGCAAGGGTCAGGCTTGCATTAATCGCTGCAAGTTTTCGCTTCATAGGCTCGTCAAAAGAAGTGAGTTCTGCCTTATAGACAA
This sequence comes from uncultured Treponema sp., assembly GCA_963541705.1. Lineage (GTDB taxonomy): Bacteria > Spirochaetota > Spirochaetia > Treponematales > Treponemataceae > Treponema_B. The sequence goes on from CAUTVN010000102.1 coordinate 3,586, forward strand.
GATCATGTTCAATTTCTGCCCACGCGTCTTGCAATATTGTCCGAACTTGAATCTCCAAAACCAATCCTTTTGGCAAGTTTAACCCCACCTTAAACTCATCAGGAATTTCCAACAATAAGTGAATCGAATTATACCCAAATTCTCTGTAACTTAAATTTTCGCCTTTATTTTCTACATCGCAACAAGTAAAGTTATTTAATATTACAGCTTCTACAGATTTTAGATCGCTAACAAATGAACACATCACTCGCACTGCCAAAATATCTGTCAGAACAGGAATTTCCCCATCAAGGGACTTAACATTATATTTTTGCACCTTTCTATAATAGCTTTCAAAACTTTTTACACGGCTTTTATAAGAAATTGGATATGACTCATCTTTGAATATTCCTTGAATCTCTTCAAGCAAACGCGAAAGCAGAATATCAAAATGAGGTTTATAGTAGGAATAGGACTTTGCCAAGACGGCTTTATCAATATGAAAGCTCTCTATTTTTTCACTCATTTATCACTATAACAAATTAAAAAAAATAAAACACAAAAAAAAGGGCTCTGCTTTTCCAAAAAAAGCAAAGCCACTTTCTCACAGCCTACTAGATTCTCAAAGCAGAAAACCCACTAAAGCTATTCTTTTCAAAACTCTAACTTTGAAGACACCACTACTCAGCTTGTTGTTGCTGTCCTTCGCCCGCGTTTTCGGAACCTTCAGAAGGTTTGAACCCACTCTCTATTGCCATCTTTTCTTTCTCGATATAGCGCAATACTTGAGTACCACCAAATCTTCTAACTTCAACTTGCTTTCTTTCGATATCTCTAGTCGTTTGGATTCCCCAGATATTTTCGTCTGCAAAATCTCTAACAGTGTTCAATACTGCTTTGTCGTAGATAACTTTAACATCTTTGAAATATCCAACAAAATCACCACCGTCATGAGATCCGTCTCTTGTGATAGAGAAACCATCGAATGCTACATATGGCAATGCTGTAGGATATGCTGGATACAATCTAATCTCTCTGCTCTTAACTTGTGTAACATAAGATGGGTTTGACCAGATCATTTCTCTCCAACCGTCAAACAAGAGGTATCCCATGAAATATCTTTTCACTTCTCCGTGTTCGTTTCTGACCAAAACATAAAGCCCGTGTGGGAAGTTCATTCCATAAGTATTAACAGCGATAGACTTAATCACACCAACGTTCTTTACAACACCATAACCATCTTCAAATCTAGACTTTTGAGAAGCTTTTTCTTCTTCTGTTGGCTCTTGTACATTGCCTTCGTCGTTTACAGTTGCCATAGGCTCATAAGCTGGCACATAGAAAGGAGGACGTATATCTGCACTTGAATTATTCATCCACTCTGGGAAATTAATTCTAACACCCATCAAAATCTGACCCTTAAAGTTCCTAGCTTCGTCAGAAACTTTAGATTCAGCTGTCTTAGAAAGACTGATAGTTGTAGGATTTTTAGAAGAAGAGTTGAGAACCACTTCCCACTCTCCAATTGCCAATGATGTCCTCATCAAAGCTTTTTGCTCTGCTGTGTAGGAAGCTCCTGCTACAACACCAAAATCCATCACTGTGCGACGGTTTTGGGTAGGATTGCCAGCTTTATCTGCAATAATATCTGCGTTTAACAAAGCAAAATCGATAACGATTGCTTCCTCGGCAACAACGGCAGACAGCATAAAAAATGCCATTGCCAAAAACACAAATGTTTTTTTCATTGTAAAACTCCTTATGTTTACTTTTTTCAACCTGTACATCCTAGTTTATACGAAACATAAGAGTTATGTCAACACTATTTTTTTTATAAATGTTTTGTCTAAAATCACTATTTAAGATAATAGTACGCAAAACTTCATATTTTACTTCAATAAAAGCAACTAAAAACCGTGTTTTTCAGTTATATAAATAAGTAATTTTTGTCTAAAAAAGTAATTCCTAAATCACAATTTCACAACACTTTTCTTTTGATGACAATTCTAACATATGTAGTTCGCACCCTGTCTGTCTGT
>CAUTVN010000103.1:0-5593 GCA_963541705.1 uncultured Treponema sp.
CACCTTTTATTTTAACATTGAAGCTGTTGATAGAATAAAAAAAATAGAAGGTGTCAGTGATGCATCTCCACAGCTTTTTATTGCCACTCTTTCTGCTAGTTGTTGCTCTTTTCCACTACAAATTATTGGAATAGACTTTTCTTCGGACTTTAATGTAAAACCTTGGCTATCCCGCCAAATTAAACTACCGCTTGAAAATAATGAAATTGTTGTTGGTAGCAATATCTCCGGAAACGTAAGAGGAGAGCTAAAGTTTTTCGGTCAGGCTTTTGTAATATCTGCTCGTCTTTCAAAAACAGGAATGGGTTTTGATAATTCTGTTTTTATGAGTATGGAAAATGCCAGACGTTTGGCAAAAGAGTATGAAAGAATTATAAAACATCCTATTGCTCATAACGAAAATCTAATTTCTAGTGTGATGGTAAAAGTTTCTGCAAAATATGATGCAAAAAAGGTTGCGGAAAAAATTAGAGCGGAATTCAAAGGAGAAGAAATCTACCCACTACTTTCAAAAAAGATGATGAGCAATGTTTCAACAGGAATAGAAAGTCTTTCCTTATATATCAAGCTTTTGAATGCTGCCTTATATGTTTTTGCTTTTATTGTTTTGGTTATTGCTTTTTCTGCCATATTTAATGAACGTCGCAGTGAGTTCTCAATGATGCGAATTATTGGCGCTAAGAAATCTCATTTAGCTTTTCTTGCAGCGTGCGAATCTTTTATTATAAGCTCGCTCGCCTCTTTGGCAGGAACATCGTTGGCACTTATTCTACTAATTCTATTTGACCAGGCAATTGTTACATCATTAAAATTGCCTTATCTCTCTCCTTCGCTTAGCTGGACTTGTTTAAGTGCCTTTTTTTCATTTTTGGCAATTAGTTTGATCGCACCACTTTCTACATTAAAGACAATTTTTGACATAACAGTTGGCGAAATTGCAATTAGTAGCAAAGGCGCTTAAAACACAAGTTGTGTAGCGAGGTTTAATTAATATATTCCTATTTTGCTCAGTATATACGAAAGAGAGGCAATTGTGGCAGTTTCTGTCCTTAATATCCTATCTCCCAATTTTATACTACAAAAGTTATGTTCGCGAAATCTTTTGCGCTCTTCACTCGCCCACCCTCGCTCGCTACCTATCGCAAGGTATATGTTTCTTTCTTGTATCTTATTGCGGAAATTGCATAATTCTTTGTTGACTAAGTCTTGGTTGGAACTGACAAGATCGAAAACAATTTTTATATCACTATTCTTGGGAGCATTTTCACTTCTTAAAAAATCTTGCAAAGAGTGATAAGTCTTATAGCTTGGAATTAGCGTGCTCCCGCCTTGGCTGGCCCCTTCTATCAAATATTTTTTTATATTATCGCTCTCCATTAATGTTGAATGAAAATAGGATTTTTCTCCAAGCAATGTTGCAACAATATGGATTGAAGAAATGCCAATTGTAGAAACATCTTTTAGCAACCTTTTTAGTTGGATTGGTCTTGCAGCACCCAAAATTAAATGAATTGGCAAAAGAGGCAAGCTCTCCGACAATTCTTCAAAAGCAAAAATAAGTTCTTCAGGATTGAGTTTTGTAATAATTCCCCTGCCCTGTTTGGCTTTTAGCATACCACACTTAAAAGATGAGCCCACACCAAGATTTAATATCTTGGTTATGTGAGAATATCGCTCATCATTTTTGTAAAAAACAAATTCATCTTGTGAGCTTCTATCATCTTCAAAAAATAAAACAATATTCATACAAACTATGAGTAAAATCATTTAATGCTATATTCAAAACTAATTGAAGAATTAATAGCATTTCCTTTAATTTTCCCACTCGCAATAGTCCAGGCAAACTCGCTATGTAGGCTTAGATTTTGAATTATATTGTAGGAAAAATCAAATTTTAGGGTATTAAAATATATAGGCCATCCAGATGGTGTTTTCCATCTAGCCCACTCATAATGTTTAATTTTCTCTCTTTGAGAATATGGATAGTATACATTTGGTGATATTTCTTTTGTTTTATCAAAAAATGCTGCTTCGTTCTCACCTTTGCACACCAATCTATAAACAAAATTTAATTTGAATCTGTTTATAGATACAAAACCAAGTCGTGCAAAAAAAGAAATTGTATCGGGTCCATATGGATTTGCTAGCCATATATTAATGGTAGAATCTTTATGACTTCTTAACGAAGAAACATTTTCTTTTCTATAGTGTGTAAATGAAACATACTTATTTTGTCCTATATAAAACCACGGCTCTGCATACACGCCTTCTAAGCTCGCAATAAGATAGCCACGATTTAAGGGTTGCACCCATTCTCCACCAAAAAGCACACCTCTTCCGCTAGGAATATAGCCATGTCCGTCTCTAACTTCGGATGCAGTTTGAAATTGATTCATTGCAAATTGTGTATAAAGACGTAAATTTTTTATTGGCACAATATCAGCCAGAAATCCAAACTGGCAACTAGTATATGTATCATCGCTCACTTGCATCTTGTATTCTCTTTGCCATAGGTCATGCCAAGGAGCATAATTGTGCATAATCATAAATGGATTTAGATAGCGTGGATCAAAGTATGAATTTACAAGGAGTCCTTCATGAAAGGTGATCGAAGCTTTTTTATAAATTCTAAAACTTACCTCGTGCATAAAAACAAAACGAGAATGTTCTAACTCTAAAATATTAATGTCCAAGCTCAAATTTTTAAGAAACACTGAAGCATTAAAGTAGTCGAGGCGGTCGGCAGTATCAGCAATTAGCATACTACCAGAAATAGAACGCCCTACATTAAGGGGACCTCTACCAAAAAAAACATTAAAGAAATTGCCACCTATAGACATTCCAGCTCTTGTTGGGAAATGAAAATCTAAGTCTCTTTGAAAAAACGGTATGTTGATATAAGTATGCGACAGTTGGTTCGCAGCAAAGTTTTTTTGCAATGCTATATTTGTATAAAAATAGCAATAATTAGTAATTAAAATATTAAGAGGCACCACAACAGGCGCTGGCATAGAATTATACAATGCAAATTGATCGTAATATGGTGTATATTGAGGATGATACAAACCTCTAAATTGCAAAGCTAGCTTAAGATTTGCATCAAACTTCAAATATTCGGTTTCAAACAAATAATTTCCATACAACTTAGACAGAATAATCCTATACGTATTGAGAGACAAAGTATCCATCTCTTCCAATTTCAGATTCTCTATTGCACTAAACAGTTGCGCTTGGGACTGTGGTCTTTTGTTGGAAAGCAGTGCTTCTCCATGCGTAATAGTTAGATAATATATTGAATCGTATATGTTTTCATCTTTTTCATAAAATATTTTTGAATATTGCACTCCTTCGGCATATAGAACTGCAAAAACAAAAATATGGAAAATAAAAAGATACACCTTCACAGGTGTGATTATATATTAAAAACAAACTAAAATAAAGATAGCCCCAAGTCGCTTATTTAGCTAAAAAGCTTGGGGTAAAATGCATATTAGAAACTAGATTATAATTTCTTTTTCAAAGTTTAAAGCGCGAAACTTCATCCATAAGAGATGAAATACTCATCTTATTTTTAGTGCTAATATCTGCCACCTCTTGAACTGCATTGCTAATTTGCACAGCACCTGCTGACATTTCATTCATACTATCACCAATTACACGAGTAAGCCCATCTAATTTTTCCATCTCTTGGGCTACTCCCTCACTGCCTTTTAGCATTTCGCTACTTCCCATTTGAACTTCATTTGTTACAGAATTAATATCTTTAATCGCAACCAACACTTCGCGACTACCATGCTCTTGTTCTTTCATTGCTTCTGTCAATTTCGCACTAATATCTCTCACTTGCTCCGCCAAAGAAAAAATTGCATTAAACTTAGTCTCCACGATTTTTGAAGAAGAAGAAAGTCCTTCAATTTCTGCAGAAAGGCTTTTTAATGTTGCAGTGATAGTTTTGCCTTGTGTTGCAGACTCTTCGGCAAGTTTTCTAATTTCGTCTGCCACAACGGCAAAGCCTTTGCCCGCCTCGCCTGCATGGGCTGCCTCAATTGCTGCATTCATTGCCAAAAGATTGGTCTGGCTTGCTATGTGTTGAATAACGCTAGACGCCTCCATCAAACTGCCAGACTCTTCCGAAATTTTGGCAGTAACTGTATTGGACTGTGCAAGTGTGTCTTTACCATCTCTAGTTGCTCTGCCAAGCTCTTTTATTAGTCCATCACTTTTTTCCAGAGTCGCCGTTATACTAGCAATATTCGCAACCATTTCTTCTATGCTAGAAGAAGACATTGCAACACTCGCTGCCTGGTTTTCTATGCTGGAATTTAAGTTTTTGATTGTACGAATAATTTCTTCTATTGTAGAAGCCGTTTCCGTAACGCTTGCTGCCTGTGTTAGGGCTTGGTGCTTCACACTCTCGATATTACTGCTAATTTCGTGCACACTAGAGGCAGTTTCTGCCATATTACTAGCCAACTCAGAGCCAATCGCACCCATTTTTTCTGCATTCTTGTCTACTGCGCTAATTGATGAAGCAATTTTTTCAATAGTTTGATTAAAATATAAAGAAAGATCCCTTATCTCATCATTACCTCTAATATCAAGTCTGACAGTTAGGTCTCCATCTCCTTTAGAAATACTTTTCAGTGCCTCCACTGTAACTTTAATTGGTTTTACAATTCTAAGTGCAACAAAATACACAATAAGTAATGCAATAACTAAAACACACACTCCTGCTACAAGCATAGAACTTTGCAATGTTGACACCGTGTCCATAAATTCATCAACTGGCGCCCTAATAAATACTTTCCAATTAGTTGTGTTCATTGTTGCATAAGAGGCAATGTAGGATTTTTCATGATAGACGTAATATCCTATTTGTGTTTCTTTAGACAAAAGAGCATTTTGTAAAAAGAGGGCAAGAGAATTAAGAGACGCATCTATTTTTGCTTCTTCTATCATGTTTTTTTCATCTTCCACCACTTTTGTATTATGATATGCAATAGTAGTCCCCTTAAGCCCTAGCATATATGCTTCGCCTGTTTTCCCTACAACAATATCTTTTGTTCTATCACACAAAACTAGCCCATCAAGGGTGGCACATAGCACTCCTATAATATTTCTATTTTCGTCGTATATAGGCACAGACATAGCTATAATTAGCATGTTGTTTAAATTTGAACGAAATGGTTCGCTCATAAATCGTTTTCCTGCTATAGATGCAGAATAGTAGTCTAAATGTTCAACTTTTATGGTTTTTTGACCATATGTAAAAAGATTTGCATTTGCGTCCGCAAAGGCTAACAACTTAATCGTTGCATTTAGCTCTGCTTCTTCCATCAAATATTTAGCCTTTTCTTGCGAAGAGACACTCAAATCTCTCAACATAGGAGCACGAGCAATTCCTTCCAAAAATTGATACAATGCTCCCACCCTACCGTCAATTACCGTCGCAGTATCTTGTGCCTTATCTTTTAAATGAATCTCTATCTTTTCTATTGTTGCTTTCCTAGCAATAAAAACAGCCAGCATACCTAACATCAAAATTGATATCACTATAAGAAAGCCAAAAACAAAAACCAATTTCAGTCCTATA
>CAUTVN010000104.1:0-5580 GCA_963541705.1 uncultured Treponema sp.
CAATATTATCAACAGCAATAGGAAAAAATGATAAAGTGGTAATAGACAAAATATTTGGTAATTTTTGTTGGTGGGTAATATTCTTTTCTGTAATTATTACAATATTAGGCTTTATATTCGCACCGTCCTTTTTAAATTTAATGGGCGTAAAAGACAATATAAAAGAACTGGGTTCTAGATATTTAAGAATTATATTTTTGGGTTCTATATTTGTCAATTTTGCTCAAGCTGGCAATATGACAATGAGAGGTGAAGGTGCACTAAAGCAATCCATGATGATTATGGGGATCGGAGCCATATTAAACATTATTTTAGACCCTATTTTTATGAAGCTAATGGGAGAATATGCAATTGAAGGAGCAGCTATTGCAACTGTGCTATCTCAAATAGTGCAAGCAATATTAACCTTTTTCTATTTTTCACGTAAAAGTGCTTTTATAGGTGTTCACAAAATTCAAAAGCACAAGGCAATTTATACTGAAATGTTTAGAATAGGAAGTTCGGCAATGATGATGCAAATTTTATTTGCAGTGCAACAAACATTTTTGTTCGCCCAAGCTTTTACATATGGAGGAAATAATTGGGGAATTTTGATGTCTGCAACAATGAGATTATATATGTTCTCTTTTATTCCACTTTGGGGAATGAGCCAAGGATTGCAACCCATTATAGGAGCAAATTTTAGTGCCAAGCAATATAATAGAGTAAAAGATACAATCAAGATTTTTATATATGGTGTAACTTTTCTTGCTGCCGTCTCTTGGATTCCGTCAATGTTTTTTTCAAAACAACTATTATCGTGGTTTAGCGTAAGAAAAGATATTATAGAAGCGGGTGCTATAAACTTTAAGATGTTTTATTCTGTATTTATTTTGTATGGAATTATGATTGTAAATCTTACATTTTTTCAATCAATTGGAGATAGCAAAAAGGCGGGTATTATTGTATGCTTGAGGCAACTCATTTTATTTGTTCCAACTGTATTATTGCTACCAAAATTATTTGGAAAATTAGCTGTTTGGTGGGCAATGCCAATTGTAGATTTTAGTATGATAATGCTTGGATTGATTTTAATGCTTCAAGAGATTAAAAAATGGGATGAAAAAAATATTAAAGGAGATTTGAGTTTTTTATAATAAGTTATTGCACTGCAATAACTTATTATAAAGCATAATACTTAAGTAACTTAAAGTTAGACTATTCCTTCTTTGCATTTTACTATTACGCCTGTTTTCCCGTTTACTGTAACCAGCCCTTTGTCTTTTAGTATCGTGGTGGCGTCTCTTGCAGAAACAATGACGGGTTTTCCATACTTTAAGCCCATAATGGCAGCGTGCCCTGTTAGGTTGCCATCTTCTGTTACAATAGCGCAAGCTTTTTCTATAAACGAATTCATTAAGTCATTTGTTTTATGGCATACCAAAACATCGTTTGTTTGGAAATCATTTAGTAGCTCTTCTACATTTTTAATCACTCTCACTCTTCCTCTTACAACGTCAGTGTTTGCTATTCCACGCCCTTTTAATAATATGGAGCCTACAGTTTCCACTTTTAAAAGATTGGTAGAACCTGCAAGACCTATGGGCACGCCCGCCGTCAGCACTGCGAGCTCGCCTTCTCCTACATATCCATTTTTTCTAGCTTGCGCTACGCAAGACTCAAACATCTCGTCTGTAGATTTAAACTCTTTGCCAATGATTGGATAGACCCCCCAACAAAGAGAGAGGCGACGAGCTGTTTGCTCGTATGGAGTAATTGCTACAACAGGAACACGTGGCTTATATTTTGCAAGAGCTCTGGGGGTGGCGCCCGAGGCAGAGGCAGTGATGATTACTTGAGCGTTCATTTCTGTTGCTAGAGAGCAGGTTGCGTGCGCTATTGCACTGCCGATTGTACCAGAAGATTCACGAGCTTTGTCGTTTAACATTTTTTCATAATCTAAAGCTTCTTCTGTTGTTAGAGCGATGCTATTCATCATTTTGACTGTCTCTAGTGGGTAGCGTCCTGCAGCGGTTTCGCCGGAGAGCATTATTGCGCTAGACCCATCCAAAATTGCGTTTGCAACGTCGGTAACCTCTGCACGAGTAGGGCGCAAATTGAACGTCATAGAATCTAGCATTTGAGTTGCGGTTATTACAGGTTTGCCTGCTTGCAATGTTTTTTGAATTAGTGTTTTTTGCACCAGAGGAATGTTTTCAGGTTTAATCTCGACTCCTAAATCTCCCCTCGCTACCATAATGCCGTCTGCAACTTCCAAGATTTTGTCTATATTGTCTAAGCCTTCTTGATTTTCTATCTTTGCTATTATGTTGATTGAAGCGTTTCCTTCTGTTTCTAAAACACGCCTAATTGCCAAAATATCGTCGCTATCTCTTGTGAAAGAAGTTGCAAAAAAATCCACATCGTTTTTAATTCCAAACTTCAAGTCGCTTATGTCTTGTTCACTTAAAAATGGTAAATTGATTCTCGTTGTGGGAATGTTGATTCCTTTGTTGTTAGAAAGGTCTCCTTCTGTCATTACAAGGCAATGAATATCCTCTCCATTTTCTATTTTTTCAACTTTTAGTTCCATCAGGCCGTCATCGATTAGGATTCGATCCTTGGGTTTTAGCTCTTTTGCAAGATTTGAATATGTAACTGAGCATATTGTCTCGTCTCCTGTTATATCTCTAGTTGTAAGAGTGAACTTATCGTCTCTTTTTAAGTGAATCTTTTTGTTTGCAAATTGCTTTAGTCGAATTTCAGGACCTTTTGTGTCTAGCATTATCGCTATGGGTAGACCTAATTCTTTTCGCACTTTTTTTATTCGGTCAATTCTTATTTGGTGCTCTTGATACGTGCCATGCGAAAAATTGAGTCGACACACATTAAGTCCTGCCTTAAATAGAGAGGCGAGCATTTCTTCCGAATCTGATGCAGGGCCTATTGTACATACAATTTTTGTTTTTTTTAGCATGTTTTTCTCCTTAGAAAGATGAGTTATTTAGTTTTATAAAAACCGTAGAAAATGATAGCATTATTTTATAAAACTGTCTAATAACGAAAAAATTAACCCGAGTGTTGATTCAATATATCGCAATGCCCCATGTGAGAAACATTAGGCGTTTTAGTATACTTGACCAGCTATAATGGTCTTATATATAATCGACCGATGGAATTTACTAAAGAATTTATTGATGGTATTGTTCTGGATGAAGAGAAGGTCATCGAAGAAACATCCAAAGCTGTCGGCGTTTTAAGTTTTCAGGCACGTGCTGTAATTTCTCTTTTGAACGAGGGTTGCACTGTCCCGTTTATTTCTCGCTATAGAAAAGAAAAGCATGGCAATTTAAATGAGGTTCAAGTTCAAGATTGCCAAAAGTTTTATGCTTCAATCACTAATATTGAAAACAGACGTTTGGAAATTATAAAAGGTATCTTTGCAGAAGGCAAACTTACAGAGCCTCTCTACAGTAACGTTAAGGGGGCTAGAACTCTTGCAGAGTTGGAAGATATATGGCTTCCTTTTAAAAAGAAAAAGAAAACTAGAGGAATGTTTGCAGTAGAGCGGGGCTTACAACCTTTGGCAGAGATTGTAAAAAAAGAGAGTGAAGAGATTGTATTAAAAGAAGCAGGCAAATTTATAAAGACAGACTGCGAAGATGAGAAGATGAATGTTCCAACAGCAGAAGATGCAATACGTGGAGCTTGCGATATAATTGCTGAGGAGACTTCTCAAAATACTGACAATAGAAAGGTGGTGTTGGATTTTTTTGTTGCTACCGGTAAATTTGTAGTTAAGGGAGAAGGAGACGAAGAGGCTCAGAAAAAGTCTGTATATCAAATGTATTGGGATTATACAGAGGCAATAAAGCAAATAAAACCACATAGGGTGCTTGCTATTAACAGAGGTGAGAAGGAGGGAGTGCTAACTGTAAAGTTGGACGTTCCTCTCGAAGATGGTATCGAGCTACTAAAAAAGAGGATTGCTACGCATAATAAATATCATGTTCAAGCTATCGAAGATGGTTTTTTAAGACTCCTCTCTCCACAGGTATTGCGAGAAATTAGAGGCAACTTGTTTGATGAGGCAGATGCACATGGCATTGGCATTTTTAGTGAAAACTTAAAAAATCTTCTTATGACAAGTCCTATAAAGGGTACTCGTGTGTTGGCGTTTGACCCCGGTATTAGGACGGGAACGAAGTGTGTTGCCCTAGACGAAACAGGGAAATATTTGGGCTCTTTTGTCATTCATCAAAACAAAGTGGATGAATCTTCTGTTGCAATTATCAAGGCTATAAAAGACTATAACATTGCACTTCTTGCAATAGGCAACGGCACAGCAAGCCACGAAGTTCAGGCTTTGGCTTCTAACGTAATTAAAACAGCGTGTCCTGATGTGTTGTTTACTGTTGTAGATGAAGATGGAGCTTCGGTCTATTCTGCGGGCGAGGTGGCAAGGGAAGAATTTCCAGATTTGGATTTAACAATCAGGGGTGCTATCTCAATTGGTAGAAGGTTGCAAGACCCTCTTTCTGAGCTTGTTAAGATTGAACCAAAATCCATAGGTGTAGGTCTATATCAGCACGATCTAAATCAAAAGAGACTTGGGGAAGAGCTTGAAAATGTTGTTAGCTCTGTTGTAAACAATGTGGGTGTTAATTTGAACACAGCAAGTAGTTCGCTTTTAAAATATGTATCAGGAATTAATGCGAGTCTGGCAAAAAAGATTGTGGCAAGACGCGAAGAGAAGGGAATGTTTAATAGCAGAGAAGAGTTAAAAGAAATTTCTGGAATGGGGGAGAAAACATTTGAGCAATGCGCAGGGTTTTTAAAGATTCCAGAAAGTCGGAATGTGCTGGATAATTCTTGGGTTCATCCTGAAAATTATGATGTAGGTCATGCTGTATATGCTCATATTTCCAAAAACGAAGAGATTTCGAGTAGCATAAAAGAAGAAATTCAAAATAAGTATAATGTAAGCCCCTCTATATTGGACGATATCATAGAAGAATTGAAAAAACCAAATAGAGACCCTCGAGAAGACTATCCAAAACCCATTATGCAGTCTGGTGTTTTGACTTTTGAAGACTTAAAAGTTGGGATGACTGTTAAAGGAAAAGTGAAAAATGTTGTGGATTTTGGTGCTTTTATAGATTTGGGAATAAAAGAGACTGCTCTTTTGCATATTTCTGAAATTAGCGATACGTTTGTGCGCGATCCACTTGAGCTTTTGAAAGTGGGAGAGGTGTTGGAGTGCAAAATTATAGCGCTTGATGCAGAAAGAAAGCGTATTAGTCTTAGTAGGAAAAAGGATGTGGGCATTACTGAAAAGATATTAGCTAAGAAAAAAGACGATGAAAAAAAAGAGCGTAGAGAAAAGTCTCCATCTTCTAAAGACGGAAAAAAAGTTGTTATAAAAAAAGCAATAAAAAAAGATTTTGCATCTGGTCATGGTGCGAGCATAGGCGGAGCGAAAACGAAAGATTCGAATGTTCAAAAAGAAGATAGGGGGCAGGCTAAAAATAAGAATGGGAATTTCAAAGGCAATGATGATGGTACTAAATATAATCCTTTTCAAATGCTTTTAAAGGGTGG
>CAUTVN010000105.1:0-5577 GCA_963541705.1 uncultured Treponema sp.
GTAACATCTTTTTGTGGCAATGTCATTCATCTTTTGTAAGAATGGCACAATATCACTCGTGATTAGAGAAAAAGAGGAAACTACAACGTCGTAATGTTTGGTGGGTTTCCAATCTTCCCAAAATTCAGTGATTACAGTAGTATTGCTAATTCCAAATATGCGAGCTCGCTCTCTAAACATTTTGGAAAAAGCTTTGGAAGGCTCTATTGCGGTTAGATGATTAGCCTTTTTTGCAAGCTCAAAGCTAACGATCCCAGGTCCTGCCCCTATTTCTAAAACACTGTCTTCTCTCTCTACTTCTATATCTTTTGCTCTTTCTATGCCATCTTCTAATACATAAGTGTTTTTTATATATTGCTCTGCGTCATGTATGTCCATATTTTGAATGCTCTCTCTTGCATTCTCTTTAATAATTTGGCGCTTTGCAATTTTCTGCCAGAGTTTGCCCCATTCTTCTAAGCTATTTATGCAATCTAAATCCATTGTAAAAGCCTCCAAAAAAGCAGTATAGAGATAAAAAAAATAAGCTAGCAACATTATAATATATTACTAAAAATAATAATACTTAAACTGGATATAAAAGGAAAAAAAACATTAAACAACATTAAATTGTAAATTCATATTGACATATTCTTTCCTATTGTGAATAATAGGCTTTTGTTAGTTCTAGCTAATATAATTAAGGAGTGATTCATTATGGAACAAACAGTCGGTCAAGGGGCAGGTAGTTCTAGACTTGTGCTAAAGGACTTTATCAACCTCGCTATTTTTTCTGTAATTTATTTTGTAGGTATGTTTGTGGTGGGAATGCCGTTGGGCTTTTTAGTGGTGCTCTATTTGACTTTTCCGTTCTTCGCAAGCTTTTTTTTAGGCATTCCATCTATGTTTTTTTTAGCAAAAGCTCCAAAGCCGTTTGCCCTCTTTCTTTTTGCAGCAATTCCGGGAACGCTTATGACCCTTATGGGACACACCCCTATTGTGATGATTCATGCGCTTGTTGTTGCAATTATTGCAGAGATAGTGCGAAAATTTTTGGGATATAAAACAATAAAGGGCAGTGTTTTAGGTTATGCTACTATGTCGACTCATTTTGCAGGACCATTTTGGCAAATATTCCTTTTTACAGATATGTATCGTGCTCTAACAGAGAGCATGATGGGTAAGGAGTACGCAAGCCAACTTCTAAGTCTTCCTATATGGATCATGCCAATTCTGTATGTTACTTCTTTTATAGGTGGCATTCTCGGTGGCTTTTTGGGTGCAAAAATATTGAAAAAGCATTTTGTTAAGGCAGGTCTGGTTTAGTATCAACTGGCGTCTTTTTCTATATCTTATTGAACCTACGTTCTTTTACAAAATGTTTTTTATTTAGACATCTTTAAGTTAAGCAAAGGAGTCCTTTTATGGAAGTGGAAGATGTACAATCTAGAGGTAGCAATCACTTAGTGTTAAAAGATTGCATCAATATTGCTATTTTTTCTGTTATTTATTCTGTAGGTATGGTTGTTTTTGGCATGCCTTTCGGTTTTTTGGTAATCACTTCTTTGGCTTACCCGTTTGCGGTAGGGCTGGCTATGGGTATTCCAATGATGCTCTTTTTGGCAAAAACACCCAAACCATTCGCCTTGTTCATCTTTGTTGCTCTTCAGGGCGCTATTATGACGCTTATGGGGCATAGCTATGTTTTAGCGATTCACTCTTTTGGTGTTGCAGTTCTTGCAGAACTAGTGCGAAAATTTTTGGGCTATAAGACGATCAAGGGTAGTATTGCAGGCTATGCTGTGATGTGCGCTCATTGTGCAGGAGAGTTTTTGCCAATATATATTGTTTCTGAACAATATCGTGCTGTTACAGAGACAATGATGGGAAAAGAGTATGCCGACCAGCTTATGAGCCTTCCTATATGGATTATGCCCATTCTTTATGTCACCGCTATTATAGGTGGTGTTTTAGGTGGTTTTTTAGGGGTAAAGATATTGAAAAAACATTTTGCCAAGGCAGGTTTGGTTTAGTGATCAGCTTGGGTCTGCCTTTGTGTTTCTATTGAACGAACTGAAAATTGAAAAATATGATTGGCAGACCCGCTTTAGCATTAGCTATTTTCCAAGTCAATTTTATTAAGCCTAATTTAAAGACTTATTACTTAAAGCATATAAAAAACTCGAAGGAGCTTACCTTTTTATGGAAGAGAAAGAATCTAATAAACATAATCGTCTGGTTCTAAAAGATTGGATTAGCATTGGTGTGTTTAAGGTGATATATATAGTTGCAACATTTATTGTTGGAATGCCACTGGCCTATCTTCTTTTAGTTACATACCTTGCCTATCCGTTTGCTACTGCCGTGCTTACCGGTATTATAGGTATGTTTTTTCTTGCAAAGGTGCAAAAACCATTTGCAGTTTTCACCTTTGTTCTGCTCTCCGGCGCTATCATGACGCTTATGGGACACACTCCACTTGTGTTTGTACATTCATTGATTG
Organism: uncultured Treponema sp.; assembly: GCA_963541705.1. Lineage (GTDB taxonomy): Bacteria > Spirochaetota > Spirochaetia > Treponematales > Treponemataceae > Treponema_B. Next base: position 2,483 of record CAUTVN010000105.1, read on the forward strand.
TTGCTATTCTCGCGGAGGTAGTGAGAAAGGCTCTGGGCTATAGCACAGTCAAAGGCAATATTGCAAGCTATGTGGTTTTGTCTTTAGACCTTGTGGGTAGCTTTTGGGAAATATTTTTGATGAAGGATCAGTATTATGCTATGGCGTCGCAAGCGCTGGGCTCTGCACGGGCAGAACAAGCTTTAGCTCTTCCTATGTGGATTATGGCAGTCCTTTATGCCACTTGTCTTGTAGGTGCCGTTTTAGGCGGTCTTTTGGGAGCAAAGGTGTTGAAAAAACATTTTTCCAAAGCTGGTCTGGTTTAGAGCTACTCTAGTAACTGTTTTTACATATTTGTCGAACTTAAAATTGAGCAACAAGTTTTATGAAGGTAGTTTTTGGCTGATGGTTTGGGCAAAAGCGTACACGCACTTTTTTGGGGGTAATATAGTTTTAATTTTATGAAAAAATTGGTTTTAGATCCGCGCACGAAACTTTTTTTAGTGCTGGTGATGGGAATTTCCATCACTATTCCTGTTCCAATGTATTTGGAAGTGTTGAACATGTCGCTTTTTGCCTTTTTGTTTTTCTTTAATGAACAAAAAATTGGGGCGATAAAGTTGATGATTTTCTTTCTTTCTCTTGTGGCAATTGCGTATATACCACAAAATCTGCACCCCTTTTTTGATGCATTTATTTTTCCAATAGCATTTATGATTCGACGTTTTATGTTGCCAATTGTTGCAGGTAGGTACTTAATAGACTCAACACCAATTGGGCTTATGATGAATGCTTTAGAAAAACTTAAAGTGCCAAGAAATATTGTTATTACTGTTTCGGTTATGTTTCGCTTTTATCCAACTCTGGGAGAGGAGTGGAAAAACATCAAAAATGCAATGAATATGCGTGGCATAGGCTTTAATTTTGTCAACATAGTCAGCCGTCCGCTTATGACGCTTGAATACGTTATGGTGCCTCTTCTCTCATCTTCTTCGCGAATTGGAGATGAGCTTTCTGCTGCAGGACACACGAAAGGAGTGGACGCACCTTGCAAAAAAAACCGCTATAAAAGTGCACGTTTTGGTATCGCCGATGTGCTGATTTGGTTATATATAGTTGCATGTTTTGCCTTTGCACTTATGATGAGATTTTCTGACCTATGGTATAGGTAAGTTTTATAATAACGCTTTTGTAATTTGGCACTGTTATTTATAAACATTATGCTATAGTGCCAAAAAAATAATGTTTGGATGTTGAGTTTATGGAAGATATAAAAAAAGAGGTTAAGCCGTCTTTAGAACAAAGTGAAAAAGTCTTAGCCGAGATCAGTAACGTGTTTTTTAAGTATGCATTGCTAAACGATTCCCTTTCAGTTTTAGAAGATGTTTCACTAAAGCTAAAAAAAGGCGAGTGCGTTTTGCTAACAGGCATTTCAGGTTGTGGAAAAACTACTATAACAAGATTGCTAAATGGACTTATTCCGCACTACTACGAAGGGGCTTTGCAAGGTAGTGTGATGCTGGGAGATGAAGACGTTTCTAAGCTACCTATTTGTGAAATTTCAAAAAAAGTTGCTACAGTCTTTCAAAACCCAAAGTCTCAGTTTTTCAATCTAGATACGACTTCTGAAATTGTGTTTTTCCTGGAAAATATGGGCACGTCTTTTGAAAAAATGCACGAGCGACTCACATTTGTTTCAAAGTTTTTAAATATCGAACATCTTCTCGACAGAAACATTTTCAATCTTTCAGGTGGAGAGAAGCAGATGATAGCCATTGCCTCTGCCCTAGCTTCAGATTCTGACATTATTGTTTTTGATGAGCCCACCTCTAATTTAGACTTGTACTATATAGAGCGAATAGCGAACCTTCTAAAACTCTTAAAAGAAAATGGTAAGACTCTTTTGATAAGTGAACATAGGCTATATTTTCTAAAAGATGTGATTGACCGTGCTATTTTAATAAAAGATGGGAAGATTGAGCGCATTTTTACGAAAAAAGAATTTCTCTCTCTTTCGGAGGAGGAAAGAAAAGCGCTTTTGCTCCGTCCTATTGACATGGGAAAAGCCTTTTTTGAAAATTGGGACGGTAATCTTTCTAAAGAAAGTTCAAGTGCAAAGCTTGATTTAGTTGTTAAAGAGCTGACCTATCGTTTCCCAAAACAATCTAAAGATTTTCTTTATTGCAAAGATATAAAGATGGAATTTGGCAAGGTCATTGCTCTTACGGGAAAAAACGGGCAGGGCAAGAGGACTTTTGCGCAATGCCTAATCGGGCTTATAAAATCTAGAAAAGATGTTGTGTTGCTTGATGGAAAAAAGCAAAAACAAAAACAGAGATTGTCGTATTCCTATCTCGTAATGCAAGATGTTGGCTACCAACTTTTTACGGAAAGTGTTTTTGACGAGATAGAGCTTGGTAAGCACAAAAATAAAAAAGATGGCTCAGAAGACAAAGAGTGCATGAATGTTGACGAGTTGTTGGAGGTTATGAACTTATCTCATCTAAAAGACAGGCACCCTTTAAGTCTTTCGGGTGGACAAAAGCAGAGGGTCTCAATTGCTTCTGCGATAAGTTCAGACGCCAAAATTATCATTATGGACGAGCCAACTTCTGGAATGGACTATTTTCATATGAAAGAGACTGCCTCTTTAATAAACAAAATCCGCTCATCAGAAAAGCTTATTCTCATTATCAGCCACGATTTTGAGTTTTTAAGCTATGTTGCCGACGAGATTATGCTGATGGAAGGTGGCTCTGTCATCTCTCACTCCCCATTCACAAAGGAGAGAGCACAAGAAGTGTTTGACTATCTTAAAAAATAAATATGAAAGCTATAGAAGTAACATATGTTTCGAGTGGAATCTTTCGCAAAATTGAAGTTGTTAACTAATTTTTCCACTGTTGCCTCATTAATATTAAAATAGTATATTTTTGTAAATGATTTTTTTGATCATACCGTCATATGAGGGCTAAAGTTGTGTTTGCAAATGTACTAGAAGGCGACTGCTTAAAACAATTAAAAACACTAAGGGATAACTGTGTCGATCTTATTATAACATCTCCTCCTTATGCAGATCAAAGAAAAAAAACTTATGGTGGCATTGCGCCCGAGGA
>CAUTVN010000106.1:0-5555 GCA_963541705.1 uncultured Treponema sp.
GCTCGAGGGTTGAAACTGATCGCTTTTATCTAGTACATCTTAATGGCTAATGGTTCGACGTAGATGTCCTCTATGTGCAAGAAGCAGATGTGCCAAGTAGTCTGTTGATTTGCAATGTTCCTCAAACCAAACAACGATTGGCGCAACCCATAAATTCGCCAATTATAAAACAAAAAGTCAACTTAAAAATGCGACAGTATAAAAACTTACAAATCATTTTTCAGCAATTACTCACTTTTAGTAGACAAGAAATAAAAAAAACTATAAATATGAATTTTATAAGACATATTTTTAAATATGGTTTATAATTGAGAAAGGACTTCAATTTGTAAGGAGTGTTTATGGGTGGCAGGATATTTTCAGACTCAGAAAACTTAGCAGAAGATAAAGCAAAAATATTGTTTGACTACTATAAAAAAGCTGCAGAAAAGATAGTAGCAGAAGAGCGAGCTATAGAAGAAAAAGAAGAAGCTATAGAAGAGAGGATAAAGACCAACGAAATTTTAATCAAAAAAAGGAAAATAGTAAAAATCATCTTTTTAAGCCTCCTCGCTCCTGCAGCGATCTTTTTTGCCTTGATGATTTATGTCTCTATTATAAACAAACAGCCATATCCGGCAATTGCGGGCGCCAGCCTCCCAATCGCTTTTGCCACTCTTGCAATATATAATATTATAAAAATTAGAGAGCTGACAGAAGAAAACGAGAGACAAACAGAAATGCAAGATGCGTTGCAAGAAGAAAAAAATGCTATCAGGCGAGACTATAAAGTTTCAAAATTGGGGGCAGTTTATGTTCCTGTAGCTTCTAGTATTCCTTTTGAAGGAAAAAGTTTTGTTGTCGACTACACAGGAGCGGTAGAAAACACCGATTTTTCAGTTTCGGTTTTGCGCCATGCAGAAGAGTTTAAAAACACACTGTCGGAGCTAGAGGCAAGGTTGGAAAAAGTGCCAATTGTAGAAGGAAACAAAGATGCGGAAGAAGTAGATAGCTCGGCATATTCCCGAAGCATTCAAAGTGTAGTTATGCACGACTACATGGGAGGAATAGATAGGCAAATTAGAAAAATTACATACCTATTGGACGATGCAGAAAAAATTGGCATCTCTTTGCCACTGGTAAAGCCAAAAACTGAAACAGACGATTTTTTAGAGACATATGCAACAAAAGAGACAGAGCAAAAACCCATTGTGAAAGTGTTTGATACCGACTCTTTTATAGAGCCACTCGACAAGCTTTCGCAACTCAACAAGCTAAAAAAAGAAATAGACAAAAATGGGAGCGCAGATAACACAGCATATTTTAAAAATCTAATTAAGAATTTGGGAGAGAATGTGCAACTCGTTTCTCAGCTAAAAACAAATAGCGTAACGACCCTTCTTTCTTACTATAATTTCATTTTTGCAAACGTGCTAAAGTCTCCATACAACCACTATTCGCCAGCGTTGGAAGCAGAAGAAATTAGTCGCATTCGCCTGGCAGGTTTCGACTATCAAGAAAGCGTCGAAAACTGGCAACCCTTTAACTTAAAGCAAAGTTCTAGGGTCAAGTTTGACTTATTTAGCAATTCTTGGCTAGCAGAAGATGGCAGCAGGACAGCAATGCCTTTTGGTATGCACCAAATTCAAGAAGAAGTGCTCATGCCTGTAATTAACAATTTGATGAATGAAACTAGAATCGAACGCCTAAAGATTTATAACAACATAAAAGACCAGAAAATGTCCTATCTAAACAAATGGAGCCAAGATATTGAGGCGGCTTTTAGAGACAATAGGGCACGTGGTCAAGACTTAATAACAGAAATTACCAACGCATATTCGCAATATAACACAGCCTACCAAACATACATATCCTATAAAGCAACGCAAGAGGCAAGGAAAAAAACAGGGAACTTAGAAGAAGGCGAGGTAAAAGAAAAAGATTCTACTGCAGAACAAATTGCAGGCTTTCAAGCAGAAGCTATGCAATGCAACGCTGTGCGAGATGAGTTCCAAGCCTTTATGGACAGGCTAACTGAAGACATAGAAGAAAAAACTGAAAAGTTTTCTCATATTGAATTTTACGAAGCGTCCTTGCGAGATGGGCAGTATAAAGACATTGCAAAAAGCCAGAGCCCAGAAAGTTTACAAGCATTGGACGCCCGCCGTCAAAGACTTTTGCAGATTAATAGTTACTATGCCACTTTTGCTAAGTTGCCACCAGAACCTGCAACCGAAGAGGGATTGGATTCTGACTTTTCTTTGAATGTGGCCTCTTTTGCGCACCAAAAACTAGAACAACTAGAAAACACAACTCTTAGCGTAGAAAACGAAAGAGAGCAAGAGAGTTCTTCGCAAAATGACAACTAACGTTATTTAGGAGGTGCTAAAATGAGCAACAACTTCGATATAGTTTTGGACACACATCCTATGGCAGACTCTGTTGACTCCGTCTCGCAAAGTGTGAAAGGGGTGGCTGCTTCTGTTATTGCAATGCAACACGCAGTGATTGCAGCAGAAGAAGAGGCAAGCAAGAAAATATGCGAAAATGTAGATTTGGGGTTTTATATTTTGATGAGTAGCCAGCTGAGCCAAAAAATGGCGTTATGTTCTAGCCAAATATCTTCGCACTTGCTAAAAATGCAAAAGTTTCGAGGCGATATTTTGCAAATTCGCAATTCTATGCAAAACGACTATGCGCGTATTTCCGCAAGATATTTTAGACTATTTAATTCTCTAGACAAAGCTTTGGAACAGCGAATAAAAGCACTAGATAGAGATGCTGTAAAAGTTTCTAAAATCAAAAGTGATTTTTTATTACAAGCAAGAGACGAAAGCGCCTCACATCTTTTAATTTCTAGCGATGCTCAAATTACCAGCCAAAAGGCAATTCTTGCAAAGGTAAAAGATAAAACTGCAAAGGCAATTTCTGTTTTGGGTGATGAGGTGAGCAGTGCTTTAAGCTATAAAGAAAACATGGACCAAATACTTATGGAAGAAAAAACAGACTCGCCTTCTACCAGATATATTCCCGCTATTATATTTGAAAAAGAAAGCTTAACATATAGTGGCGATTTTATCAAAAATGTAACTCTTCCAGAAAATGCAACATTTTCCAACATTAACGACGTCAAAAATGCTGTGCAAAACGAAGATATAGACTGGAAAGATATGGAACAAAATGAAAACTCGGCTATTAGAGCGCATTTTGAAGAGATGGTGCAAGGCTCATCGCTGGACGAAAGAGTGGCAAAAGAAATGATTCGGCTTTTTTCCGAAAGTGATATTCAAGATGTTGAAAATTCAGGAAGGAGGGAGAGATGAGCTATACTCGAATTGTAGAAGGCAACGTTCACTACGAAGGAAGGGTATCCTATTCAGGCTCTGTCTCCTATCCCGCAAGTCAAAATGGTGGCACTAAAAGCTATAGCGGTAGCCAACATTATTCTGGCACAGTCCCTATCAAAATAAGTGTGCACGTAGACACAAAGCCTTTTGATAGTAGCATTGCCTATTGCAATGGAAACTTAGGGGCTTTGGGAAGCTCGGTTGTAGCGATGAACGCGGCTCAATGCGCTGAAATTGAAAAATCTAGCGATAGAGTCGCAAAGTCTATAGTCGGCGGGTTTTTCAATCTAATTAAGAGTGAAATATCGCAAGCTATGGCAGGACTTATGAGCAAAATTAATTCTAGCATAATGCTTATCAAAACACATGCTACGCGAATAAATGAACAAAAAGACACTATGCAAAAAGACTATTCTCGCCTCTCTTCGCACTATATCCGGCTTTTTTCTGAACTAGATAAAGAATGCCAAAGGCGCATCGTGGCGCTGGATAAGCGAGCTTTTGCTATTGCGATAAATGTTATGCGAAAACAATATATAAAACCACACTTAGAACACATAGGCACAAACTTTACTCACTTTATAGAAGAGCCTTTTGCAGAAAACAAGATTGAAAGTGCAAAGCTTAAGCAAAAAGCACGAGATATTATCTCTAATTTAGAACAACAAATACTGCAAAATTCAGTATATTCAAACAAACTCTCAAGCATTTTGCGAGACGAAAAAAAAGAAGAGAGCGAAATCTTTTTTCTGCCTGTTCTCTATGCAGAATATATAAACATAGAAAGTGGGAGGCTCGAGTCTTCCAATTATACTACAAAAGATACCTGTCCTTCTGCCTTTGAAAAGATAGATGGGGCAGTCGGACAATATTTTAAAGCTAAGAAAATTGACTGGCGTTTGGATATTGACCCAAAAGAAGAAGAAACTATTGGCTTGAAATTTAATTCTCTTTTGCAAGAAATAGAAGATGAGCGTATAATTGAAAAAATAAAAGAGCTGAAAAGCTTAAATAAACCTATGGGTAACTAAGAGGAGGAATAAATATGCAAGAAATAACAGAAATAAATTTGGGAACAAACGTAATAACGCTAAAAGACAACCTTGTTCGCTCTTCTATTTTGCCAAAAAACGTTGCTGAACTAGAGAGAACAGTAAAAATTGAAGGAAATGTGGTAGTTGAAGGGCCTATTTATACTAATATTTTGGAAATATCTGGTGGAGATGTGGTTTTTAAAAGCTCAGTCTTTGCCAGCACAGAGTTGCACATACAAAGCGACTGCAAAGAGACAATCTATTTTCACAAAGCCTGTGGCAGTGCAAGTAGTATAGTCTGCCTTTTATCAAGCGGAATGTGTATATATGGGTCTGATATAAACGCTCCCTCAATCAAGCTAAAAAACTGCTTTGTTGCAGGCTCGCTTTATGGAGGAAATATTTCTCTTGAAAACACTGTTGTGCTAGGGGGCGTATTTGCTTCGAAAAAACTTAGCATAGATGGTTCTATTGTTGGAACTTTTAGCAGTCATTCGGTAGAGACAAGAGGTTGCAACTACCTTCTCTACCCAACAGCATTTAGCGTAGAGCCTATGTCATACCTTCCGGGAACTCAGTTTTTTTCTCTCTCCCTTGCAGATTTGGGCGCTTTGTACAAAGGAAAGGAAACGGCTTGCAACACAGGAAAAATTGAAATAAATATCAAAAGCGACACTTTGCGAACAGTTTTAACAGACGAAGATGGAGCTCAGACGCTTGTTAATAGCTATAGCGTTGCAAATCGAGTGTTGTTAAGCGATATGGCAGATTTTTCAAAACTAGAAAACCATTTTATCATTCTTTCCGCAAGTTTGGGGCAACAAAGCCTAAAGCAATATTCCCTAGCTTCAGATAGTGAAGACTCGCAAGGAGCTGAGCTTAGCGTGGTTCGCATTACATCTTTCTTTTTTGATATCCTATCGGGAAAAATACAAATTAAAGAACTTGAGTCAAATGTGCCTTTTTCAGAGTTAAAAGAAAAATATTTACACTAGCAGAGTATGCTATTAGGAGAAATGTGATGAAAGATTATATTGAAAATGAATATGTGCAAAATGGAAAGATTGAAAGCCCTCATTTTAGCGTCTTTTTGCTTGGAGTGCTGGCGACATCGCTCTTTTTTATTACTGCAATTTTGGAAATGGGCATTACGGGCATGCAAAGCTTTGCCTCGCTACTAACCTCTCCTTCAATA
>CAUTVN010000107.1:0-5449 GCA_963541705.1 uncultured Treponema sp.
AACTGGATTCTATTTTGAAAAGCATAGAAGAAAATAAAGCTGAGCCCCCCTCTCTTCCATCCATCTCCTATCTGCCACACAAGTTTGAAGGTGGAATTAACGATTTAGCACTTGAATCAAATAGAAAGGACTCGTTCTATGTTGCAGGCGAAGATGGTTTTCTCTCAAAGATAACATTACCCAATTTTGGGGGCGAAACGTGGCAACTTTCTAGTCTTCCAATAAAAAAAATTGCTCCACACCCAGACGGCTATTCAATAGCTATATACGAAAGTAATGGGGCTGGGTTGCATAAAATCTCTCTTTGGAATTGGAAAGAAAAAAAAAGAGACTTTGCCATAAGGCCTAACTATTTGGTTACGTCTCTTGCATGGTCTGCCAATGGAGGCTATCTCCTAGTAGGAAATACTGAAAATGGTATAGAAATATTTGACAAACAAGGAAAGATTGTCAACATCTATTCCTCCCCTCCCGGCATTGTTCTTCTCTCCACAACAGGAAAAAGAGAGCGTAGCATTGTTGCATATTGCAAAAATGGAAAACTCAACTACACCAGTCTCAAAACAAAAAAAAAGTTGGCAGAATATAAAACAATAGAAGACTTAAAATCTCCTAGGGTGATAAAAAACTATACAAGAATAGTAGGTTTTTCTCACGGCTCGGTTGTAAGTCTAAATGCATATACAGGCGAGGTGGTAGAAGAATATGCATCTCGCAATGCAATATTTGCATGCAATGAAGAGAGTGAAGAAGCTTTGTGGATTGAAAGTAATGACAAAAAAAATGCTTTTTATATGCACAAAGGAGCAAAGACATCTCCTTCGTTCACATATAAAACAAAAGGAGTCCACATTAATTGCGCTACAGAGGTCGCCTCTAGTGTAGTTTTGGGAATGAGCGATGGCACTTTGCAAGTGTTAAAAAATGAAAAAGATAAGCCATATCTATCATGTCCTTTTGAATATAAAACACATGGAAAAACAATAGACATAGCTTGTAGCAACACATCTATGTTTCTTCTTAGAGAAGATGGAATTATAAAAAAAGATGGACTTAAAAATGAAGAGATGATTATAAAAAACGCTCTTCCATATACTTCGCTCCTTTATGCAGAAGACCATCTAATTTTATGGAATCGCTCAGAAAAAAAACCAATTTATAAATACTCCTTTGCCACACAAAAAACATCCATTCTTTATACACCAAAAACAAGCGTTATTTTTTGTTCTATATACGAAAAAACTCTCCTAGCCATAGAAGCTTCGGGTCTCATTTCTATTTTTTCTATAGAAGATGGTAAAACGCTTTTTTCTTATATTGTAGAAGGAGCAGATAGTGCATTAAAACGAGATGAAAAGCATATAATCATTGCAAAAAACACGTTTGATGCCACTGCATCTCCCCTTTTGGAACTAAACACAGAGACAAAAGAAGTAGCTCCAATAAAACTTGGTGGAGATCTCTCTTTTTCTCTTACAGCGAGCGTTGAACTCGCAAACACATTTTTTTGTTTTCTTTTAGGTGAAAATAATGAGCGAGCAACCAACCTAATTCAATTTGCGACAGAAGAAAACAGAGTGCTAAGTGGAAGGTTTGAAAAATTGTTGACATATAAAGACGAAGACTTTTCTGCTTTTATTATTAGCACAAAAGGTGCAATCTTCACCAACTTAGGCAAAGACGGACTTATGTGCTTTAAGATATATGAAAAAAGGCTATTTAAGTTAGAAAGAACTCATGCTCTTCCAAAAAAAGCTTGCATTTTTAAAGACTACATAGCTTCTTTGGGGAGTGATGGTTCTGTGTCGTTCTATAATCTTAACAGTCTAAAATTGGAAAAATAGTGGTTCTTTGATAAAATAATTTGAGGTCATGATGAAAAAACAATTAATTATATCTTTGCTTCTTCTGTCTTTTTTCCCTTTTCTTTACGCAAATGAAGAAAGCGGCCGGAAAGAAAACGAAATGGAAAAAACAGAGATAGACAAAATTGCTTCTTTGCCCCTTCCAGCACCTTATGGGTTTTATTTTGGGGCAAAGTTTTCTCTGAATAAGATAGATGAAGAGCAAAAGTTCCAAACTTTTGCAACCTCTGCTATGTTTGGTTTTGAATATAATGCTAGAATATCAAAACACTTTGAAATTGTTCCCTCTTTTGACCTAACTCTTTGGCACTATCTTTTGGCAGGTGAGGTTGCAGCACATTCAGAACCAGAAAATAGAACAGCTTTTACTATTGCATTTTCTTTTGAATTGCCGTTTATGGTAGCCTTTGATATCGAACGCTTTTCAATTTCTTTTGGCGTGTCTCTTGCAACATTTATTAGAGGAAGCGTGCTCGATTTGGGCATTAAAGCAGAGGAAGGGGCTGAAGAAAACGGCATCTCTGCAAAAGAAGAGGTGAAGAGAATCAACCAATATCACTGGAAAAGTGGAAGGTGGTTCTATCCTGCAGTAAGATTTGAAAGCGGATATGTTTTTGAAAGTGGATGGAGGGCAGGCTTAATATTTGCCTCTTATATTCCAATATTCAATATTTGGAACAAAGCTGTTGCAAACACAAAAAGTGGCAAAGTAGGTTTTTTGCACGATGCCATCTTCAGCATTGCGATATCTGTTCATCCTCCACAAAAAGAATATAAACCCTTAAGCGAATAAGAGGACGGCAAAACGCCACCCTCTTACTCGAAGACTAGTTATACATCGTAAGAAAAGTTTGCAATCTTTTCTTTTATATATTGCACAAATTCATCTATCTTCAGCGTCTTTTGCACTCCGCCACGCATCCTAACAGCCAAGGCTCCCTCTGCTTCTTCCTTCTCTCCCACAACCAAAAGATATGGAACTTTTAGGCTCTGGTGCTTTCTAATTTTTGCATTCATTCGCTCATTAGAATCATCTGCTTCTACTTTAATTCCCTCTTTTGTTAGCATATCTCTTACCTTTCGAGCATATTCAGCAAAAGGAGGCGCGACAGGAATAATGACGGCTTGCACAGGGGAGAGCCAAGGGGGCAAAAGTCCTGCACAATTTTCTATTAAAATGCCAATAAAACGCTCAAGAGAGCCCAAAGCTGCCCTATGGAGCATAACAGGATGTTTTTTGGTGTTGTCTTCTGCAACATATTCTGCATTCAATCTTTCTTTTGAAGGCAATTGGTAATCAACTTGAATAGTACCGCACTGCCACTCTCGTCCTATTGCATCAACAAGAGTAAACTCAAGTTTGGGTCCATAAAAAGCGCCTTCGCCTTCTGCTATTGTATAGTCTAGACTGGCAACGCGACAGGCTTCTTTCAATGCCTCCTCTGCCCTATCCCAAGTCTCGTCATCCCCTATGCGCACAAGAGGACGAGTAGAAAATTTTACCTTGATTTTGTCTACTGCAAAACCAAAATCTGCATACATTCTCTTTAAAAGTCGACAAAACTTAGCAACCTCAGAAGAAATATCTTCATCTTTGCAAAAAATATGTGCATCATCTTGCACAAAACCTCTAACTCGCATAATGCCGTGTAGAGAGCCCGATGGCTCATTTCTTGTGCAAGAGCCAAATTCGGCAAGCCTCAAAGGCAGGTCTCTATAGCTTTTTATGCCACGTTTAAATATTTCGACATGTCCTGGGCAGTTCATAGGCTTTAGTGCAAAAAGACGTTTTTCACTTTCTGTTATAAACATATTTTCTTTATACTTTGCCCAGTGTCCAGAGCGCTCCCATAAAGAGCGTGGCATAACAAAAGGAGTATTCACCTCTTTATAGCCATCTTCTTTTAGTCTTTCGCGCACATAATTTTGCACCGTAAGGTATATATCCCAACCCTTTGGGTGCCAAAAAACCTGACCTGGATCTTCTTCGTCTAAGTGGAACAAATCTAGCGCCACTCCAATTTTCCTATGATCTCTTTTTTCTGCTTCTTCGAGCATATTAAGATATTCTTTTAAGTCCGAAGGACTTTCCCAAACCGTGCCGTAGATTCGGGTGAGCATAGGCTGCTTCTCATCCCCTCGCCAATATGCCCCTGCAATCTTCATCAACTTAAAAGCGTTGGGATTAATCTCTTTCATGCTAGCGACATGAGGGCCTCTGCAAAGGTCTACAAATTTGTTGGAAGTATATGTGCTAATTTCTGCATCTGGGGCAAGTCCATTGATAAGTTCCACCTTAAAACGTTCATTTTGAAAAAACTGTAAGGCCTCTTCCCTAGAAATAACTTTTTTTACAAAAGGAGAGCCTGTAGCCAAAATGCGTCTCATTTCTTTTTCTATTTTTGGCAAATCTTCATCTTTTATTGGACGTGGAAGCAAAAAGTCATAATAAAACCCCCACTCTATTGCGGGCCCTATTGCCACAAGGGCGCCTTCAAAAAGATTCTTCACAGCCTCTGCCATAACATGCGCTGTGCTGTGCCTGATTAGTGGCAATTTTTCTGAATTGTTGTTTAAAATCGACATAATATCTCTCCAAAAACACAAGTGAATACATAGTATAGCAAGATTGTCATATATGCAATATTTAAGCAGAAATTAGATTAGGATACACAAGGCTAAAGTTTTGTTAAAAACGAATAGCAATTTCTTTTGGATAGTAAGTTTCGAGCCCTGGCTTCCATTTATAGTATATGCGAGTGTCGTCTATAGGACCTACGGGATTGTAATATACAGGATAGTCTTTATTTTCCATAATTTGAAACGTGGGATGGATAGAGCCTGGTGAATAGCTAAATGTAACTGCATTTTTTGCATCATACGTTATATCGCAAAAAAAAGTATAGTCATAGACAGCAAAAAAAAGCTCTCTTCCTGCAAATTCTGAAAGGTCAACATAGAAAGTATAGGAGACGATTCCATTTTTCTGCCTCACCTTAAACGAAGAGACAGAAGAAGGGGAAGTTCTTTTGTTGCCTTGCCTAATAAAACAAAAATAGTAGTAATTGGCTGTATAGCTAAAAGCATTTTCAAAGACATCCAGCCTCTCCTTCTCATTAAAAAAACCATCTTTATCTACATCGTAGCCTGAGATGATATCCGCGCTAAAATATCGGTCAAAAGTCCAGGTAACGTAAGCCCCTTTTAGCGCCTGTTTTGAAAAAACAAACTCGATGCTACTAGAAAAAAACATATGGGGATGTGCAAAAACGGCAGTATTAAAAAAAATCACAAATAGAGAGAGGAGACACTTCTTCATAACTATACTAAATTCTCTTTTTCCAAAGTCGTTACACAAAAAAACATTCGCAAAAAATCCGCCTATTCAAAATTGACTTGCAATTTAATCTTTTATCAATGTATACTAATAACGTAATCCTGAAAAAAGGACTCAAACCATACCACTTCTTGAAAGATCAGGACTTCATAACATTAGCTAACGTAGCACAGTCCTCTAGCTAATGTGTCTATATTCCCCTAACTAGAAAAGCATCGTTACACTAACTAATGTACAACCCCGAAAC
>CAUTVN010000108.1:0-5448 GCA_963541705.1 uncultured Treponema sp.
GCAATCGCCAGCCTTTGTAGCTCCCCTCCCGAAAAGTTCGAAGGATATTTGTCTAAGGCTGAAAGAGGCAACTTGGCTATTTCTATTGCTTTGCCAATTTCAGTTTCAACACCTTGCATTCTACTATTGTTCCAAAAAAACATTTCTTCAAACGCTCTTTTTATCCTTTTTTGAGGGTGAAATGAGAAAAAAGGATTTTGAAACACTACCTGAAACCCCAAACGATCCCGTGCCTTTTTCAACTCCCTTCCTTCATATAATATTTTGCCAGTATATGGAACAATTCCCAAAATTGCCTTTATAAAAGTAGACTTGCCTATGCCAGACTTCCCTTCTATTCCATACACTTTTTTTTCAAAGTCTATATTGATATTAGAAAAGATTGGTCGATCATACGCAACAGAAAGATTTTTAATGCTCAACATATTTTTTTGCCAAGATAAGATGCTTCTATAAGCTCTTTAGTATAATCGATGTTTGGTTTTTCAAAAACATCCTTAGCCCTCCCCGCCTCTACTATTTGCCCATTTTTCATAATAACAACCTCGTCTGCAATATTTTTGACAATGGAAATATCGTGCGATATAAAAAGAAGCGACATGCGGTTTTGCTCTTTTAAGTCTTTTAAGAGCGAAATAAGAGCCATTGCTGTTTCGTAGTCTAAAGCAGAGGTTATCTCGTCGCATATCAAAAGTTTGGGCGCAAACAATATAGAAAAGAGCACCATAATTCGTTGCAACTCCCCTCCAGAACACTCGTATGGATATTTGTTCAAAAATTTGTTTATATCAAGCCCCATCTTTGAAAAAAGACTTTCTAACCAACCGTCTTCAGCCTTTCGCCTTTTTATCTTATAAATATTTTTGATATTTGTTTTAATCTTTTCTACGGGCGAGAGGCTTTTAAAAGGGTTTTGGTGCACAATTGCAATCTCGTCGAGACATAGTTTTTTCAAATCCCTTTCTTTTTTGCTAAACAAGTTCTCCCCCAAAAACAACGCCTCCCCTTTTACCTTAAATTTGCTTCTATCCAAAAGCCCCATAATAGACAATGCTGTTAGCGTCTTTCCCGAACCCGACTCTCCGATTATCGCAAGAGTTTTGTTCTCTTCAATAGAAAAGTCTATGCCTTTTACCAAAAGAGCATCATCCACTCCTATCGAAAGCCCCTTAATCTTAAGCAAGTTCATTTATACCCTCTCCTATCCAGTATACCGAAAAAGTGAGAGCTACGATGCATATTCCAGCGGGCATCCACATATAAGATTTCGTGCCTAAGTTCATAATATTCAACGTAACCGAAAGCATAGCTCCCCAGCTAACCTCTGGTTCTTGCACCCCGAGTCCCAAAAAAGAGAGGGAAGACTCCATCAATACAGCTTGTGCTACAGAAGTAGTGAAAATGACGGCAATAGTCTTTTTTAATAGCGGTAGAATCTGAAGCAGTAAGATTTTTAGATTAGACTCTCCGTTTATCATACAAATATAAATAAACTCCTTGTTTTTTATGGCAAGTATTTCTGTGCGTATCAGTCTTGTAGCCGGTGGAAAGGTGAAAATTGCAATGATTATGATAAGATGCAAAACGGAGTTGCCAAAAAAGGCTATTAGCGAAAAAGCAAACACATAAAACGGAAAACACAACATTACGTCAACCATTCTCATAATGATCGCATCTAGCTTTTTAGAAAACGATGCCAAAAATGCAAAAAAAATGGCAAGCAACATTTTAATACTAGTCGCCAAGATTCCAACAGCCAGAGAAATTTTTCCACCCGCTATTGTTCGCGAAAGAATATCCCTACCCAATTCATCTGTTCCAAAGGGATGAGAAAATGAAGGTGGCATTTCCAATTCGGTAAGTTCAATTTCGTTTGGGTCTACTCTATAAAAAAATGGCAGACAAAAAACAAAAACGACTATAGCAATAAAAATGGAGCCACCTACAATCAATTTTTTATTCAATCTTTTTAAATTCACTATTCTACAGCCCCATTCTTTTGTCAAAAGCATAGTTCAAGATATCCGAAACCATATTGGTAAACAAAACGCAAATAGCCGTAAAAGTTGTAATACCAATAAGAAGAGGATAGTCTCTAAAAAGCACTGCGTCAAAATTTAGCTTACCCACCCCCGGCCAGACAAAAACGCTTTCTGTAATTAGCGCACCACAAATTAGGTTTGGAACTTCCATAAACACCATAGTTGCGAGCTTTGTGCGTATTGCACTAAACCCTATTTTTTTATATGCCAAATATCTAATCATTCCAAAACCTTCGTAGGTTTGAATAAAAGCCTCCGTTTTTATTTCCGACATAAATGCTGAAACATAGCGCACAAACATAAAAAATTGCAACAGTGTTAGAGTAACTATAGGAAGAATGGCATGATGAATATGGCTCAAAAACAAAGACAGCCCAGAAGACGTGATACTCTCTATGCCCGAAATTGGAAAGAGAGAAAGGTCAAAAGCAAAGATCTTTATCAAAAAAATCGCTATAAAAAACGTTGGCGTGCATATTCCGACGCTAGAGCTAAAATTGACTAATTTTGCAAAAATACTGTTTGGATAGTATGCAATGCGAGAGCCAATAATAATGGAAAAAAACAAGGCAATGAACAGTGAAGGCAGGGTAAGTTTTAGCGTGTTTGGCAATCTTTGTAAAATAAGAGTTGTTACAGGAAGATTGTATTTTAGCGAATAGCCAAAGTTAAAACTCAGAATGGAGAGAGAAACCTTTTTCCACTTTGAAAAAACAGAATCGTAGTAGCCTTTTTCCAACAAGATTTTTTCGGTTTGTTCTAGCGACATTCCAGGCTTTATATAGTTGAGATACGGATTGCCAGGTTGGAGCTCAAACAAAAAAAACAACAACGTAACGATAACAACAAGAATAAAAACCGAAACTAAAATCCTTTTATAAACAAAACGAAACATAGGCAGACACTACGAACCCGGAATCACAAAACACCGAAGCTTATAGTCTATAGTCTTCGGTGTTTTAAAATAGCACCGATTGGGCATAAGTCAATCAGCGCTTTCTTTTTGTATTGTTATTTTACTTCCCATTTTTCTACATTGTAGAAATCTACAAATGTATTGGGAGCATAGCCCTTAACTGCAGAGCGATAGGCTCTAACGATGTCTGCAGCATATAGAGGAACCCATGGTAGCTCTGTGTTTAGCAACATACCAAATTCTTGCAATATAGCTTTTCTCTTAGCCATATTGACTTCCTCGCAGTTTTTGTCCATAAGCTCATCAGCTTTCTTTGAGCGGAAGGCGGCAATGTTCCAGCCAAACTTTCCTTTTTCGTCTGTTGCCTGAGTAGAATACCAGTAAGCAGTTGGGTCTGGGTCTGCGTCCAATGTGTTGCCCATCAAATAAAGCTCAAACTCGTGGTTACCAACAACTTTTTGCATAGTTGCGTTAAAATCCATGTTTTCCAACACAATTTCAACACCAATTTTCTTTAGGTTTGCTTGAATGATAGGACCTGTCAACTCTCTTATTCTGTCTCCTTTAGGAACAGTTAGAGTCAAAGTCAACTTGTTTCCATCTTTTTCTACTATACCATCTCCATCGCTATCCGAATATCCTGCTTTTTTCAGGTATTCCATTGCTTTTGCAACGTCAAATGTGTAGTGAACCAGCCCAGTTTTTGGATATGACCACAAAGATGGAACCATTGGAGTGTCTATAACAACGCCGTTTCCTTCTATTAAGCTCTTTACGATAGCGTCTCTATCAATTCCGTATGCAATAGCCGTGCGCACGTTGATGTCGAGCTTTGCGTCTCTAAGGTTGAAACCCATATATTGCACTTTTGAATTTGGATAGTGAAGAACTTGCACGCCTTTTGCCATAAGATTTTTTGCATCCGCATTCTTAATGGAAGAGATGTCTGCAATATCCACGCTACCTTGCAACAATTCCGCCTGCACTGTTGCTTCGTTTACAACTTTTAGAACAAAATTTGGTGTTTTTGGCTTTCCGCCATAATACTTGTCAAAAGCAACAAGCTTTACATAAGAGCCATTTGCAAAATTAGCGAGCTTATAAGGACCTGCTCCTATTGGCTTAGACAACACTTCCATATTTTCTGTCCAATCTTTTTTAGGTACGTTTTTCCAAATATGTTCGGGCAAAATGCCTAGTGTGCCAAGATTGACAAGAGCTGGTGCATAAGGTTTGCTAAAATTAATTTCTATAGTTCTGTCGTCTTTTACCACTATGCCAGAGATTTCGTTTGCCACGCCTTTTGTAAACTCTTCGCATCCTTTAATAGACTGAACATAGCCTTGAAACTCGCCTTGATAGTCTGGGTGGGCTAGAGATTCAAAAGTGAACTTAACATCTTTTCCCGTAAGTGGCATTCCGTCGTGAAATGTTAAGCCTTTTCTAAGAGTGAAAGTTAGTGTTTTTCCATCTTTGCTAAGCTTATATTTTTGCGCTAAAGCTGGTTCCAGCTCTATTTTCGAGTTTAGGCGAAGAAGAGAAGCATAGACCAACTTATTCACATACTCGTCGTATTGGGTATTTTCAATCAGCGGGTTAAACTTTCCTTCGGGTGAGGTGTTTATCGCATATACCAAATAGTCCGACCTTTTTCCCATGCTTAAGTCCAGCCCTTCGTCTGCGCCAAGCCAAAAAAGCTGAGCAAAGAAAAGAGCGAACAAGCAAGACAGTAAGAAACTTTTTCTTTTCATCAAAATACACTCCTTAAAATGTATGAGGTTAACAGATTATAATATACATCATATTTGAGTGTCAACGTATTTATATATTTTTATCTTTTAATGTTTGCTGTAGCACACAATAACCCCATCGCTATAAAAAAAGATCTTATGCTCTACTTTTGTTTCATCAATATATTACGTTGTTTTATGCTGTAAGGCTCCTACCACGCTTTTTCAATTTCCCACTCACAAAGCGTTCGCTCGCCCTCGCCTATAACAGCGCCAATTAGAAAGACGTCTTTCTCCGACGAAGCGAATTTATCTGCATAGCCCGCCTCTTTTATCTGCTCAATTGCCTCTTCTGGAGTGCCCCCAACTTTGAACTCGAAGATATAGATCGCATTAGGCGTTTCAACTTCGGCATCAGATCGCCCACGGTGGCTGTGTACTTCCGAACGAACATACTGCCCCATAAGGCGAAAGATGAGATAGATGGTTGTTTGATAGTTATACTCTCGCAAAAAGACCTTGTCGGGTGGTAAAGAGTCGTAGGGAATGCTCGCCATAAGTGCTTTTATAAGATTCAGAACCTCGTCGATATTACCGGCTCTCATTCCTTCTAAAAATCTTCCTATATAGAAAGGCTCCTTCATTCCCCGACAAGCACTTGTATATATCTTCATCAAACGATCTAAAAAAGCATATTTCACTTCATCATTTGGAAAGCCTAAGAAAAATCGTCCATAACCTAAATCATCGCATCTCTTTA
>CAUTVN010000109.1:0-5438 GCA_963541705.1 uncultured Treponema sp.
AATGGGGCGAATATATCAAAGGCAATGTGAATAGGCAAGAATATCTTGAAGTAGCCATTGGCTGGGTTAGCCATAATAATATCGAAAATTATATGAGCCTTCATAGAAATGACGATAATATAAACGAGCTAAAAGCTTATTTTAATTCCGTCATTAGCTGGGTTTCGGATACTGTGTTTAAATATGATGTTGAAAAAGAAATGAAAGAGATAGATTGGGGCAAGTTATACGAGAAATATCACACTAGCGGCTATGACCCAGAAGAAGTTTCAAAGACTTTGCGAGCTTTGTATGCAGATATATATGTTAGCAACAAAAAAGGTATTTTTGAGTATATTTTGGGCGGATGCAAAGATACAAAATTGCTAAATGTACGTTTTTTTGATGACGCAACAAAAAAAGCTGTCTACAAAAAACAAACCGATCTGGCAAAAGCTAACAATCAATCTAATTGTCCACTATGTGCGATGGGATCAGATTCTAATAAAGAGCGTATATGGAAACTTAACGAAATGGATGCAGACCATGTGAGCGCTTGGAGCAGAGGAGGAGCAACTTCTATCGAAAATTGCCAAATGCTTTGCAAGATTCACAATGTGGCAAAGGGAAATAGCTAAAATTAATGAGGTTCATAGATTTTTATTCATCTCCAATAGGAAAAATATACATTACTGCAAATGAGGACCTGCTTTTAAGAGTTGATTTTGAAAATGCCACAAATCTGCCAAAAAACATAGAAGATATTATCCAAAATGGGGCAGATCTTTTGTCTAATAACTCTGTGATAGAAAAGACAAAACAATGGCTAGACAATTATTTTGGCAAAAAGCAAAACACTTTTCTTCCCCCAATAAAGCTGGAAGACTCCCCTTTTAGAATTCTTGTGTGGAATCTTTTGTTGGATATTCCTTACGGCAAAACTATTTCTTATGGTGAGCTTGCCAATCTTGTCGCAAGGAAAAGAGGAATGAAAAAAATGTCCGCACGAGCAATCGGACACGCAGTAGGGAAAAATCCAATTTCTATAATTGTGCCTTGCCATAGAGTGATTGGGGCAGATGGATCGCTTAGAGGTTATGGTGGTGGAATTGAAAGAAAAAGGTTTTTGCTTGAACTAGAAAAAAGCACAAAAAACTTTTCTTAAGAGTATATCTTAAAGATTAAGATATACTCTTTTTAGGTTAATTTTTAAGCCTTAACAGGAATAAACCTCTTTTTTAATGCATCTTTTTTAGTGCCTTTTGGGAGTGCAGAACCTGCTTGTGTGTCTTTAATATGAAAACCTGCACTAATATGGCTAAGTGAGTCATTCGTACTTTTCACTGAGTATGCTACCACATCTGCGGGGAGCTCCCTCGTAGCAGAGCTCTGTTCCAATGAGTTAATAATCGAATCATATACAGTCTGTTGACTTTCATTTAGTGCTATACCCTGCTGAGGTACATTGGGTGCTGTATTCTGCTGAGAGGAATTGGATACTTTATTCTTTTGAGACGCATTGGACGAGGTAGAGGTTGGACCACAGCTGACAAACAAAAGAGCAACCACCGAGCAAAGACTTGCTACTAAAAATACACGCTTAAAATCCTTCCATTTACATAAGCCACAAAATGTGCTATAGTGTCCGCCTGTAATGCATGTAATGTCTATATTCTTCCTACTCTTTTGGCAAACATGCAAAATACTTTTATGGAGGCTTAAAAATGAACCTTTTTGTTCAGCCAGGGCTTCCACATTATGATAAATCCTATTTAAAAAGGGAAGAAAATCTTGATGAGGCTTTTCCTTTCTTTATAATGCGGAAACCCTGAGTAATTTTATTAATTTGCTTGACATAAACCTAACATTTTCAATATGCTTCTAGGTCTATTATGATTACAATAACTAATTTAAGTTTGAAATTTAGAGAAAAACCACTTTTCAAAGATGTTTCTTTAAAATTTATGGAAGGCAATTGTTATGGTATTATTGGTGCAAATGGAGCAGGAAAGTCTACTTTTTTAAAAGTGCTTTCGGGCGAGCTCCAAGCCGACACTGGAGAGATTAGCATAACAACAGGAAAAAGATTGGCAATGTTGCGCCAAGACCATTTCGCTTTTGACTCCTTTAGTGTGAAGGACACTGTATATCAAGGTCATCCTAAACTGTATCAAATAAACCGTGAAAGAGAGGCGATATACGCAAAAGAAGATTTTTCTGAAAGCGATGGGCTTCGTGCTGCAGAACTAGAAGAAGAGTTTGCCTCTCTTGGGGGGTGGGAAAGCGAAAACCAAGTGGAACAACTTTTATCAGGTCTAGGACTTGAAGAAGAGCATCATAATAGCATGATGTCAAACCTAAGCGAAAACCAAAAGGTGCGTGTGCTCTTGGCTCAGGCAATTTTTGGCTCTCCCGACATATTACTATTGGACGAGCCTACAAACGGACTCGACCTAGAATCTATCCACTTTTTGGAAGACTTTTTAATGGATTTTCCAAACATTGTAATTGTAGTTTCTCACGACAGGCACTTTTTGAACTCTGTTTGCACCCACATCTGCGACATAGACTATACAAAAATAAGACTATATTCTGGAAATTACGACTTTTGGTACCAAATGAGCCAAATTATGCAACGCCAAGCAAAAGATATGCAAAAAAGGCGCGAAGACAAAATGAAAGACTTAAGAGAGTTTATTTTGCGCTTTGCGTCCAACGCTTCTAAGAGCAGACAGGCAACAAGTAGAAAAAAGATATACGATAAACTTGCTTTGGAAGAAATTGAAGTTACATCAAGAAAATTTCCTTATGTACATTTTCAGCCCAATAGAGAAATAGGCAACAATGTCTTGAATGCCGAAAACATCTCATATATGCAAAAAAGAGAAAAAGGAGAGCGAGTCTTGTTATCGAATTTTTCTTTGACTGTAAATAGAACTGACAAAATTGCATTTGTCGGTCAAGAGCATCTTTCTAAAACTTGTTTTTTTAATATTATTTCTGGTGCGATTACGGGATATGAAAAGAATGTTAAATGGGGACAGACCACGTCTTTTGCATATTTGCCAAAAGATAATGCTCATTTTTTTGAAACTGACTTAAATATTGTCGATTGGTTACGCCAGTTTTCTAAAGAGCAAGACGAAGGATATATAAGAGGTTTTTTAGGTAGAATGCTCTTTTCAGGCGACGAAGGATTGAAACCTGTAAAGGTGCTATCCGGTGGTGAAAAAGTAAGGTGTATGCTGTCACGTCTTATGCTTTCGGGCGCTAATGTGCTTATATTGGACGAGCCTACAAATCATTTAGATTTGGAGGCAATTACCAGTTTAAACAATGCTTTGATGGATTTTAGAGGTGTTGTTTTATTTAATTCGCATGACCGTGAATTTATATCTTCCGTTGCAAATAGAATCATAGAGATAACTCCTAATGGAATAATTGATAAAATGATGGGCTTTGAAGAATATATAGAAAACGAAGAGGTAAATCGTCTACGAGAAGATTTTTATGCGGGTAGCATAAAAAAAGTGCAGATATGACAATTATGGTGAATGGATGGGCACATCCGACTCTCACAAAGCCCATCTATTCACTTATTTTTTTATTTCAAAATGGCTAAAAGTCATAGAAAAAGATGCCCTTCCCTGTGTAGCGGAGCGTAAATCTGTAGAGAAACCAAACATCTTTTGCATAGGTGCTTTTGCATGAATCAATTGTGAACTCATTTTCTCTTCCATACTCAGTATCAACCCAGAATGTTGTGTGATGCAATTCATTGCATCTCCTACAAATTCTTTTGGGGATGTTATTTCCACATCCATGTGTGGCTCAAGCATTACAGGACTAGCCTTTAATAGCGCTTCTTGCATACACATGGCAACACAAGACTCAAATGCAAATTGTGTAGAACTCTCTTCTTTATACACAGCCTCTAGCAATTCAACTGTCACATCTACACAAGGATAGCCAAAACGAATTCCAGCAGAAAAAGAAGAAAGAACGGTAGTCTCTATTGCTTTCAAAATCTCTATTGGCAACTCCCCTGTTTTTTGTTTTCCTTGTGAATAAGCCTTAACTTTAGAAATGAATAAATTTCCTTCTCCTCGTTTTCTAGGAGAAACTTTTAACGTTAGCTGTGCGGTGTTTTCCTTGCCTGCAATAATCTTAGAATATTCTTGAATATGAATTGCTTCTTCTTCTATAGACTCCCTATATGTAACTTGAGCTTTGCCAATCTTTGCCTGTATATTAAAATCCTCTAAGAGCCTTGCTGTAAGCACTTCAATATGGAGCTCTCCCATACCAGAAATAATGAGTTGTCCAGTTTCATCATCTTCCTTCCATTTAAACGTTGGATCTTCTTTTGAAAGAATTACAAGGGCGTCTTTGAGTTTATCTCTTTCTGAAATACTTTGACTTTCCACAGAAACAGATATAACAGGTTCAGGAAAATCCATTTTTTCTAGCAAAAGATGTGATGACTCAACTGTCAACGTATCCCCTGTTTGCACATCTTTTAGACCAATAAAAACTGCAATATCTCCCGCTTCTATCACCTCTATTTGTTCTTGCTTATTAGAATGCATGCGTAAAATTCGCCCTACTCTCTCTCTTTTTCCTTTTGCAACATTAAATAGAGTATTGCCAGTTTTTATGCTTCCTGAATATATACGAGCATAACATAAAAGACCTTTTTCCCTTTCATACTGAATTTTGAATATCAATGCCAATGGGATCGCATCTACTTTGCACGGTACATTAACATTTTCATCTTTTTTAATATTGTGCGCAACAATGGACGGTACTTCCAACGGAGAAGGAAAATACTCTACGATGGCATCTAATAAAGGTTGTATCCCAATATTTCGCCTTGCACTACCACACAAAACAGGGACGATGGCTAGAGAAATCAGACCTCTTTTTATCTCTTGTTTTATTAATTCTTCACTAACTTCCTCTTCAGACAAAATTAACTCTGTAATTTCATCAGAAAATGTAGAAAGTGCATCCAGCATCCTCTCTTTCCAAATGAAAGCTTCATTTTTTAGCGCATCTGGAATCTGTTTTTCCTCAAATTTCTCTCCTTGACTATCTGCATCCCAATAGATAGCCTTTTGAGAAATTAAATCTATCACGCCCTCAAAACACTCAGCTTCACCTATAGGAATTTGCAAAGGAACAGGAATAACAGCAAACTTATCTTTTACTTCCTCCAATACGTTGAAAAAAGATGCCCCCATCCTATCCATTTTATTTACAAAACACAGACGAGGCACTTTATAGCGATCAGCCTGTCTCCAAACAGTCTCAGTTTGAGGTTGAACGCCTCCAACTGCACACAATACTGCAACAGCCGCATCAAGCACACGCAGAGAGCGCTCTACCTCTGCAGTAAAATCCACATGACCTGGAGTATCAATTATATTTATTTGCCTACCCTTCCAGTATGTAGTGGT
>CAUTVN010000110.1:0-5424 GCA_963541705.1 uncultured Treponema sp.
AAACTATGCAAAGCACTGCAGATGATTCTTCCAATATTACGAAAAGAATAGAAGAACTAAAGCCAAAGCTAAAGAGGCAAACAGATGGAGTGGAAGAGACAGACAAGGCTGTTTTTGCGATAATCGAGACGATAAATAAGTTGAAAAATAGCATTGAGATGCAAAATACAAAGATGGAAGATTCTTCTCAGTCTGTAGAAAAAGTGATGCGAAATGTGCGAGATGTAACTAGGATGCTAGAAGAGAATAACTCTCTTATAAAAAACGTGCACGAGCTTACCATTCGGGGCAAAAAAGATGCAAAAAATTCAAACGAAGTTGTTGCAAATATTGCAGAAAAATCCGGCGGTCTTTTGGAGGCGGGCGAGGTTGTGCAAAGCATTGCAGCCCAAACAAATCTTCTTGCAATGAATGCGGCAATTGAAGCCGCTCACGCAGGAGAGTCGGGCAAGGGTTTTGCTGTTGTGGCAACAGAGATTAGAAAACTTGCAGAGGAGTCAAGCATTCAGGGGCAAAAAATTGCATCGGTAATCAAAGAATCGCTTTCTATAATTAAAGAGTTGACTGACGTGGGAAATGCAACAGAAAAAACTTTTGAGACTGTCTATTCTTTGGTAGAAAAAGTTTCAGAGCAAGAATCTGCCATTCTTGACGCAATGAATAGGCAAGATTCGCGTAGCAAAGAGATTATGGAGGCAATTGATAGTATTAATGCGACCACCGCAGAGGTCAAACAAGGTTCTGAGGAAATGCTGGAAGGCGGCAATTTGGTGGTGAAAAATATGCAAGCCTTGAGCGAAATTACAGGTGGTTTTGCAAATAGCGTTGACGAAATTACAACAAATGTTTCGCAAATAGACCGGGCAGTGCAAAATGTGAACAACATAGTTCGCACCAATAAAAAGAATATTGCGGTGTTAAAAGAAGAAATAGAAAAGTTTAGACTCTAAAAGATTGGTAGCGACTATTTTTGTTGATGCCTCGTGGAATTATCTATGTTATTTTAGGATATGTTATATTCCTAATAAAGATTTTTTGATGGAAAACGCATCGCAAAAGTTGTTGCACAAAGTCTCGTTTAGGCTCTCAAGGCTCATCTCTCTAAGGCTCGCCACTCTCTCTGCCACGTTTTCTATATTGGCGGGGAGGGAGTGCGCCTCGCCTTTTAAGCTCATATATGGGCAATCTGTTTCTGTTAGGAGGCGAGAGGGATCAAATGTTTTTGCCATTTCAATCTGGCTTTTTTGACGGCGCAACAAGGCTTTTCCAATGCAAAAATAGGCATTTACCCGTCTTTTCAAAAGAGAGACAGCTTCTATTTTGCTACCCGGCCAGCCGTGAAAAATTACAGAGTTCAACCTTGCCAATTTCTTTTCTTCCTTAAAAATTAAATGCAAAGCGCGCCTGCAGTGTATTATGATTGGCACCTCATATTTAATCGCAAGGTCAATTTGAACATTCCACACCTCTTTTTGCTCATTTATCTCTTTCTTATATTCATCGCTAAAAAGGTCGAAACCACACTCTCCGATGGCGATAATTTCTTTGTTTTTTAATAGCGATTCCAAGAATGGAAGTTCGCTAACGCTTGGAGCTTGTGGGTGGACTCCAAAAGAATAAAAACCCCTAACGCTTTCAGGCAACAGTGAAGAGAGGTTTTTTTGTTTGATAAATCTCATTCTTTCGTTGCTAGATGCGCAAAAAGCCACGCCTAAATGTGCGGGATAGATAGATTCTATCTCACTTTTACTAAATTCATCTTTTTGATATTCCATCTCTAGATAGTCTAATATATGATTATGTGCATCCACAAACATTTTTAGATACCGCTTCCTGTGCTAATGGTAGTGATTATAGTTCATTTGAAATGAAATTGGATAGTATACTTCATATGGCGACTTTTTTAGATCTCGCTTCCTGTGCTAATGGTAGTGATTATATTATCTTTGAAAGATAATTTATAGTATACTTCATATTGCTACTTTTTTGGATCCCGCTTCCTATGATACGGGTAGTGATT
Organism: uncultured Treponema sp.; assembly: GCA_963541705.1. Lineage (GTDB taxonomy): Bacteria > Spirochaetota > Spirochaetia > Treponematales > Treponemataceae > Treponema_B. The sequence continues at coordinate 2,021 of CAUTVN010000110.1, forward strand.
ATAGTTCATTTGAAATGAAATTGGATAGTATACTTCATATTGCTACTTTTTTGGATCTCGCTTCCTACGATACGAGTAGCGTATTATAGTATATGTGCAAGAAATTTGATAGTATATTCTGTAGTTTAATAAATTGGGAGATTGCTCATGTATCTATTTCGATTAGATGATGCTTCGGAATATATGGATGTAGAGAAATGGGAGCAGGTATTCTCTATTTTAGATAGACACAAGATTTGTCCGCTTATTGGGATAATTCCGCAGTGCAAAGATGAAGAGTTTACTAAAAAATATGCATTTAACAAAGATTTTTGGCTTATGGCAAGAGCGTGGCAAGATAGGGGCTATATAATAGCTATGCACGGCTTCCAGCATGTTTATAATACACATGGCGCAGGCTTAAATCCAATTCATAATAGGAGCGAGTTTGTAGGACTTTCGCTAGAAGAGCAAAAGCAAAAAATTAAAGACGCTTTTTCTATTTTTAAATCGCAAAATATTATGCCAAAAGTGTTTTTTGCTCCATCACACACCTTTGACGAAAACACTCTAAAGGCAATTTATGAGATGACTGAAATAAGAGTAGTTTCGGACACAATTGCAGGCAATGTGTATAAAAAGGATGACCTCTTTTTTTTGCCTTGCCAAATTGGAAAGCCCAGAGCCTTGCCACTCAAATTTGTTGGTATAGCACTGCATCCAAACAATATGAGCGATGATGATTTTGCTTTTTTAGACTCTTTTTTAAACACTCATAGCGAAAAGTGCATAAAATCCTTCGATTCCATCTCTCTTTTGGATCGCCCCTATTCTTTGTTTGATTGCTTTTTAAGGTTTTGCTATTTTTCTATGAGAAAGCTCTTTAGAAAGACATAATGTCTGCCTTTTTAACAAAAGATTTTTTTAAGTGGAGATTAGATAAAAAATGATTCGCATTTTGCACGTAAGCCCTAAGATGGATAGGGAAGGGATTCAGTCTTTTTTAATGAATGTATATAGGCATATAGACAGGCAAAAAGTGCAGTTTGATTTTGTAGTTCATTCAAAAAAAGAGGGCGCGTTTGATGGCGAAATTGCCTCTCTTGGGGGAAAAATATATAGGCTTGGGCCACTCTCCTCGCTACAGTTTTTTTACTACAAAAGAGATTTATTTAAAATATTTAGAGAATATCCTTATAAAATCATTCACTCTCACATAAATTTATTGAGCGCGTTTACTCTAAAAATCGCAATGGAGGCATATGTTCCTATTAGAATTGCCCATTCTCATTCGTCTTCTATATTGGATGTCGGAATCAAGAGGATGATTAAACTATATGCAAAAAAACATATAAACGACGTTGCAACACACAAAATGGCGTGTTCAAAAGAGGCGGCTATATGGCAGTTTGGAGAAGAGGCTTGGAAAAGAGGCGAGGTTGGCATTATTCCAAATGGAATAGACATCTCTAAATTTTTGTTTAGTGCAGAAAAGAGAGCGGGTGTTAGAGAGAAATACAACATAAGAGAAGGCGACTTTGTGGTAGGGCACGTAGGGGCTTTTAGAAGAGTGAAAAATCATTCATTTTTACTAAAAATATTTTCGGAGATTAAAAGATTAAATCAGAAAAGCAAACTCCTGTTGTTGGGTAGTGGCGAAATGGAGGAGGAAATAAGAGCGGAGGCTCTATCTCTTGGGATTTCTAAAGATGTTATTTTTGCAGGAAATGTAGAAAATGCAAGCGAATATCTTTCAGCGATGGATGCGTTTGTTTTCCCTTCGATATATGAGGGTTTAGGGATGGCATTGGTTGAATCTCAAGCATCTGGCTTGCCTTGTTTTGTCTCAGACGGGGTGGCAAAAGAGGCAAAGTTGCAAGAGAATTATTATCTTTTGTCTTTGAGTTCACCTGCTATTGAGTGGGCAAAGGTTATTTTGAAAAATAGCAAAAGTAGCAATAGGCAGTGTGAAAAAAAGGTTTTTGAATATGATATTCAAAAAATTGCAAAAGAAATGGAGAGCTTTTATTTAAGTCTTTAATAATTCTTTGGTGTAACTATTGACAAAAGAGTCTATTTTATATAAACTGGAAAGACCCTATTGTTAGGGGATGCGCCAACTTAGCTCAGCTGGTCCAGAGCACGTGATTTGTAATCTCGGGGTCTAGGGTTCGAATCCCTAAGTTGGCTTTTTTATTTAGGGGAGTTTCCCGAGCGGTCAAAGGGGGCAGACTGTAAATCTGTTGGCTTTCGTCTTCCAAGGTTCGAATCCTTGACTCCCCAGTTGTTATGTTGTCGGTTTTTTAAAATGCGTTGCTTAAAAGTGGCTCCTTATAAGGGACCTTGCAAGGAATTCTTTTGTTGTTTTAATCTTTTTTAAAATAGGGATTCTATTAGAGAGGTTTTATGCGTGTGCGTTTTTGGGGGGTGCGTGGGTCTCTTCCTAGTCCTCTCACATCAGAGCAAGTACAGGGAAAAATAGCTGCAGTTGTGCAGCGCATTACTAAAGACGATCTTGAGTCTACAGAAACTAGAGAGCGGTTTTTGGCGTCTTTGCCACAGTATCTTTTTGGTACTGTTGGTTCTAACACAGCTTGTGTGGAGGTGGAGACGCGGGACGGGCAGACGCTGATTTTTGACGCTGGCTCTGGAATTAGAGAACTTGGCATTTCTTTGATGAAGAGTTTAGACTATTCTAAAAAAAACGTCTATCATATTTTCTTCTCCCACTTCCATTGGGACCACATACAGGGTTTGCCTTTTTTTAATCCGGCGTATGACCCTAAGAATAAAATCATTCTTTATAGCACAAAGAAAGATGCCAAGAAGTTTTTAGAAGCACAAATGAAGTATCCTTATTTTCCAGTTAGTATGCTTGGCGATGACGGTTTTAATGCAGAAATAGAGTTTAGGTATATCGCACCTGAACAGATGTATGTGGACGTGGGCGAGGTGAAAGTGGGCTGGCATAGGGTCAGACACCCCGGTGGTTGTACTTCTTATTCTGTGATCGAAGATGACAAAAAAATTATATATTCTACAGACACTGAGCTAAAGAGCAGGGATTTTACCGACAATGCTGACAATACTGAGTATTATACCAATGCTAAAATGCTAATAATAGACGCTCAATATACTTTGATAGATGCATTGCAAAAAAAAGGATGGGGTCATTCTACCTATTCTATTGCTATTGATTTTGCGATGAAATGGGGAATAAAAAGCATAGCTTTGTTTCACCACGAGCCTACCTATACCGACAAAAAAATCTTTTCTTTTGCGAGAGGAGCTGAGTGGTATAAAAATATTTCAAACATAGAGGACCTTTCTGTATTTATAGCCCAAGAAGGGATGGAGATAGAAATTTAGACTTTTTGTTTTGATATGAAGAATATTAAAAGACGGCATTTGTTTATATTTGCTAC
>CAUTVN010000111.1:0-5388 GCA_963541705.1 uncultured Treponema sp.
TAGACTTTCCTCAAATTCTAGCTAGTTTTTAGTAAAACTCTAGCTAGAATTTGGGAGGAAAGCACGTAGTTTTTAAAAGATGGGTTCTTTTTGGCTTTGAGAAAGGGGAGAACGCCCGTAAAGTAGCTGTGATCTGCCTTAAAAAAAGAGGCGATGGAGCTTACAAAAAAGGCATTAGAAAAAGATAAATTACACATGTTAACAAATATCATTTTAATGGGCTAAACAAAACGCTTTTTAAAAAGTTTCTTCTATATATATAGTTTTAATAGCTTACCTTATTTTTATCCACTACTTGACATTTTATCATCTTTAAACCAAAATAGCACGGGGCAGGGAAAAGGGGATGTTTTTCTAATCTCTTTTAGTTTTAATCTGCTTTTTCGTGGTGGACGTAGTTCAGTGGTAGAACGCCAGATTGTGGATCTGGTTGTCGTGGGTTCAAATCCCATCGACCACCCTTTACGTTTAGTTTTTGCGCTTGTAGCTCAGCTGGATAGAGCAACGGACTTCGAATCCGTAGGTCGCACGTTCGAATCGTGTCGGGCGCAAGAGATTTAAGTGCTTTGAGGGAATTTTTCATAGTTCAAAAAACTTGCAAAATCAAATTAAAATACTAAGTTAAAGTTCCTCCTTAAGTTATTTTTTTGAAAAAAGAAGTGTATGGATATTTTTAAACTTAAATTATTTAGGAGTGTGGTATGACGATAAAAGAAAAAGTAGATGCCTTGCGCATGAAAATGAAAGAAGAGGGAGTTAAGGCTTACATAATTCCTTCTTCCGATCCCCATCAAAGCGAATATCTTCCAGAGCATTATAAGACAAGGGAGTTTATTTCTGGTTTTACAGGCTCTGCAGGAACTGCCTTAGTTACGGACAAAGAAGCTATTCTTATAACAGACGGAAGATACTTTTTGCAAGCAGAAAAGCAACTTTCAGGAACTCCCTTTGTCCTATATAGAATGGGCGAGCCGGGCGTGCCTACTTTAATGGAATATCTTGCTAAAAACGTGAAAGAAGGAGAGAAAATTGGCTTTGATGGCAAGGTTGTCTCTCTAAGTATGTTTGAAGATTTGAAAAAAACCTTGGGAGATAAGGTTGGTTTTGTAACTGGTAAGGACTTAGTGGGCGAGGTATGGAAGGATAGACCGGCTCCAGTTCTTTCTAAAGCCTTTGTGTTTGGAAAAGAATATTCGGGCGAAGATGCAAAAGACAAAATTGAAAGAGTTAGATGCGCTCTCAAAGAGAAAAAAGTAGATGCAACGGTTATTGGGGCATTAGAAGATGTATGCTATCTTTTTAATATTAGAGGAAGAGACGTTAGGTGCAATCCTGTAGTTACAGCCTATGCTCTGATAGATGAAAAGAGAGCGATTTTATTTATTTCTGATGTGCAAATCACAGACGAGGTTAAAAGCTATCTTACATCTCAGGGTGTGGAGATTGCCGGTTATGAAGCTGTCTTTGATGAGGTTGCAAATCTTAAGGGTTCTGTATTCTTAGATCCGAGCAGAACAAATACATATTTATACAGCAAAATCAAGGCAAAAGTGGAAAAAGGTTTGAACATAACATCTAGGATGAAGGCTGTAAAAAATGATGTTGAGTTAAATAATTTTAGAGAGGCAATGGCAGTTGATGGTGTTGCAATGCTTTCTATTCTAAAATGGGTTGAAGAGAATGCAGGGAGCGGAATTACAGAGTGGGATGTGAGCGAGAAATTGCTTGAATTTAGAAAGCGTGGTGATAAATTTATAGAAGAAAGTTTCGAGACAATTGCAGGCTATGGTCCAGATGGGGCTATTATTCACTATGCTCCGTCTTCTTCTGGCTCTGCAAAGCTTGAAAAGAAAAGCTTTTTCTTGTTGGATAGTGGTGGGCACTATTTAACTGGAACTACAGATATAACACGCACTATTCCTCTAGGTCCGCTTACAGACGAAGAGAAGGAAAACTATACTGCAGTGCTTAAGGGACATATACAATTGGCTCTTGCAAAGTTTAAAAAAGGAACTACGGGCTATGCACTAGACGCAATAACTAGGCAACCAATTTGGAGACTAGGAAAAGACTATAAACACGGAACAGGACATGGAGTTGGAATGGTGTTGTCTGTGCATGAAGGTCCTCAGTCAATCTCTACAAAATTTATAGACGTGCCAATTGAGCTTGGAATGGTTACATCAGATGAGCCAGGTCTTTATATTGCAAACAAACACGGAATTAGAATTGAAAGCTTGGTTGCAACAGTTCCATTTTGTGAAAATGAACATGGCACATTCTATCAGTTTGAAACAATTACCATATGCCCAATAGATGTGCGTCCAATTGTAAAAGAGATGATGTTGCCTGAAGAAATTGAATGGCTAAATGCATACCATAAAAAAGTGTATGAAATTCTTGAAAAAAGAGTGGATAAGAGTATGTTGGGCTTCTTAAAAGAAAAAACACAGGCTATATAGTTTTTTACGTTAGAAAAAAATGCATCAAAAGATTTGTTATTTTGGTGCATTTTTTAAATTTTGTATTGATATTACATATTTTTGAGATATATTGTGGGTGTGTGTCTTGAATATAAATGTTTAATCGTATACAATGGTACTTGTGGTGGTGTTTATAGGGGTGGGGTTTGGCATTATTTAGCATGCATACTTTAATTATTTGAGGTAAATTAAGGACTTATGAGTAATAACAACAGTATAATTGCCGGTTTTGATGATGAGAAAGATGAGAGTCTTACCATAAAACTACAGAAAGTAGATTCTTTGAGTGCTTGCCTGGTGATTTTTCTCAATGGGTATATCGATACTTACAACTCTAGCTTTTTTCAAAAACGTGTGGGGAAGGTGATAGAGTCTGGTTATGTTCAGTTAGTGTTTAACTGTGCAAGTCTTAACTATGTTTCTTCTACTGGAATAGGCTCTTTTACGGCTTTTTTGAAAACAGTTAAGCCAAAGGGAGGAGATATAGTTTTACTAGACATCCAACCTAAGGTATACGAAGTGTTTCAGTTATTGGGTTTTGCACAATTTTTTAATGTAAAGGATTCGCTTGACGATGCTGAGGCTTTTTTTAAGGCGGGAACAACAGAGGTCCAAACTAATGTGTTTCCACAGATTTTTGCTTGTCCTATTTGTTCCAAAAAATTAAAAGCAACAAAGCCTGGTCGTTTTAGATGTTCTGAATGCAAGACTATTCTAGCTATAGATAGCAACGCTAGAGTGTTTTTGGGTTAAAGAATTTTAAGTTTTCTAAAACTAATTGTAAGGCTTGGACATTTTTATACGATATGGGATATGTTCAAGCTATCTTTTATTCTTAAAGATCGCTTCGTTTTTCCTTGCATCTTTTCCTTTTTTTTCGTATATTCATATCACTATGAATACTAACATATACACCATTAAATCGATAGAAGCTTTAAACGAAGCTTCTTCTATTGCAGAGAGAAATAATAATTCTCTAATAGAAAATGAACATCTTTTGTATGCGCTTATCACTCAAGAAGGTGGAATAGTTCCGCTCTTAATAGATAAAATAAGTGGTTCTACCTCGCCTATCAAAGCGGATTTGGAAAAAGCTATAAATGACAAGCCACGGTCTATAGGCGATTCTAGTAGGATCAGCCTTTCAAGCGGAGTGGAACACACTGCGAGTGTAGCAGAGAAATGGGCAAAAGATTTGAAGGACGATTATGTTTCAACCGAACACTTTTTGCTCTCTTTATCTCAGGACTCGGGCAATATTGGAAGTCTTTTGAAAACTCATGGAATAAATATAAAAGATATTTTACAAGCGCTAAAAGAGAGTAGAGGAAACATAAGAGTTACAAGCGAGGCTCCAGAAGGGACATTCAATTCGTTAGAGAAATATTGCACAGACCTTACTCGTCTTGCAAAGGACGAAAAATTGGATCCTGTCATAGGTAGGGATGACGAAATTAGGAGAGTTATGCAAGTGCTTTCTAGACGAACTAAAAACAATCCTGTTTTGATTGGAGAGCCTGGAGTGGGAAAAACCGCAATTGTGGAAGGTTTGGCGAGGCGTATTGCGTTAGAAGATGTGCCCGATAGTTTAAAGAGAAAACGAGTATTGGCTTTAGACCTTGGCTCTTTAGTTGCGGGAGCAAAATATAGAGGTGAGTTTGAAGAGCGACTTAAAGCCGTGATTAATGAAGCAATTCAATCTGAGGGGAGCATTATTTTGTTTATTGATGAGATGCACACTCTAGTAGGCGCTGGAGCCACAGAAGGCGCTATGGATGCATCGAATCTTTTAAAGCCTGCTTTGGCCAGAGGTCAATTGCGTGCAATAGGTGCTACTACTCTTAATGAATATAGAAAATATATAGAAAAAGATGCAGCACTTGAGCGCCGTTTTCAACAAGTTTTGTGCAAAGAACCTAGTGTAGAAGACACTATTTCTATATTGAGAGGTTTGCAAGAAAAATATGAAGTGCACCATGGAGTGAGAATTAAGGATGAAGCGTTGATAGCGGCGGCAACACTTTCAAATAGATATATTACGTCTCGTTTTTTGCCTGATAAGGCTATAGATTTAGTAGATGAGGCAGCAAGCAGACTTAAAATGGAAATTGAAAGCCAACCTGTGATATTGGACGAAGTGGAAAGGAAAATTCTGCAATTAGATATTGAGAAAGCCTCTTTATCTAAAGAAGAAGATAAAAGTTCTTTGGAAAGATTGCAAAAGATAGAAAAAGAACTTATGGTCTTAAAAGAGACGAGAGATGCCATGAAAATGCAATGGCAAAATGAAAAAGCAAAAATAAGCGAGGCAAAAAAACATAAAGAAGATTTAGAAAAGCTAAAAAGTCTAGAAGCTAAATATATAAGAGAAGGCAAATTGAATGAGGCTGCCGAGCTTAAATATAGCAAGATTCCACAGTTGCAAAAACAGATAGAAGAAATAAATAAAAAAAATGATGACTTGTTAAAATCGGGTCAGCATCTTTTAAGAGAAGAAGTGAGTGAAGAAGATATTGCAAGAATTGTTTCTATGTGGACTGGCATTCCCCTCGCTAAGATGATGGCAAATGAAATGCAAAAATATATTGAACTCGAAGACGTCTTGAAAAAACGAGTTGTGGGGCAGGATGAAGCTGTAAGGGCTGTTGCCGATGCAATTAGAAGAGGCAAAGCAGGACTTTCGGATGGCACTCGTCCTTTAGCAAGTTTTTTGTGCATTGGTCCTACAGGTGTTGGAAAAACAGAGCTTGCAAAAACATTAAGTTCATTTTTGTTTAACGATGAGGCAGCATTAACACGAATTGATATGAGCGAGTATATGGAAAAAATATCTGTTAGTCGTTTGATTGGAGCTGCCCCTGGCTATGTGGGATATGAAGAAGGGGGGCAACTGACGGAAGCTGTA
>CAUTVN010000112.1:0-5306 GCA_963541705.1 uncultured Treponema sp.
ATGATATTTCCAACCTTTTTATGTATGGAATTGTAGGTCTTTTGCTGGGAGCTAGAATATTTGGCACTTTGGTGTATAATTCTTCTTATTATTTGACTAGCCCACACCTTATTTTTTGGCCGTTTTCATATATTGGAGGTGAGAGAGTTTTTACAGGTTTTCAAGGAATGTCGTATCACGGTGGTTTTATAGGTGGTTTTTTTGGTGTGCTATTGTGGTGCAAAATCTATAAATTCGATTTTTTGGCTATTGCAGATTTAATGGCTTTATCTATTCCGTTTGGTTACACTTTTGGAAGATTTGGGAATTTTGCAAATGGAGAGCTATATGGGCGCATTACAGATTCACCTATTGGTATGATGTTTCCGCAAGTGCCTTTTGGAGAGCGCTTTGATGCAAGTCTTGAGTGGGTTAGGGAGTTTGCAAATAGGGTTGGTATAGAAGTGCAAGAAGGTGCATCTTTTGTAAATTTGCCGCGTCATGCTAGCCAGTTATACGAAGCGTTGTTTGAAGGTGTGTTGTTGGGGCTTGTTTTGTTTTTTGTGAGAAAGAAAAAGCCATTTAATGGTTTTATCACTTGTTTATATGCTTTTGGTTATGGCTTTGTGCGCTTTATAATAGAATATTTTAGGCAACCAGATGCTGATATAGGCTATATCATCTCTCCTTCTGGAAGTGAGAATATATATATATTTGAATCTTTTTTTAATCTTTCGATGGGGCATATTCTCTGCCTTGTGATGATGGCTTTGTCGCTACTAGCTTGCATTTTTCTCTTTTATAAAAATAAGAAGAAGGCATCATGAGTGGGTTGCAAAGTGTTATAACAAAAGATTTGTTTTCTCTGCCTGTCCATCTTATGTCTTTGGATGTTGTTTTGGGGAATCCTTTGGAAAATGCCAAAAGGATAGAAGCTGCAGTCCGTGAGGTTTTGGGTGAAGACGAATTTAGTAGCTCAAAAACATCGAGTAGTGAAATGACGGACAGCCTAATAGCTTTTCAGGCACTTACTCTTACGGGAAGCACTTGCGCCTCTCTTTTTTTGGATGACTCTTTTCTTCAAAAGACTTATGATGCTCTATCTCGGCTTTGTAATAACCTGCGCACTTCTTCTATTGTTTTTGTTGGATTGCCACTAAAGGTGGAAGGGAATTTGTATAACTGCGTTGTTGGAATGCGTGGGGGAAAAATCCTTTTCATTCAAGCATTGCCTAAGGACGAGAGCGAGCCATCCCCTTTTAAAGACTATAGGGGAGATGTGAGATACATAGACTCTAGACAGCTTTTCAATAAGTGTGTAGACAAATATTTTGAAAACCATGATGGAGCAGAATATTACAACGGGGAAAAGATTCCTTTCCAGTCTTCTATTTTGCTTGGTTTAGAATTAAAAGATGGTTGTTCTGGGATGAATAGAACACTGAAAGTGGGTTTTGCGTCTGACTCTTCTATTTTGGACTCTCAGTTTTACGACGTCTGTTTTCTTTTTTCTTCTTCTCCTTTTGTTTTGAAAGATTATGATGAGCAAAATGAAATTGCTAAAGCTTTTTCAAAAGTGTGTGGAAATGCTATTCTTTCCTCTAGTCCTTCGCATACTGAAACGTCTCCTAATTGGGTCTATTCTAGTGGTGTTGTAGCTTTTGAAAGTGGGGAGTGCATAGACTGGGACTCAATGTTGAAAAATAAAGATAGCTATGTTGGAGAGGATAATTACTTTACTGATATCTTTGTGGAATTGGACATAGAACGTATTTGGAAAAAACGAGTTGAGCGCTTTCTCCCTTACAAAACTGTATCTTTGGTTGCAAGCTTTGATTCTATCGCTCATAGCAGTAATATTCGCTCTCCTTTTCCTTTCATTTCGTCTTTGAATATCCCAAGTGTTTTGGAAATAGAGGCATATATTGAACGCCTTTTTGATATGGTAGGTCTGGCAGTGCGCACCCATATTAAACAAATCGGGATAGGGCGATGTGTTTTAGGGCTTTCCGGTGGGATAGATTCCACTATGGCGCTCCTTTTTTTAGCACATTCTTTGCCTAAAGACAATATCTACGCCTTCACTCTGCCTTGTTTTGGCACAACAGATAAACTTAAACAAAATGCTATTTCTTTGTGCAATCTTCTTGGGTGCTATATAAAAGAAATTGACATAAAAGACTCTGTTTTGCAACACTTTAAAGACATTGGGCAGGATAGTTCGTGTTATAATGTTACCTTTGAAAACGCACAGGCTAGAGAGAGGTGCCAAGTTTTAATGGATAAGGCGAATATGCTTGGGGCGATTTTTATAGGCTCTTCTGACCTTTCTGAAATTGCTTTAGGCTTTTCTACATATGCAGGCGACCATATGTCTATGTATAATATTTTGGGCTCGATTCCAAAAACAGCCTTGAGGCTCGCTTTGAGGTACGTTGCAAACCATCCATCGCTTTTTGTTTTAGAAGAAGATAAGAAAAAGCTCTTTTCAGAGATTATTAATTTAGTGTTAGACTCTCCTATTTCGCCGGAGTTGCTACCTCCAGAGGAGGGCAGAATTGTGCAACAAACTGAAAAGATTTTAGGCTCTTATATATTGCATGATTTTTTTATGTATCATATTTTTCAAAATCACTATTGTGCAAAAAAAGTTCTCTATTGTGCACTCAAAGTTTTTGGCTATATTTATTCTGAAGAGGAAATCCTTGAACAGTTAAAGCTATTCTATAAGAAGTTTTTTGAAAACCAATTCAAAAGAAATTGTGCGCCCGAGTGCCCAAATGTAACTGGTCTGTCCTTTGCAAATTGGCACCTTCCTTCTACCATTGGCTCTGCGTTATATTTGGAAGAATTAGATGCTTTGAGTTCATATGCGCTAGATTACTCATACTACGACTCTGAAGTACCGTATGTAGAAGGGTTATATAAACCTATTAACCCATACGAAGAGTTGGAAAAAAAAGGATATTGGTCTGTATCTAAAAAAACATATTGAGGAGTTTATATGAAATTAGTTGACATGTTAGTGAAAGGTTTTGTGGAAGAGACGGCGAGCTCATCTCCAGCTCCTGGCGGAGGCTCTGTTTCGGCTTTGCTAGCCTCTTTGGCTTCTGCTTTAGGGCAGATGGTTATAAGGCTGACTGAAGGGAAAAAGAGTTTTGCAGAGCTAGATGAAAGCATAAAAAAAGAGATGACAGAATCTTTAGCGTTGCTGGAGAGGCAGCAGGCAAGTTTACTTTCTCTGATAGACGAAGATACCGAAGCTTTTAATGACTATATGGACGCTCTAAAATTGCCAAAGGGATCTGACGCAGAGAAGGCTGCTCGAAAAAAGGCGATGAGCGATGCCCTTATTGTTGCTATGAAAGTGCCACTAAGAACTGCCCAGTCATCACTTGAGATCTTGCGCACATTGCCACTTATTGCAAAATATGGCAATAAAAATGCAGCTTCCGATATCGGGGTTGCCTCTCTTTCATCTCGTGCAGCACTAGAAGGTGCTATTTTGAATGTAAAAATCAATCTTGGTGGAATAGAAGATGAGTCTGTCTCAAAAGAAAAAAGAGACGAGTGCGATGCTATGTTAAAAGAAGGTGAGGCATTGAAAGAAGAAATTCTAAAAGAGATATATAAAAAGATTGGTTAATATTTTTTAAAAAGGGGCACATTATGGCAGTGGAGACTTTTTTATTAGAAAAAAGTGAGAGAGTAGAAGATATAGACTCAACTGTAAGTTTGTATATTCACAAAAAAACGCATGCAAAAGTTCTTCATATTGAGAATGCGGATGATAATAAGCTATTTAGTATAGCTTTTAATACGCCACCAAAAGATGATACGGGAGTCTTTCATATCATAGAACATAGTGTGCTTTCTGGTAGCAGAAAATATAGGGAACACGATCCTTTTATAGAATTTTACAAGTCTTCGCTTGCCACTTTTATGAACGCTATGACAGGCGCAGATATTACAATGTATCCTTTTAGTAGTAGGAATGAAAAAGATTTTTTTAACTTAATGGATATGTATCTTGATGCTGTCTTTTTTCCCTTAGTATACGAAGTGCCCGAAATCTTTTATAGAGAAGGTTGGCATTATGATATTAATTCTAAAGAAGATGAATTAAAGTATAGTGGCGTAGTTTATAACGAAATGAGAGGCTTGCTTTCTGATAGAATGTCGAGGCTGTTTTACGAAGCGAGCTTCCTCCACTATATGGGACAGTGTTATAAGTTTAACTGTGGTGGCTCTCCGCAAGAGATTTGCAAGCTCACCTACGAATCTTTTCTTAAATCTCACAAAAAATATTATCATCCTTCTAATTGTTTTGTGGTTTTATATGGAGATATGGACATTGAAAAGTCTCTAAATCTTTTGGACGGTGAGTACTTTTCTAAGTTTGATGCCAAAAATCTTTTTATAACTACAGAAAGACAAGTCTCTACAGGTCAAAAAAGCTTGCTAGATGGGCAATTGTTAGGCAATTTCTTATTGCAAGGAGTGAGCATTAAGATTAAGGGTGCGCACCGAGAAGGTGAGTATCCTGTCTCGGAAAATGATATGGAATCTAAGTCTATATTTGCTTTGGGATATAAACTGGATATAGACACAGATGTGTTCTATTCTTTTGTCGCTATGGTAGTCCTAGACGCTCTTTTCTCTTCTCCTTCTGCTCCAGTGCGTCTTAAAATATTAGAAAAGAATTTGGCAAAAGATATGTATGTGCGTCTTATGCAAAGATGCAGAACCGATTTTTTTATCTTTTTTGAGGATATAGAAACAGAGAATCAAGATAAAATTGTCCAGCTTGTGCAGGACAAATTAAAAAAAATAAGTGTGAACGGTCTTGATAAAACTCTGCTTGAAGGTGCTATATCAAATCTAGAATTTGAATGGAAGGAAGCAAATATTCATAATTCTCATGCTCTTTTTTATCTATTTAAGGCATGCGATTATTGGTACTATGGTGAAGATATTTTTGAAGTATTAAATATTAGCAAGATTATTGGCAAATTGCGGGACTGTGCAAAAGGGGATTTTTTTGAAGATTTTATTAGACAATATCTCGTTAACTGCTCTTTTATATCTAAGTGCATCTTAAAGCCTGAGCCTGGAAAAAATGAAGCAGATGATAAAAAAATTGCTGATGAATTAAAATCGCTAAAGGACGCTCTTTCAGAGGAGCGACTGCAATCTATCCTAAAACTTAATGAAAAACTTAAAAACTTGTCAGAGAGGGATTGTAAAGATGTAAATATCCCATCTTTGGCTTTAAGCGATGTCAAATCCGATATTTGGAATTGCTACTACAATGTAGAGAAAAGAGG
>CAUTVN010000113.1:0-5303 GCA_963541705.1 uncultured Treponema sp.
TTTCTCTATCTGACATAATGGAAGCGACCTCTCTTAGCGAAGCGGAGATAGCAAAGTTATAGGGCTGGGGTATTAAGTTAACACCTAAAAAGGCGGATTTGAACAGAGCGCAACTTTAGTAGCTACAATTAAAACAGTAAGTTTTTACTAATGCGCTCATGCATCTGACTGAAATAAAACTAAAAGCGTCTCATTGTCTCAACATAACCTCAAGTCTTTTTGATTCAAATGCCTCTCTTAAATATCCACAGTAGGTCTTACAAACAGCACAAAGAAACCACTATTTAAAGCAACTTCACAAGCGAGTCGACATTTAGCTCGCACGCAACGCACGGCATAGCGATTTGCCATTTTGAAAGAACAGAAGGAGATATCTCTCCAAAAATGCCCACATCTCTCTCTCCAACATTCACTTTTGCGCACCTGCCAGCAATAAAGCGCGAGTCTTCTGCCAAAGTCACGCTATATTCGACATTTAGATAATAGAAAAGAGATGATATCTCACTGGCAATTTTGTTATAATTCGCATCTTTCTCCGCTGTAAGAAAACACAAAGAATTCACTGTTTTACACCCGTTTTCTCCCTTTTCGTCTATATAGGCAACCTTGCCAAGTTCAAAAATCTTGTGTGGATATGTAGCATGGGCAGAAGAGGTCTCGCAAAAAAGCAACGAAGGCAAAATAGAGGGGCGCACCATTTGATAGTGCTCCGAAATCGGGTTGACAATTTCCAAAACATTGCTCCCATCCACTCCCATTTTGTCCACATAATCTTCTTTAGAACCCAAATAATTAAATATCACCTCTTCATATCCCATTCCAACCAACAAATCTCTAATGCGCCGATTCTGCAAGGTGGCAGGCAAAAGGCGACCTATCGTAAAGTCTTTAGGGCTCTCCCCTTCAAAAAAAGAAAGCCCTTTTGCAATCATCACATCTTCTGCCACATCCGCTGGGTGTAGATAGTCGTTTCTATATGGTGCGATTAATAGCTCAAGCTCCCCTTCGTCTATAATTCTCGCATCGCTATCCAAAGTTGCCAACGCCACAATCAGTTCCTTCAAACCAAAAGATGAACCCAAAAGAGAATTGATATAGGAAAGACCCGCGCGAATAGGTTTTTGAAAGTATAGTGGAGAGGTAAAACCAACGTCTTTTTCTTCTATTCTTGTAGGCAAAATTGTCCAACCTGCATCAAAAAGGTCGCAAGCCATCATATTGCAAGCGAGAAGTACATTGCTTTTTTGAGTTCCTGTAAACTCAACAAACAAAAAGTCGTCCCCTTCTTCTACTGCTCCAATATAGCTGCTGTTGATTATTGGCGGGGCTGACAGAACGTCTCCTTTTGCATCTTTTAAGATTGGCACGTCTTCAAAGCCTTCCAAAAGAGCGCCATATTCCACGCCTTTTGGATGTTTTTTAAAGATTTCTTCTATAGTCATTTCATTTTCAAAACCCAATGGCGCAAAAGAAAAATCTCTTTTTTCTGTTGTATAGCAAATAGGCCACTTTATAAGATTCGCTCTATACACACCCATTGCAAGCGATTTTCTTCTTTTACCATAGTTGGTGCAAAGCTTTTCTTGGCTTTGAATTAATTCATCTAGTTCTGCCCGGCTGATCTTTTTTCCACTTGCCAAAAAACCTGCAATGTATGGGCGCACTTTTTGCACACCCGGCAACACTTTCAAAACATGCTCTCCACACTCTTTTTGCTCTTCGTTTGTAGAAAGAAAAGAGTTATATTCTGCTCTTTTATTCCATTCCATCCCTTGCATTTTTGCCAAAAGACGCAAAAGCCCCCTCTCGCTCCAGAGGTCTGGTCTATTTGTGTCATTTAGTTCTATTTTTATCATCTCATCTCTATTGTACTCCACCTCGCTACAATCTAGCTCTGCCTTTGCGACTGTCAAAAGATCTTCAAATTCTCTAAAGGAAAATTGTTTTTTCAATGCATTAAAAAAATTAGTTTTGTTTATTTCAATCTTTGGCATAAAAGCCCTCCCGTAACACCTTCTAAACATTCTATATAATAATGCATATAATGTTAATAGCTATTATAGAGGTGTGGGGAAAAGCTATGATGAACAAAAAGGGGAAAACTGTGTTGGTAGGACTAAGTGGTGGGGTAGACTCTGCTGTTGCCGCAAAACTTTTGCTAGAAGATGGCTGGAGTGTGGCAGGGTGCACTTTGCGACTTATGCCCCCCTGCACTAAAAGAGAAGAAAAAGACGATATCGCAATAGAAAGTGCAAAAAAAATTGCAAATACTTTGGGCATTGCTCACTTTATATACGACGGGAGAGAGGCTTTTGAAAAAGAGGTTTTAGGCTATGTTGTTTCTACATTCAGAAGGGGGGACACACCCAACCCCTGCTATGTGTGCAATAGGCATATTAAATTTGGATTTTTTTTGCAAAAAGCTTTGAGAGAAGGTTTTGACTATATTGCAACAGGGCACTATGCAAGGCTGATAAAAAGAGATGGAGGGGGCATAGCACTTCTAAAAGGTTTGGATTCACAAAAAGACCAAAGCTATTTTCTTTCGTCCCTTTCGCAAGAGCAACTTGAGCGCTCCGTTTTTCCACTAGGGCATTTGCAAAAAAGCGAGGTAAAGGAAATTGCAAAACGCTCACACATTGCTACAGAGGTAAGCAAAGAAAGCCAAGATATTTGTTTTGTAGAAAACGGAGAGCTCGCCAATTTTGTTCAAAGGCTATCGCCACCAAATTCCTTTCCCGAAGGTTTTTTTATAGACGAGAGTGGCAAAAAGTTAAAAAAGCACAAAGGCATGCAGTTCTACACAATAGGACAGAGGCGAGGGCTTGATATTGCACAAGGCTTTCCTGTATATGTCGTAAAAAAAGATGTAGAGAACAACACTATTACTGTCGGAAGCCGCAATATGCTAAAATGCTCGCATCTAGAAGCCGAAGGCGTGAACTTGATAGAAAACTTGCCAATAGGCGAAAAAATTGAAGTGAAAGTGCGAACTCGCTATAGACAAAAAGAAAAAGATGCGTATCTTATATTGAAGGAAAACGAAAAAGCTCTTGTTCAATTTGAACAATATGACGAAGCTGTGGCAACGGGACAGATTGTAGCTTTTTATATTGGAGAGTGTTGCAAAGGCTCTGCAGTAATAACAAAAACGTTTCCCTAAAACAGCTTAATCCCCATCAGAGCCAGAATACAATCTAGAACAAAACAAAGAGAAGATTTTACACACTAGCTAATGTACAGACCCTAAACTGATCAGTTTACGACCCCGAATCCGATCAGTTTCGCCCCTTGAAACTGTACAGTATCAAACCCCTAAACCGATCAGTTTCACAACTCAAAACTGTACAAATCGCGCCCCCTAAGCTGATCGGATTCATATCCATAAATTGAACAGTTTCAACCTTTGCAAAAGACTTTTGGAAGCGCCTTAAAAAGATTAGAGCTTAAGCTCTATAAAAAGCAAAAATTTTCAACACTCTAAGATCAAATCTTTTATGTAACTATTAAAACAATTGCAATCTTTTCGTATTATATTTGTTAAGTTTTATTGTTGGAGGATTGATAATGCTAAAACTTGATAAAAAACGTTTTAATTTTATATTGTTATTTTTTGTTGCAATAGTAGGATTCTCACTAATTTCTGCAAAATGTGCAGACTACGAAGAAGCGAGCACGGTCTTTGCCGACACTCCAAAAAACCATGTGTTTTCTAAAGAGTCTGTCTCGTTCCTAGAAAAAATGCAACAAGCAAATAGAGAGCTTAGCAGCGCGGTTTTGCCTTCGGTTGTTACTATAGATGTTGTAGAAACTAGAAAGGTAAAAGACCCATTTGGGAGCTCTCCTTTTCAGTTTTTCTTTGGGCGACCAGAAAACGAAGATGAAGATTCTGGAACCAGGGAATATAAGACGCAAGGGATGGGCTCTGGCTTTATTGTGAGAAAAAATGGCAACACATACTATGCGCTGACAAACCAACACGTGGTCGGAAAAGCAACAGACATTTCTGTTATGCTCTACGACGGAAAAGAAATTAAAGCAAAACTTGTTGGGGCAGACACACGAAAAGACATTGCTCTAGTCTCTTTTGAAAGCACGGAGAACTTGAAAGTGGCAGGACTGGGAGAGTCGGACAATGTAGAAGTTGGAGACATTGTTTTTGCCATAGGCTCGCCTATGGGCTATGTCTCTAGTGTTACTCAAGGAATAATAAGCGCTGTTGGTCGTCATGGTGGACCTAATAAAAACAACGTCAACGATTTTATTCAAACAGACACTGCAATAAATCAAGGCAATTCTGGTGGTCCGCTTGTTAATATATATGGAGAAGTGATAGGAATTAACACTTGGATAGCCTCTTCTAGCGGGGGCTCGCAAGGCTTGGGGTTTGCAATTCCTATAAACAACGTAAAAAGAGCAATTGACGACTTTATCAATAGTGGGGAGCTAAAATATGGCTGGCTTGGAGTGCAGTTGCTTCAAGTAGACAAAGAGTTTTTGCAGAGTCTAAACATAAAACACACAGAAGGTGCTCTGGCATCCCAAGTGTTTTTGGGCTCTCCTGCAGACAAAGCGGGCATTATGGCAGGAGACTTTATTATAGAACTAAATGGCAAAGCCGTAAAATCTTCGGACGGTCTGGCTCGAGAGGTTGGCGACTTGTTGGCAGGAGAGAGCGCAACGTTTAAGGTGGTGCGAAATGGAAGCGAAATCACCCTCCATGCAAAAATTGAAGAGAGGGATGAAAAAATTGTAGAAGACTCCTCAAAACTTTGGCCGGGCTTTACTCCCATTCCGCTAACAGACGAAATTAAAGAGAGGCTAAAGCTAGAAAAGGGCGTTGAGGGCGTGGTGATTGCCAGTCTTTTGCCAAAGAGCCCCGCCGTCATTATGGGACTGAAGCAGTCGGACGTGATCGTGAGCGTGTGCGACAAGAAAGTGCGCAACATGGGCGAATTCTACCGAGAGCTTTCTGCATCTTCTCGCGAAGTTTGGTTTGACATAGTTAGAGAAGGTCAGACTCTATCTACGTTAAGATATAAGAAAAAATAAGGCTCTTAACTAACATCCAAAACTCTAACTCTTTTATGATATTCTAAAAGAGTTAGAGTTAAAGAATAATAATGGTTTATTCAAGATAATGGGGCAAAGTGTCGACTCTTGACATATGGTATTGTGCGTAGTATACTTATGAGCGATACTATTGGGGGTATGGCAATTGGCAAATATTGAATTGAGAGTGGCGCCGTCGAACACTCGAACACTCGAACACTCGAACACTCGAACACTCGAACACTCGAACA
>CAUTVN010000114.1:0-5291 GCA_963541705.1 uncultured Treponema sp.
CCCATTTCTCTTTCTAGCCTATATGAGCCCGATTCAAAATATAAAAAAAACATCTATGTGTATCATAAGAAATATGGCTATGGACGTGTGGAAAATGTGGATATGGTAGAAGGTGAAGAAAGAGTAAAAATACATTTTTTTGAATGTGGGCAAACATTACTCTTTTTGCCTGAATATACAAGAGATTTAGAAATTGTTAGAGACTATAGAGAATTTAAGTAGGAGCGATGAATGAAGATATTGATGATTGTAAGTGAGCTTTCGCCTTTTATTAAAACTGGTGGACTGGCAAATATGGTGCGTGCTCTTTCAGTTGGCCTTTCTAATCTAGGTCATGATGTGCGCATCGTGATTCCAAGATATTACCGCATAGATAGAAAAATATTGCAGCCAATTCCTGGTACCCTTGTATGCAACATAGGGCAGAGCGAATATTATACGCAAGTATATGAAGCAAAGTTGCCCGATAGCAATGCCATTGTATATTTTATAGACTACGAAAAATATTTTGGTCGTGATGGTGTGTATGGAGATGCGAATGAGAGGGATTTTAGCGACAACCCAGAGCGTTACTCACTACTCTCACATGCAGCACTAAAAACGTGCCTAAAGCAAAATTGGATACCAGACGTTATTCATTCACACGATTGGCAAGCAGCTTTAGCTCCTGTTTTGCTAAAATGTTCAAAGCAATATCCACAATTTGGGAATGTAAAAACTGTCTTGACCATTCATAATTTAGGCTATCAAGGTCTTTATTCAAAAGAGCATTTTGCGAAGACAGGACTTGATTGGAATATGTTCTATTCTTCTGGTTTTGAGCTCTATGATAGAATTAACTTCCTAAAAGCAGGAATTACTTGTGCACACAAAATTACCACAGTCTCTCCCAATTATGCCAGGGAAATAATGAGTGCTGAATATGGTTTTGGACTCGACGGTGTTTTGAAATATAGGAATAAAGAGGTTTCTGGCATATTGAATGGAATAGACACTAGCGAATGGAACCCAGAAACAGATTCGTTTATTGCCTGCCAATATTCTAAAACATCTTTGGAAAGAAAAGAGAAAAACAAATTAGATTTGCAAAAAAGATTTAACTTAGAGCAAAATGTTGATATTCCCCTGTTTGGTATGGTAACACGGCTTTCTGAACAAAAAGGCATTGTAGAACTTTTTGCACCAAACTATGGTTCTATATATGCAATTGCAAAAGATATGAAAGTACAATTTTCAATTATTGGCGAAGGTGAAGCTTGGGCAGAAAAAGAGTTAATTACTCTTTCAAAGAAGTTGCCTAATTTGAGTGTTTTTATTGGTTATGATGAAGAGCTAAGCCATGTCTTGCAAGCAGGGAGCGACTTTTTCCTTATGCCTTCTAGATATGAACCATGTGGGTTGAGCCAGATGTATGCAATGCGTTATGGAACTCTTCCCATTGTTAGACGTACTGGGGGGCTTTCTGACACTGTAGAAAACTACAATGAAAAAACTGGAGATGGTACAGGATTTATGCTAGACCACCTCTCTCCGAATAGCATTTACAACACTGTCGGCTGGGCTTGCTATGCTTGGTATAACAAAAGAGAGCATATAGACAAAATGAGAGTGAGAGCTATGGAGAGAGATTTTAGCATTGTGCGAAGTGCTTCACAATATGTGGAACTATATGAGAGCATAATATAGCGATGCTCAGAATGTTTTCTATATTTTATAGAATTTACTGTAAGGGGCGGGGGATTTTTTTAAGCCAATCTTATAAAAATCGTACTCGACTTATTCTAAAATATGTTCTATTATGTGAGCATGAGATGGGAAAACAATAAAAGAAGTATGTGATTTTTTAGATGCTATTGAATGAATATCAAAGTGTCGAAACTTTTTTTTCAACAACAATAGAAAGCATTTATCAAGGGTAGATATTGATGATAGGAGATAGAGAGCCTTTTCGTGTTATAGATTTGCTGGAACTAAAGGTGAAAAAGAGAGATGATCTTTTTCTTTCGTGTCTTGCAGGAAAACGAGGATTGTTTAGAGAGATTACTGTTCCGGACATAAATAGACCGGGTTTCGCTCTTTCTGGTTTTATAAAAGATTTTGCAAAAGAACGTATTCAGCTTTTTGGCAAAGGTGAGGTGAGCTATATTGCAAAAATGATGAATGATGAAGAGATGGGATTAACTAAAAAGGGAGAAGCAAAAAGGTTGTTAGTACAGCTTTTAAAAATGAAAATTCCTTGTTGTGTGTTTTCTAATAACTTTGAACCTGACGAGGAGTTTTTGGAAATAGCAGAAGAGGCTGACTGCCCTATCTTTAAAACCTGCCTTACTTCTAGCGAATTTACTGTACGAATTTTGCGCATTTTGTATAACGTATTTGCTCCGCGCTCTTATGCACACGGAGACTTGGTTGATGTTTTTGATGTTGGCCTTTTAATAACGGGCTCTTCGGGAGTGGGAAAGAGCGAGGTTACTCTAGAGCTTATAGACAGGGGGCACCGACTGATAGCAGACGATTCTATTTTCATCTCTTGTATCAATGGCAATACCCTAATTGGCAAGGCAACAAACGAAGAGATTGCATATTGTATGGAAATACGAGGTTTGGGGCTTGTGGACATAAAAGCATTGTATGGCATTACCGCCGTTAGAGAGGCAAAAAAAATAGACTTAGTGGTTCATCTTGAAGAGTGGAATCCTAAAAAGATGTATGAACGTTTGGACTCTCAAAATAAAAAAAAGGATATTTTAGGTGTGGAACTTCCATATCTCGAACTTCCAGTGAAGACCGGGCGCAATGTTGCAATTTTGCTAGAGATTGCTGCAAAAAAAGAAAGACTAAAAATGATGGGACAGTCAATCGATAAAGACTTTATGAAAGGGCTCTTGAAGGCAGGACATATTGAAAGGAAAAATTATTATAGTGATGATGATACATATTAGGTTACAAATACTATATGGAGGGTTTTTATGCAACAAAGAGAAGTAGTTGTAGAAAATCGTGCTGGGGTGCATATGCGACCTTCTACTATGATTACACAAACGTGTGGAAAATTTAAATCTGACATATTCATAATAAACAACGAGGCAAAAATTAATGCTCGCTCGGTTATTGGCATAATGTCTATGGGGGCACTCTACGGCACCCACCTGACGATAGAAGCAGAAGGCGAAGATGAAGAGGCTGCTCTAGATGCTTTGCAGGCTTTGTTTGTTAGCAAGTTTGCAGAAGATTAGCTTTTAGCTTGTTCTATGGAAAATCTTTTTTTGTTTACCGGTCCTGAAATAGGTGGGCGCGCCGAAGCAATAGCTAAAGTAAAAGCTTCCCTACAGAAAAAATATGGGGCGGTAGACTTTCATAATCTTTATATTGATTCGACCCCCGTCCTCAAACTTATGTCGCTTTTGCAAACAGGCAATCTTTTTATGAGTGCTATATGTGTTGTGCTAAATAATGCGGAAGAAATTAAGAAAAAAGAAGAAATTGAAGCGATTGTTAAATGGAAGGGAGAGAGTAAAAATTATCCTGCTTTTTTAATTTTAGTTTCTGACGAGATTGCCATCAACAAAACGCTAGAGGCTGCCGTGCCAAAGGGGCAAAAGCAAATATTTTGGGAGCTTTTTGAAGAGAAGAAGCGTGAGTGGATAAAGGCGTTTTTTGCAAAAAATAAAATGAAGATAGAGGATGAGGCAATAGATCTAATTTTAGAATTGGTTGAAAATAATACAGACGCTCTAAAAATGACCTCTTCGCAATTGGTACTTTTTTTTGATGCAGGTGCTAAGATAACAGAGGAAGATGTAGAGCGCTTAATTTCTCACACAAAAGAAGAGAGTGCGTTTAGCTTGTTTGATGCAATGGTAGGTTTAAATCTTGAGCAAAGCATAGCTATTGCTCAAAAACTTATGCAAGTAAAAAACACCTCTCCAATTCAAATTATTGCAGGTCTTACCTTTTGTTTTAGGCGGCTTTTAGATTGGCACGAGGCAATAAGAGAGGTGGGATATTTTGACGAGCTTAATATGAAAAAAAAAGGCTTCACCTCTAAGTCTGCTATTTCTCAATATAAAAAAGCACAAAGTAATTTTTCGGTGCTAGAGACCAAACGGATTTTGTCTGCGATAAATAAGTGCGATTATGAAATGAGAGTTTCTGGAACAGCTTTACAAAATGTGTTGTTAGAAAGACTTGTGTACTTTATTGTAGCAAAGAGGGAGTGCTTTTTGCCAAAATATACAACACCCTTTGATGTGTTTGAATAGATGAATTCAAGTAAAACCGCAACTAATTAAAACTCTTAACTAGTTGCGGTTTTATTATGCCAGAAGAAAGAGAGAACAAGAGAAAAAGGTCTATCCTTGTAAGAACTTTCCATTTTTGCAATGTCCTTCGCAGGCTGCAAAGGCATTGTGAGAATGGATGCTCTCGTAGTTTTCTGCTTGAATCAAGCAATAAGGAAAATCGCCTAGACTTGGCACGAGATGACAGATATCTCGAACAACATCTTCTACAAATTTAGGATTTTCGTATCCGTGTTCTGTAACATATTTTTCGTCTGGTCTTTTCAAAAGAGAATATAAAGAGATAGACGCAGCTTCTTCCATAATCGCAATTAAGTCTTCTATCCAAAAAAAAGAGCCAATTTGTAGAGTCACTTTTACCTTGCCTCTTTGGTTGTGCGCACCGTGTTTGCTAATTTCTTTTGAACACGGGCAAACCGTTTGAATGGGGACTTTAGCACTTACGTAGAACTTGTTTTTTTCTTCCTCTGCAGAGGTAAAACCAGAAAAAGTACATGTATACATCATATAGCTTTTTGAGGATGTGGCAGGGGCGGCTTTTTCGATAAAATATGGGAATTTTATTTTTCCGTAAGAATGATCGGCGTCTAGTCGCTCTCTAATTGTTTCTAACATTCTCATAAACTCTTTCATAGTAATATTGGAAGAATAGTCATGAAAAACTTCAACAAAGCGACTCATATGTGTTCCCCGAAGGTTTGCAGGCAAATTCACAAATAAAGATGCATCGGCTATTGTATGTTGAATTCCATTCATCTTGTCCATAACGGAGATCGGATAGCGTAATTTTTTGATTCCAACTTTTTTAATTTCGATATTTCTGTCGTCATGAGAAGATTGGATATCTTTTAACTTTTCCATCTTTGCCTCTTTATTTAATTCCATTTTGCCTTTTTGCTGCAAGGAGAGTGTTTTTTATAAGCATTGCAATGGTCATAGGCCCAACTCCTTTGGGCACTGGAGTAATGTAGCTGGCAACGGCAGAAGCTC
>CAUTVN010000115.1:0-5283 GCA_963541705.1 uncultured Treponema sp.
GACGATAAAAGTTTTTGGGAGACGAGAGATAAATATATTGCGAGTTTAGAAAGCATTTATAATGAGCCAGATGAAACATCTCTTAGGACACGTTTTGATGAATTTTGGGATGCATGGCAAGAGCTTTCTCTATATCCAGAATCTAGCGCTGCAAGACAGGCTTTAAAGACTAGGGCTGAAACACTAGTAGACACAATGCACTCGCAATATAAAAATTTGCAAGGCGTTAAGGAAATGTTAGAAAGTGATATCGCCTCTACAGTAAAAGAAATCAATGATCTAGCCCGCCGAATTGCGCTGTTAAACCAAGAAATTTCAAAAGTAAAAGCTATGGGAGACTCTCCAAACGATTTACAAGATATGCGCGATGTTTATACAGAAAAACTCGCTTCTCTTATAGATATAAGCGTTGATAGGAGAGACGGAGACGAATCTTATATAATACATACTGCGGGACTGGAAATTGTGCAAGGTGGGGAGTGGCGAGAGTTTGAAATGGCATCGTCCGCGAATAGGGATGGATATGCAGATGTGGTTTGGAAAGACTCTGGAAACAAGGCTAAGTTTGAGTCTGGAAGACTTGCAGCTTTGGTTGGTCTTAGAGATGTAGACGTCAGAGACGAGATAAGAATGTTGGATACAATCGCTGTGAACTTCTTAAATCTTGTAAACGATGTTCACAAAGAGGCTGCTGCCCCTAACGGAAAGACTGGAATTAACTTTTTTACAGAAGAGTTTTTTATAGACAATACTTTAGGAAATTATGATGCGTCTGGAGATGGAGAGTATGACCACTCTTATATTTTCAAAATAACTGGCACAAACTCTCTAAACAATAGAGAA
This sequence comes from uncultured Treponema sp., assembly GCA_963541705.1. Lineage (GTDB taxonomy): Bacteria > Spirochaetota > Spirochaetia > Treponematales > Treponemataceae > Treponema_B. The sequence continues at coordinate 844 of CAUTVN010000115.1, forward strand.
CAAGTGGGATTAAGAGGTGTGATAACTTTGTCGGCTCCTAATGGAAACATAGAAATACAATACAATCCAACAGATAGAGTGCAAGACATAATCGATAGAATTAACACATCTGGCGCAGAAGTTACAGCCTCTCTAGACAGCAATGGACGCCTAAACTTAAAAGCGTCGACAGCACAAGACATGGCAAATCCAGACTTTGTCATTAGGCATATTTCTGACAGTAGCGCATTTTTAACTAGCTATGCAGGACTCTTAAAAACATCGGGAGAAGAGGGAGCATATAGTTGGGATAGAGCAAATGCTGTCGACTCACTAAGGAGCACGTCTTACGATGTCTCTCCTATATCGCACCCTGCAGCCTGGATGGAAGTAAATCCGCTAATTAAAAATGATGTTCAAAACATTGCAACAGGATATAAAAGAAAGGGGCTCTCATCCCCGCATCCTTCGGATAATCGGGCAGCAGTTGCAATAGCTTCTATTCGTACACAACCTGTAATGGTAGCAGGATATCGCACATTTGATGAAGCCTTTGCTCACGCCGTAGTGAACATAGGTTTGAAGGGTGAGCAAGCAGAAATTGCTCTTAATGTGCAAGAGGCAATAGTAAAAGAGCTTGAAGATATGAGAGACAGCGTCTCGGGTGTCAATATTGACGAAGAGCTTTCTGATATTGTGAAATTCCAGCACGGATATAACGCTTCGGCTAAGTTTATTTCTGTGGTGAGTGAGATGTTGGACACAGTTATAAACAAAATGGGAGTTTAGTACGTGAACTCTCATACCTATCAAAGATATGCCCTTAGGGTCGCTATCTTTGATAGGATGCTAATAGTTTATTTCTTTTTTAAAATCAAATGGACAATGCTTATAGCCGTACTCTGATCCATTCCATGTGCGAACAATCCTTGCGATAGGAATGTTTATTTCTTTGCAAAGGCTTTCGTAGCCACCTCGTGGACAAATAGTTGCAACTTCTACAATTTTGTTTTTCTCTTCAATGAATTCTATGTTTTTTTCTAACTCTTCGAAATATTCTTTTCTCATTTTTAAGTCTGTCATATATTTTGAATAAAATTCGAGTAGGAAAACTTCTTTTGTGTTAAGACAAGAATGATATTTTATTTTTTCCAAAACATTTTTTATATAATCTAAATCTGCTCTTGCCTCCACTTTTGCCTCTTCGTTATATTGGGTTCCATAAATACTACAAAGTTTATTTATCAACTCCGCTTCTTCCCTATAGACAAGAACGGGTTTTTCTGTGTTTGCTTTTAATGCATCTATAAATTTCTTGCAAGTATTTTCAACTACATACATTTTGCATGAATAAAGAATTGGACATTTTTGTGTGGTAAGGTAGGTAAGCGTGCTTTTTATTACATCACAAAAGTGGGCAGTTTCATTTTCTTTAGCAAATTTGAAAATATGAGAGTCTACACCTTCAATTGGAACTGGGACAGTGTTGCATGCATAAAAAATCTCTTCTGGCAAACTATCCCCAAAAATACCCACAACAGTATTAGACTCCAAATAATTTTCTGTACACTCTATATATGCATTTCTGCGCCTTTCAATTAAAAAGTCAACATCAATTATCGAATCTTGCTTTTCACTCATCCTAAAATACACGCTCCTATCGCTCCTGCATAGCTACCAAATTCATGTGTTAAAATTTCTTTTTTCAACTTTTTCTCTATTTCGGCAATTACAAAGGGACTGTTACTAAAACCTCCTGTTAGAAAGTATTGTTCTGCTATTGGTTTTCTATTGGCTAATGCAACTGTTTTAGCCACAATTTGGTTAATAACACCTTTCGCAATATCTTCGCGTGGAGTGCCACGCCCCATAAGAGAAATAACTTCGGACTCTGCAAAAACTGTGCAAGTAGACGATAGATTGATATCTTTGCCCTTTTGCGCAAAGGCAAACATTTCTTCTAAATTAAGCCCTAAACGATTCGCCATAATTTCCAGAAACTTTCCCGTTCCTGCAGAACATTTATCATTCATAATAAAATCCACTACTTGCCCATTTTTTAGAACTATCACTTTTGTATCTTGTCCGCCTATGTCTATGATAGTAGCATCTTTTTCAAACAAAAAATATGCCCCCTTTCCATGACAGGTAATTTCTGTAATAGTTTTGTTTGCAAAAGGAACACTGATTCTTCCGTAACCGGTTGCAGTAACAGTAAATTCTGCATTGTCCAACACATCTTTCACCCATTCCAAAAGAGCGAGTCCAGTCTCTTTGCTATTCCAACCAGAAGGCACAATTTTATTATGTATGATTTTTTGCTTGTTGCCATCCATAATTACTGTTTTTGTTGCTGTCGAGCCTATATCTATTCCTACATAATACATAAATCAATCCCATATAAAAAAAATTAACTGCCAAGCATTTCAACAAAAGCTTCAATACGTGTGGAAATTTGACCAAAATCGTTCATTGAATAATCTGATTCAATATACATATAAGGCATCTTCTTTTTCTCACTCACAAATCTACTAACTGATGTAGCTTCTATTGCAAAAGTATGGCATGCCTGCAACACAATCTCTATAACACCGTCTACCCTATATTCGTCGATTAACAAAGATAATTCATCAAATCGCTTATTATTGGGAGTCATTACAGAATATGTATCTTTTATTTTATTCATAAGCTCATACATCTTTTTCTTACCATCGCAAGTAGTTTCTCCAACAATTAAATCTGCAAAATAAAAATAAGGACACGTATCACTTACCGCAACTCCATAGCTTGCCTTGACCAGTGGACACAAATTTTTAGGCAAGTCTACTTCTGCATAGGAAATTGCATCATTACTAGAGGAACAAAGAGAGACAGGAATAAGATTAGCAGCATAAATAATTTCTAATGGAGTATATGTACAATACACTCCAACTACCCGAGCCCCAGACTCCTTTAACTGCTTCATCTTTATAAAACCTTCCTGCCTTGCCTGCGTAAATTCACTAAAGCCTTTTGGTAGCTGTAGTTCTTTTTTGTTTTTTTTCAATTATAATATCCTGTGTTTAATTTTTTAGTAGTAATGTTTATACTAGCAAAACTTAAATCTTTTTGGATCATCCGCATTTTCACACTCCCAAAACTTCATTATGCCAAGTCCTGTGCGTTGCGAAATATCTTTTATTATAAACTTATCGCCATCTTCATAATATAAAATGCTCACTCCACAACATGCATCAGCCTCTCTCGGAGTAGGCGCTATAGTACACTTTATTCCTGCTTTTTTTACTTCAGAATAAAAAGAAATTGCAGTTTGGGAATCTTTAAAAAAAAGATAATAGTTCTTCATTATCAACATCCAACAAATATAACAAATCTAAAAAACTCAACCAATTAATTTTTTAGATATAGCAAAATAAATCTCCCCCTCCTCACGAAAACCAGGGAGGGGAAAGTAGAAAAAAGCTTAGCTTTAGGCAAGCATTTCTATAAATGCACCAATTCTGGTTTTTAACTGTTCTGCATCTTCGTCAGTATAATCTGTTTCAATACCAAGACATGGAATGCCCTCTTTTTGTAGCTCTCTCTCTACAAAATAGCCTTCTACATCATATATGTTGCAAAACTTTAAATTGAGGTCTATAACGCCATCGACATTATATTCTTTTGCAAAACGAATTATGTCTTTTATACGCTCCTTATTTGGAGTAAAACACGCACAATTTATGTGCCCCAAATATCTGTCTGTTAGGTTTTTCACCATTTCATCAATGCTTTCTCCCCCCCTCATCTACAAGAGCTTCGCTATAGCGAATGCCTGTGCACATCTCTTCGCAAACAACCGCTCCCCCTGAAGTTTCTATGATATGGTGAATTTTCCAGTTTGGAATGGACAAAGGAGTTCCCGTTAGAAGAATTCTCTTGGTTCCATTTTTGAAGACAGAAACATTCTCTCCTTTTCTTTTTTCAAGTTCATCGCACAATTTATTTACCATTGAAGTAAAGCGTGCAGGATCATCATAAAAGGCTATTTGGTGGATTAGTAGCACATCTTTGCCAGAAATGGAAATGTTTTTGAGTTTTCTAAAATTATTTAAGCGTTGTAAGGCTTTTCGTTTATTGTTTAATAAAACAATTGCATTTTTTAGAGACTCACTTGTAATTTTGTTTCCTATAAGCTCTTCAATTTGCTCTATAATAATTTTTAATTTCTTCTGCCCACTTTTGATAGTCGGAAGGACGCTTCATTTGTGGAATATCCATAATATACATAGGAGCATCTTCTGCTAAAATCTCCCATGCTTTATTTTTTCCATCGCGAGTATTCTCTCCTACAAACAAATCGCATATTCTAAAAAATGGACATGTACGGTCAAAACGTGCACCAAGAGATGCTTTAATTAGAGGACAAGTTGCTGTAGGCAATACCTTCTCGCCACATGGCACCCAAAATTGTGAGCCACT
>CAUTVN010000116.1:0-5141 GCA_963541705.1 uncultured Treponema sp.
GAAAAACTAGACCAAATCATTTTAGCTTCGGCTGAAGATATGAGCGCGTTGCCAGAAAACTCAGTGCACTTGATGGTTACGTCTCCTCCCTACAATGTTTCAAAAGAATATGATGACGACCTTTCGTTGGACGAATATCTGACTATGCTTAAAAATGTGTTTTCCGAAGTATATCGAACTCTTGTAAACGGAGGACGAGCTTGTATCAACGTTGCAAATTTGGGCAGAAAGCCATATATCCCGCTATCAGATTATATTTCTAAAATGATGATTGATATAGGCTTTAATATGCGCGGAGAAATTATTTGGAACAAGGCGGCAAGCGCCAGCCCTTCCACTGCTTGGGGCAGTTGGCAAAGTGCTTCTAATCCAATCTTGAGAGATGTGCACGAGTATATATTAGTTTTTTCAAAAGGAGACTATAAAAGAGAGAGTAAAAATAGGGAAAATACGATCGGAAGAGAAGAATTTATGGAGTGGACAAAGTCTGTTTGGAACATGCAGGCAGAAAGTGCAAAAAGAATTGGACACCCAGCTCCTTTTCCAATCGAGTTGCCATATAGACTAATTCAATTATACTCATTTAAGGGCGATATAGTCTTGGATCCTTTTATGGGAAGCGGAACAACAGCCGTTGCAGCATTAAAGGCTGAGCGTCATTATGTGGGCTATGAAATAAATTCCGACTATGTGCAGCTCGCAAACAAAAGGATTTCCGTGTATAAGTCTTGCCAGATGCAGTCATTATTCGATTGATGCTATAATGATAAAACACAATACATTTTTTTTATAATGTTGCACTAGGACTGCCAGTCCTATGCTTAGGACGGTTTGATTGACAATATATCTAAATTCTTTTATATTTATACCGTAAACAGTATAGGGGGGTAATACATATGGCTACATCAAGTTTAAAGAAGTCTTTTGTTATAGACTCAAAAAAAGAAGCTTGTGCTTTTGTAAAACTGTTTGTGGATTCTATGCAAAAGCCCTCAGAACCTATAAAGGGAGTGGGGGGATATCTTCTATTTCTCGTGAACAGATGACACAGATAATTAATGCAAGGCTTAGCAAAAACAACCGATTATAAGATCCAAAGACTATCAGAATTGCTTGAAATAGAAAATGACGAGGCATATTTTAATTTGATTGTTGAAACATTCAAGTTCCCAAACAAAGATGTTGAAGCCTTCCTAAAGACAAAAGCCGTGCAGGCAACAAAGTTGAGTACAGCTACTGCATATCTTGTATACACACAACGGTCTAATATTGAAGTAGATTTGGTTGGCTATTTTTCATTGGCAATCAAGGTGCTGAAATTAAATAAATCTTCATTATCAAAATCTTTACAGAAAATAATTAAGCAGATTTGGGTATTATGACGATGGTTCAAACTCTTATAAGATACCTGAATGCAAAACATAATACATTTTTTGTATGAGTGAGGTTAGAGAAAAGAGATTATGGATAGCGAAAAAGTTAACGACACGTTCGATCATCTTTTTAAAAAAGAGTCTTCTTTATACGACGATGTTCTTACCGGAAGAGTTTGGTATACGAGACTTATGAATTATATTTTTTGGCACACACGAGACCACATCGATTCTGCCAATTTGGTCTTTAGTATGTTGCCAAACAATTTTAATGGCAAAATGTTGGACGTGCCCTGTGGAACAGGAGTTTTCACTAAAGACGTCTATTTAGCGCACCCTAAAGCCCAGATTGAATGCCTGGATTATTCTGCCGAAATGATTGAGCGCTTTAGAAAAGCTTTGTCTAAAAGTGGCTCTTCAAGTTCTCACATTTCTTTTATGAGAGGAGACGTTGGAGCGTTGCCATACGAAGACGAGAGTTTTGACTTAGTTGTTTCTATGAACGGCATTCAGTGTTTCCCCGAAAAAGATAGGGCATTGCAAGAAATGAAGAGAGTACTAAAAAAAGGCGGGCTGTTAATCGGCTCCGCCTATGTTAAGGGAGTCTACACTTTTTCCGACCTGTTAGTGAAAATATATGACGCAAAAGGCATTATGATGCCCCCTCACGAGAGTGCGGTTGAATTCAAACTGCACTTGCAAAATTATTTCAAATTGAATAAATATCAGCTATTGGGTTCTGCAGCACACTTTTCTTGCCTTAAGGAGTGACGGGCGTTTTTGTTGCTTGTCTTGTTCTTTTGGAGTTTTTGAAAAAATACTAGACAGCTACATATTAACATGCTACACTTAGCCTTAGGGTGATGGGCTTTTTTGGCTGAGATCTAGTGGCTATTGTTGCTTTTCATTCACTCAATTTTTTTGATTTTTAAGCATTGGTAGGAAGATGTTTATGGAAGGGAAAACAGTTTATTCTTTTGGAAATAGGGAGGCTGATGGCAATGCCTCTATGAAAGCTGTGCTCGGTGGAAAGGGCGCAGGTTTGGCGGAGATGACTAGGATTGGGCTTCCAGTGCCTTCGGGATTCACAATTTCTACATCAGTGTGTGAAAATTATTATAAAAATGGCAGAAAGTATTCTGATTCAGTAAAAAAAGAAGTGGAAGAGGCATTGAAACTATTAGAAAAGAGAGCTGGAAAGAAGCTCGGAGACAAAGGCGACCCGCTTCTTGTTTCTGTGCGCTCTGGAGCGGCAATTTCTATGCCTGGAATGCTTGAGACAATTCTTAATTTGGGGCTTACAGACGAGTCGGTCGAAGGCTTGGCAAAAAAGACAAACAATAGACGTTTTGCGCTCGATGCTTATAGACGTTTCATTATGATGTATGGTTCTACTGCAAAAGATATTGAAAGAAGGAAATTTGATGAGATTTTGGATGAGATAAAAGAAAAAGACACTCGAAAAAGACTTGGTAGACTTAAGAGCGAAGCTATTTCTGATACAGATGTAAATGAAGAAGAGCTTTCTTCCCTAATAGGCAAGTATAAGCTTCTATATAAGAAAGAAATTAAAGAAGACTTTCCTCAAGACCCAATAGAGCAACTTTGGGGAGCTATTAATGCTGTTTTTAATTCTTGGATGAGTGCTAAGGCGGTTAAGTATAGAGAAGTTGAACATATAGTTGGCCTTAAAGGCACGGCTGTCAACGTTATGCAGATGGTCTTTGGCAACAAGGGGCGAACATCGGGCACTGGCGTGTGTTTTACTCGAGATCCAAACAGTGGAAAAAATGAGTTTTATGGCGAATATCTTTTTAATGCACAAGGTGAAGATGTTGTTGCCGGAATTCGCACGCCAATAAAGTTAGATGAATTTGCAAAAGAAGACTCTGCATCTTACAAAGAGTTGTGCAACGTTCGAGAGATTCTCGAAAAGCACTATCGAGATATGCAAGACGTGGAGTTTACGGTTGAAGAAGGACGTTTGTATATTTTGCAGTGCAGAACTGGAAAGAGGTTGCCTTCGGCGAGTTTTCAGATGGCTGTTGATATGGTGGAAGAGGGTCTCATCACAAAAGATGAGGCAATTTCGAGAATTAAGGCTACAGATATAGAAGGCGTTTTTTATAAAAGCTTGGACTATTCAAAGTTGGTCGGCATCAAGCCTTTTGCTCACGGAATTGCCGCAGTTCCAGGGGCTAGCGTGGGCATAATAGCTCTTTCGGCAGAAAAGGCGGAAGAATACGAAAAGGCGGGGAAAAAGGTTGTTTTGGTGCGTCATGAAACAAGTCCAGAAGATGTTGGCGGAATGCACGTTGCGGAAGGCATTCTTACAGCAACTGGAGGGAAGACGAGCCATGCCGCTGTTGTAGCGAGAGGTTGGGGCAAGTGTTGCGTTGTGGGCTGTGATATGTTGCACATAGACGAAGAGAAGGGAGCGGTAGTTGCAGGGAGTCTAACTTTGCGAGAAGGAGATTTTATCACTCTTGATGGTTCTAAAGGCGACGTTTATGCAGGCGAGCTTGAGCTTATGAATCCAAAACCGTCCAAGGCATATGATAAATTGATGGAGTGGGTGGATGAAAGGCGAAAAATTAAGGTGAGAACCAATGCAGATACGCCGGAGGATGCAAAAATTGCCAGATCTCTTGGAGCCGAAGGAATTGGACTTTGCAGAACAGAACATATGTTCTTTACAGACCCAAAGACTGGGAAAAATGATGCGAAAAGGCAGCTTGCAATTAGAGAGATGATTATTGCAACAACTCAAAGTGATAGAGAAAAGGCATTGAAAAAGCTTCTTCCATATCAAACAAAAGATTTTGAAGGCATTTTTAAGGCAATGGATGGCTACCCTGTAACCATCAGGTTGATTGACCCACCGTTGCATGAGTTTTTGCCTAAAGACAAGGAAGAACAACAACATCTCGCAGAAGAGTTGAATGTGGCTTTTAGCACTGTAAAAGAGAGAGTGGAACAACTTCATGAGGCAAATCCTATGTTGGGTCATAGGGGTTGCAGGCTTTCTATCACATATCCTGAGATTTTGACTATGCAGGTTACGGCCATCATTCAGGCTGCGTGCACTATGCAGAAAAAAGGCGTTAAGGTTTTTCCTGAAATAATGATTCCGCTTGTGGTTGATTCTAAAGAGTTTGAAATATTGGAAAAACAAGTGAGAGAAGTTGCAGATGCCATAATAGAGGAAAAGGCAGAGGGTGGACATCTTGAATATATGGTCGGGACCATGGTTGAAACCCCGAGGGCGTGTCTATTTGCAGATAGAATTGCAAAAAGAGCACAGTTTTTCTCTTTTGGAACAAATGATTTAACGCAGATGACTTTGGGTATTAGCCGAGATGACGCCGGGAAATTCTTGGATGCTTATGTGGACGAGAACAAGGCGGGCGTTTTTGAGACAGATCCATTTCAGTCAATAGACAAAGAAGGAGTTGGCGCTCTAATCAAAATTGCGATAGACAAAGGAAGAGAGAGTAGAAAAGAGTTAAAAGTTGGCGTGTGTGGAGAGCATGGCGGAGACTTGCGTTCGGTCAAATTCTTTTGTAGTCTTGGAATGAACTATGTTTCGGCATCTCCTTATAGAGTGCCTATTGCACGCCTTGCGACAGCACAAGCTGCAATCTTAGAAGACGCCTAATTAGCGTGATTAATAGAAAGTTTTGTTAATTTTAAAACTTTTTTAATTTTTTTTAAAAAAGTGCTTGACAAAATATATTGGGTTTTGTTATAGTCATCATCGCCCGCTTA
>CAUTVN010000117.1:0-4980 GCA_963541705.1 uncultured Treponema sp.
TGCATAGACGTATGGCCCACCGTTTTTCTTAAACAGACCGCCTGCTTCTGCGAAGCATAAAGCAATTAGCAAAACCAAAAAGGCGTCGAATAAAATAACGCCAATGCTCCACATTCCAGAGGCTTTTGCAATCTTTCCAGGTAGCAAGAAAATACCGCTACCGACAATGGCGTTTACGCCTAAGAGACAAATACTAAAAAGTCCTAATTTATTTTTGTTCGACACTTTTTCCTCCTTAAATACATGATGTCTTATTTTTTCGCTTTTTTGATTAATATGTTAAAAAGCTCTTGAGATGCTTCGTGAGTTAGAGAAAGCATTTCTGGGTGGAACTGTACTCCCATCATCAGCCCGTCTTTGTGTTCTATCGCCTCTACAATTCCATCTGGTGCTTTGGCAGAAACACTAAAACCACCTGCCACGTCTTTTATTGCCATATGGTGGTATGAGTTCACTTTGTTTTCCCTGCCATACACTTTTTGCATCAGCGTTCCGCCTTCGGTGAGTATTGAATGAGTGCGACACTGTGGGCGTGCTTTTTGGTTATGTTGAATTAGCACATCTCGCTTGATTAGCGAAATGTCTTGATATAAAGTGCCACCAAAACACACATTCATAATCTGCATTCCTCGGCAGATTCCGAGCGTGGGCACTTTTTTCTGCATTGCTTCTTTTAGGAGAGCAATTTCAAAAACATCTCTTTTTGGAAAGACTTCTCCGAGACAGTTTAGTGGCTCCTCTCCAAAAAAAGACGGGTCTACGTCGTAACCACCCATAACAATCAGAGCATCCACTGCTTCTAATTGAGCCTTAATCGCCTCCTCATCTTCTATAGTAGGAAGCATGAGTGGCACTCCGCCTGCCCTCAAGACTGCGTCGACATAGTCTTTGTTGGTATAAAGCCTCTCATATCCCGCAAAAAGACCCGCTCCTTCAAATAGCGAGCTACCGGTAATTCCTATAATAGGGCGTGCCATATAGTAATCCTCCTAAAGTGCAAAATTTCTATTTTACTTAAAAACAACTAATTTAATATGTTATATTAAAAATTAAATAATGTAAAGAAAATATTTTCCTATTATAAAAGATTCAATTTTGCGATTCGAGAGCGTGAAGTTTCAATCTTGCTGCCTTATCAGTTTTTAGGTTGCGATCTGTACAGATTCAGGGGGCGAAGCTGATCGGATTCGATGTCGTGAACTGATAAGTTTTGATATGCGAAACTGATCAGTTTAGGGCCTGTACATTAGCTAATGTGCGGGGGGCATCCTAGGTAGTGTAGAGAAATTAGTTAACTAGTGTTTTAGAAGTACATAAACTAGTGTAGTCTATATTGAGGGAGATTGTAGGAAGGGGCGTTTCGGGGGTGAAAATATAGTCTCTGTGCCATCTATATTTAAACATAAAAAGCATGATAGAATACTCCTACAGTGTGTATAAAAAAGACTCTCAAATTTCATTTTTTTGATTATACTCTAAAAAAGAAAAATAGGCGAGTGGTAGCTTTTGTTGGGAAAAGCGGAACGGGAAAAAGCTATAGAGCCAAGCCTTTGGCAAAAAAAGAAAAGGCAGAGTTGATTATTGACGACGGGCTTTTGATAGAAGGAGATAGGATTTTGGCGGGGCATTCTGCAAAAAAAGAGCCAACATTTTTCGCAGCAATTAGAGTCTGTCTTTTTGACGATAACAAACATAGAGACGAAGTGGTCAATATGTTGCAAGAAAAAAAGAATAAGCGAGTTCTAATTTTAGGCACTTCAGAGAAAATGATAGGAAAAATCATCTCGCGACTTTCTCTTCCCCCTCCCTACAAGACAATTAGAATAGAAGATGTTTCGACCCAACAAGAGATAGCCTCCGCCCTTAGGGAGCGAAATATGGAAGGAAAGCACGTTATTCCCCTGCCTTCTGCGGAAGTGAAAAAGAACTATCCAAAAATATTTTATGACAAAGTGCGCCTTTTCTTTAAGGTTCAAAAACGACCTGTAATCTCTAGCAAAACTGCAATTTTGTTTGAAAAATCGGTTGTGCGCCCGGAGTTTTTTAAGCGTGAAATTATGCGGGTTCCCGTAAATATTTTGTCTGAAAATATCAAAAAATATATTTTTGAAGCTGACCCAAAAGTTGTGGTAAAAGATGTTAGGATTCGTTTTGAGCCAAAAGGCTATAACATAGCGCTTCTTTTGGACTATCCTTTTTATGAAAACATTGCTTTTTCTGTTAAAAATCTACAAAAAACGATAACAGAAAAAATAGAAAATTGTGATAATACAGCTGTTTCTGCAATTAACATTGTGATAGACGAAATGATAACTTAAGTTTTTTAAAAATTGTGTTAGGTATTTTTAGAGATTTTTAAAAGAATGACAGTGTTTTGCCGAGACTGTCAATGAGGCTTTTTGGGATGTGTATTGGGAGGGGGATGAGATTTGGCGAGTGGTGATTTTGAGGCATAGATTTTTTGCAAATTGGGACTTTTTTTAGATGCGTTTTAGGTTTTGGAAACTATTTTTGATAAGCGTTTTTTTCCTCTTTTTTGTTGCAAAGCTTTTCGCGAGTGAGTCAGCAGCAAAAAGCTATTCTGCCGTCTCTAAAGCGTTTGATATTTTCTCAAATGAAAATGAGGGAGAGATGGGCTTTCGCTCTCTTTTAATCTATCCCGGAGGTCGCATTGCGGGCTTGAATGGGGCGTTTACTGCTCTTTCAAACGACATCACTTTTTTTGAGGCAAACCCAGCAGGCTCTTCCCACTTGAAAAACACTGAACTCTCTTTTTTCCACAATGCATGGATTGCAGACTCGCACCTAGACGCCGTCTCCTATTCTATGCGAAGTGGAAACTTAGGCTATGGCACTTATTTGCGCTGTTTTTACGTCCCTTTTACAGAGTATGGAGCCTATGGCGAGCGCTTGTCTTCCGGCTATTATTCAGAAACTTTTATGAGCTTTAACATTGCCTATAATTTTTTTAATGGCTATAAGTTCAAAGGTTTGAGCATAGGAGCCACGCTAAAAGCAGGATTGACCGCATTTCCTCCATTCGCTGGGCGAGCTGGGGAGGAGAGCACTTTGAAAGTGAGAAAAGCGAATGCGGCCTCGCAGATGGCTTTTGCAGTTTTGGCAGATGTTGGAATGCAGCTTAGAGGAGATTTATGGAAACATTTTGACTCGAGAGAGCCAAATCTGTCTTTTGGTCTGGCAATAAAAAACGTAGGTCCCCCAATTAAGGGCAATATAGCCCCAGCTCTTTTTTCTGTAGGTTTTGCATATCAGCCCGTAAAGGCATTCACTTTTTCTTTGGATGGTTTTCTCCCTATCAATGTGGTCAATATTAAAAAGTCTGGAAAGCCATATTTTGCAGCAGGGGTGATGTTTGGAATCACTAAATATTTCAACTTGCTTTCGGGGATTGGAATAAGGGGAGGGAACCCTAGTTTTACACTCGGTGGCGAGGTCAACTTTTTGAGTGTCCAACTTAATGCAAACTATACACTAGATTTAACCACTCAAACCACTGCGCTAAACCATATTGTTTTGGGTGTTAAAATAATCTTGGGCGATAGGGGGCGATCTCTGGTTCAAGATAGGCTTGAGGCTATGTATATAGAAGGTTTGCACCTATATAACGAAAAAAAATATGAAGAGGCTATTGAAATTTGGGAAGAAGTGCTGGCGATAAATAAATATTTTGAGCCTGCAAAAATAGGAGTTAGGAGTGCAAAAAGAATGAAACTATTGCAAGATGAACTCTTAAAACTAGACAGCTTTGAATATTAATTTTTTTTTGCTTAGGTTCACAGCTGTTTTTTGGCTTTTGAAATTGTTTAGAACGCATAGGTTTTAGGGATGAAAGCGAAATTATTTATATTTTTGTATTTGTTGTTGATCTCATCTTTTTTGCTCTTTGCGCAAGAGAGTCCTACAGAGAGCGGGGATGATGAAGAGGGGAGTGAGCGAGTCGTTTTAGACTTAAGCATTGCAAAAGAAGACACATATGTGCTTCCGGGCAATGACGGAGGTTTTCATCTATATATAAGGGCGCGAGGTGATATTGCCTCTGTGCTTTTAACCGAAACAACTCAAGACCCAAAGTTGAAGTTGCATAACTATGCCTATAGAGATCCCTCTTTTAACGACATAAATGGTAGCGAAAAGCGTCTTCTAAATGGGGAGCCGTTGGATATGAGCAAGGGGTTATATAGCCTAATAGACTCTACAATAGAAGACGACACCCCCTTGGGCAGGGCTTTTCATATTTGGATTCCTCACGTCATTGTATACGGCTATAGCTGGAGCCGACACGGAGAGCTCGAAGTTGTGGACGGCACTTTCATCAATATTCGCTCTTTTGCTCTGCCATATGGCGACTATGAGGGCGCTTTTAAGGACAATCCTTTTGTGCTAAAAATTGATGATATTATGCTAAACTACATACACGAGGCAGTTTCTTCTTTTAAGGACATAACGGGGAAAAGTGGAGGCGAGCTTCTCTATGCCACATCTACTTCAGACATCGTTCCACACATAAGGCGCACTGTTTCTAAGGACGCAGAGACTGCGGGCGGAAAGGGCAAAAAGTTGGATTTAGTCTTTGTGTTGGATGCAACAGCGAGTATGAAAAAACATATAGAAGCAGTCAAGCTTGAGATGAAAACTCTTTTAGAGACTCTTTTAAAGTCTTATATTTCTATTCGTGTGGCTCTTATACTATATAGAGATTACTATGAAGACTTTGTTGTTAGAGAGGCGTGTGTTTTTACCTGGGATATGGATAAGTTCTTAAATGCGCTAAACGCTGTTAAGGTGGCGGGCGGTGGGGACATTCCCGAAGCTGTGTATGAGGGGGCTTTTTTGGCTTTGCGACAGTCTTGGCGACTTAGGGATGAAAGTGTAGTTAAAAAAATTATTTTAATAGGCGATGCCCCTCCGCACAATAAACCCAGAGGCAAGGTGAAAAAAAGCGATGTGGAAGATATGGCA
>CAUTVN010000118.1:0-4924 GCA_963541705.1 uncultured Treponema sp.
CAGAAAAATAGAAAAAGATTTTTTCCAGACAAGCTGTTTGCTTATGCTGCGCTTTTTTTTTGTAGATGCTCTCCTATCTCCAAAAATAGTAGAATCCAAATTCGCAATGCGAGACATCGTAAAAAATGCCGATGCTTGCGACCTAACCTTTTTTGAATTAAACATATTAAAAAGAGACGGACGATGTTTTACTCTTTTAGTTTGATATATACCTTCTTGGAAAAAAAAAGTCTGATAAGCCATACCCTAAGAGTATCGGAGTCTTTTTTATTTGGTTTAGAATTTTTTTTCTATATTTTTCTATATTTGAAGTTTTTTTGTCCCGATTTGCTCTTAACAATAATTACAAAAATATACCAATAAACGAGCCCCCATACATATCAGTTTTGCCCACCTAATATGTACAGATTGCGTCCCCAAATCTTACCAGTATCGAGCCTCGAATCTGATCAGATCACAACCCCTAAATAGATCGGTTTATGGCTGTGAAACTGATCGGTTTAGGGGCAGTACATTAGCTAATGTACAACCACTTCTCTATTCTAGAGGAGCATAGTCTGTCTAATTAGTGTAGTGATATTCTCTGGCTAGAGATGTGGGGCTGTGCGCTAAACTTGAGAGTATATTCTTTTTGAAAATACATTTGACTATTTTTTAATAGCATAGTAACATACTCGGGAGTGAACATTGCCATTGTAAACCTTTTTAAGATTTTTTAGAAGATGTAAAAATTTACATGTTATTATCCGTAATAGTTGGGGATAGTGCACGCTGTTACTTAAATTGGTCATTTATGGCTAAAAAATAACTTTTATAAAGAGATAATGTTTTGATGAAAAAATATATATTGTTTGCTTTTGTTGTTTTGTTTCTGTCGTGTAAGGCAGATATTAATAGCGTAAAAAAGCCTGACTCACAGGCTTTTTCGATTAAGTTGCTCTTTCCCAAAGAAGAGTGTCCCATAATCCGCAATTCGTTTACTGTTAGAGGAATTGTTAATGGCTCTAAGAACATAAAAGAAGTGAATGTTGTCCTTAAGGGTGAGAATAGCGCTGAGAAAAGTGTTTTTAAGTGTTCTGTAGAAAAAAAAGCCGACGTGTATCAGTGGAGAGCTGTTTTGAATCTTCCTGATGAAAAAGGCGCCTTTCCGCTAAAAGATGGAAAATATTCTTTAGAAGTGGTTGCAAAAGATACGGAGGGAAAAACGGGGAGCACACTTTCTTCTATAATAATAGACAACACGCCGCCGTCTCTTTTTTTGCAGGCTCCGTTTTTCAAAAATAAAAATAGAGAAAACATATTGTTTTCTTGTGGTTCTAGCATAACTTTAAGAGGTATGGTAGAAGATGATAATAAAGTGGCAAGTCTTGATTTTTCTGCATATGCTAATGGTGCCTGGCACGAGATGAGAATAGGGGAGCTAAGTTCAAATTTTGATATTAAGCTTGACGATTTTTTTGAAAATACTTGGAATAGCGAGTCGTTATATAGAAAAATATATGGAACAGATCCAAACGCGGGAGAAAAGAAAATCCCCTTTGCGATTCGCATCTTTGACTGTGCAAAAGAATACGAAAGTCCAACCTCAAAAGGAGATAGGGAGCTTGGAAATGAAAGTGATGTTTTTTACATTTATGGAGCTTTAGAAAAGGTTAGATTTAAGAGAGAAAAAGAATTGCCCCCCTCTCTTTTAGAAAAAGATAAGTTTCCAACTTTTTTGCTTAATCCCCTAAAAAATCCTACTTTTGAAGTGATGGAGCTCTCTCCTTCTTCTCTCAATTTTGAAAGTCTTAATGTCGGCGAGACTACCAAACTTGAAAACACTTTACCGCCTCGAAATATAAAGCAGATAGGCGATGTTCTTAGCATAAAATTAACATCTTGTGCAGATGAAATAGCTTTGGAAGATTCAAATAGTTTCGATTTTTTTTATTGCGAGTTTAATACGTTTCTTAAGTTCTTTCTTGAAAAGAAACAGCTTCTTGAGCCATATAACAATTTGTTTGATAATAAATTGAAAGAGTTTAATACTGAAAAACGAATAGTGAAAATTGAAAACGTCGCAATCAAAAAAGAAAAAGAGGAATATATTGCCTACCTATCCATAGACGAAAATCTAAAAAAGGGAGAGCCATATATAATTTTTGTAAAAGGTAGCGATAAAGAGGGAAATCATTTTATACCCAAAAGAAAAACTCAAAACAAAACGGGCGGTGAATATCT
Source organism: uncultured Treponema sp. (assembly GCA_963541705.1). Classification (GTDB taxonomy): domain Bacteria; phylum Spirochaetota; class Spirochaetia; order Treponematales; family Treponemataceae; genus Treponema_B. The sequence continues at coordinate 2,224 of CAUTVN010000118.1, forward strand.
AGCTTATATTTTTAAGATTGAAGGAGATTCGGTAGAAGAAACATCTTTCAAAGACGATAGTAATACACTAGAATTTATTATAAATGACGTACCAAATTTAGTTAGCGAATTTCCTTTAATAGCTGGGAAATTTTTTGATGAAAGTGGGAATATGGACGCGTCCTGTCTTAAAGCCTCTTTTTCTTATAATGATGGGAAAAAGGTGGAGGTTCCTATAGAGATCTCAAACAAAAACGACTGGAAGCTTAAAGGTTTTGAAAGCGCAAAAGAAGGTAGATATCAGTTTTTCTTTACCGTAAAAGATGAAGAGGAAAGAGAGATAGTCTTGAAGACAACCTATTTTGAATATGATAAGGGCGCGCCACTTTTAATTAAGATAGGTGAGGTTTCAAAAGAAGAATTAGAAAATGGGAAAGGATTGGAGCTTAAATATTTTTCAAATATTAACTCAGTTGCTATAGGTGGCAAGATAAAAGAAACTAACGCTATAAAACATATAAAGATAGGAGTAAAAACTAAAAATGGTAGAGAGATAGATGATTTTTCTCTTCAGGTTCCAAAACGTCTTTCAGGAGAGGATGATATTTATTCTTTTTTTGAAAAGATAGATTTTAAAGAAGAAGGGTATGCGACTATAGTATTAAAGATTTTGGATGTGGCAAATAGGGAAAGTGTATATGAAGTGCCCGTTACTATTGACAAAACTGCCCCCAGTTTTGAAAAAATAAAAATAGGCTCAAAAGAGTTTAGCAGTTTTGAAAAAGTAGAAGAGGTAGATGTTATTTCTTTGAAACTCCCCATTTCCTCTGTTGCAAAAGATGTTGGAGCGGGAATTGAAAGACTTGAAATATATAGAGAAAAAGTAAGTTTGGACAGTATGTTACTAAGACTTTTTCCGGATTCTACCAATGAAAGGGGTGAGGTGATTTTTCAAGATATACTCAATCTTGAAAAAGGGAGCAACCGACTCATTTTCCTTTTAAGAGACAAGCTGGGCTACGAGACGCAGTGGACTTGCAAAGTAAACGCCCATCCGTCATACGTGGGTCTTAAAAAGGTGAGAAAATAGAAAAACAATTCTTATTTTGATAAAACCACTCGTTTAGAGTGAGAAAAGGTACCTTATCCTCAAGGTCGCTATTGCGCTAATTAAGGATAAGGTATGGGAAAAATGAAATTAGCTTATGTATCCTGCTTTTTTCAATACATCTTTTGCTGTATCTAAATCTAAACTTGAAACCATTATAACAGGACCTGTGCACCCCATTCCTGTCTCTGCATAAATGCCTACTTTCCAAAGCGCCTTGCAAGCATCTTCTATTTCTATAACATCAATGCCCGGTATTCCAGCTTCTACAGTCTTTTTAGGAGGAGCCGAAACCGCCTTCTCTTCCATACTCTGAGGTTTAGCACCTGGCATATCTGCGAGGATAGCTTCAAGCCCTGCTTTTTTGCATTCTTTAAGTTCTGCTTCATACACTTTGTGCACATTGCCTCTTGCAGAATCTGCTACAAATTTTAGCGCATTCGCGATTATAGGTGCCCCAGAAGCTCTCGAAACTATACCGACGATGTTGCTATATCCACTTCCAACACAAGGGCCATAGCCGAAACCTGCAGCTTCGTAGCTACCGCCTGTCATAAAAGAAGAAAACATCTTTATTAAAAGATTTCCCGTCAGGGTATCGCAAACCATTACATCTGAAGTTCCTTGCAATAGGTCGTTGCCACGCATACGGGCTCCACCATCTGCCCTATTTGAAGTGGCAAACTTAAACTTATATCCTCCTTCTGAGAGTTTATTTAGCGCTTTTTCTATTACAGGAATACCATCTATGTTTAATAGTCCAACTGTAGGCTCTGCAATTCCGTTCGCTTTTGCGGTTGCAATACCCGCAATCACATTTAATAGCATGGCTTTATATTTATTAGCATCGGTTGTCCCCGTGGTTGTAGAAAGTATCATCTCTTTTCCCCTCGCTGGAGTGATAACCTTTCCTACTGTGCTCACTCCAAGTGGAAAATTATAGTGCATAGTAACAGCTGCTTTAATGGTTCCATCCTTAAAAAGTGCTTCCATCTGTTTGTGTGCGTCTTCTAGCGTTTCGCAAGGAAAACACGTAAAATCTTGCACTTTTGAGCCACCTATCAAAATGATTTGCAAGTCTGGATTACTCTTTTTTGCAAGACGAGCCGCTTTTATTAGCTCTTCATTTCCGTGTTCGCTCCCCGGAATAGTCAAGCCTATTGGGAACTTAGGTGCAAAAGAGCCACCTTGCAATCCTTCCGCAAGAGTAGAAAAAACGTTAGCAATTTCTTTATTATTAGCCATACGATGCTCCTTAAAAAAATAGTTATATTAAATATAAAATCATAGTTAATTTATGTATATAATATAAGAAATTTATATACTATTTCAAGTATAATATATAAGGATTAATAAAATGGTTTTACCAAATAAACAAAGTGTGATAGAATGAAAAAATAGTAAGAGGAAAAATCTTAGTGGAAAATAAGAACCTTGAAACACCTATGATTAGGCAGTATTTAGATATAAAACAAAAGTATAAAGATGCAATTTTGTTTTTTCGTCTCGGCGATTTTTATGAAATGTTTTTTGACGAAGCAATAGAAGTGAGTAGAATATTGGGATTGACGCTCACAAAACGAAATGGTGTGCCGATGTGTGGCATTCCGTATC
>CAUTVN010000119.1:0-4868 GCA_963541705.1 uncultured Treponema sp.
GTAAAAGAAGAACCTTCTTCATTCCAAAGAGAACTAAACGCTACATCGGAATATCCTGAAATAGGGGATAAAAAGATATTGCCTTCCAGCGAAAGGCTACCAATTTGCAACGCAGAGTAAAAAGAGTTCTTTGTATCACATGCGTTACTCATAAAAAATATGAGTGCTATTATATTTACAATCGAACTTAAATACAAGAATTATCAGGAAGAATAGCATCTTTTAACACGACATAAATGCCATCCACTATGTGATAGGCGCCATAATCTCCGTCAGCTCCTATCTCGCCCTGCCCTATCGAGACATTGCATCCAATGCGTACATTTTTATCTATTATAGCACGTCTAATCCTACAATTGTTGCCAATACCCAAAGGCGGAATCCCCCTATTTTTATTTTCTTGGATAGATTCATGCGACTCGTAAAAATCGGCGCCCATACAAACCGAATCTTCTATATATGTCCCACCCTCTATTATAGAGCGAATCCCTATAACAGAATGCCTGATTTTTGCGTTAGTAATTATGCACCCTTCACTGCAAGTAACTTTTTCCAATTCTGCTCTATTCAATTTTGAAGGTGGCAGATTTCTGTTGTGAGTATATATGGGATTGTGTTCGTCATAGAAATTAAACTTTGGTTTAATCTCTGTCAAATCTAGCGTAGCATCATAAAACGATTTTATAGTTCCAATATCTTCCCAATAGCCATCGCGTGGAAATGCAAGCACTTTAAAGTTTTTTATCGCATGTGGAATAATCTGTTTGCCAAAATCGGTAAAAGACTCATTTTCTAAACATGACAACATAGCCTCGTTGTTAAAGATATATATTCCCATAGAGGCTAGATATTCTTTTCCACCAGATTTTGCACAAATAAGCGAATCTTTTGGGATTTTCCATTCCTCAAGACTTTCCTCACCGGGTTTTTCTATAAAGTCTGTTACGAGCGCTCTCTCATCCACCTTCATTATTCCAAATCCAGAAGCCTCAGCTTTTGTTACTTGGGTGCAAGCAATAGTGATGTCGGCTTTGTTTTCTTCGTGAAAAAGCAAAAACTTTTTTAAGTCCATTCGATAAAGCTGATCGCCTGAAAGAATGAGATAATGCGTTGGACTATGCCTCGAAAAATGATTTAAGTTTTTGCGCACAGAGTCTGCTGTGCCGTCATACCAACCCGAATGCTCAAAAGTCTGTTCTGCAGCCAATATCTCTACAAAACCATTAGAAAAACTATCAAAGATATATGCCCTGGCTATGTGTAGATGGAGAGAGGCAGAATTAAATTGGGTGAGAATATAGATGTTCTTAAACTCTGAATTTATGCAGTTAGATAGAGGAATATCAATGATTCTATGCTTTCCACCGAAAGGCACTGCAGGCTTAGAGCGATATTTTGTCAGCGGATATAACCTAGTCCCCTTTCCACCACCTAAAATAATAGAAATTACATTCGCCATACTCTCACCCCAAAACACTTTCCCCTATACTTAAAAAGCAAAACAATTTCAAATATAGGGGCACACAATTCAATTATTCTTCTTCAATCATTCCACTCATCTCTGCCACACAATATGTGCAAACAAGGTCTCCTGTTACGTTGTTCATAGTTTCAAACATATCAAGAATTGGATTTATTCCAAGCGCCAAACCCACGATTATCGCAATTGAACCTGTGTCCAAATTCATGTTTTGCAAAATAATAAACAAAAGCATTAAGCTTCCACCCGGCACTCCTCCAGCACCAACCGATACCAACACTGTCGTTACCACCAATATAAAGAGAGAGGTGAAGCTTATAGGCAAGTTAAACATATTTGCTGCCAAAACCGCAAACATAGGAAGATGCACACAAACACCGTCCATATTCACTGTAGAACCTAGTGGCAACGAAAAGGAAGAAAGCTTATCGTCTATATGCAAAGATTCTTTTGCAACACGCAGTGAAACCGGCAAAGCCGCAGCCGAACTTCTTGTTACAAAAGATGTGAGCATTGGATCTTGCATCTTCAACATTACAGAAATTGGATTTTTCTTTACAGAGATCAAAATCATCAATGGATAGACCACAAAAACCATTGCCATAATGCCTATAACAACGCCAGAGGTGAGAGAGACATAAGGACCTACCAAGTGCTTTCCATATTGTGCAAAGTTGACACTTGTCAGGCAAAACACACCTATTGGAGAGTATGCCAAAATCCAGTCTACAATCTTAAACACAGCCTCTTTGCATGTGTCTACGACACTCAAAAATAAAGATGCCCCCTCTTTTATCTTTTCACTACCAGACTCCGAGACAATCTTTAGGGCAATCCCAAAGCCAATTGCAAAAACTATGATTGCAAGAAAATTGCCGTTCGCCAAAGACTGAAATGGATTTTGAAACATTCCTAAAAACACTGCCACCAAGCTACCAGAGCCCGAATTTGAAACCGCCTCTGTAGCTTTTTCCATTTGTGCCCAAGCCTCTTTAGACGCTCCAGATCCAGGATTGAACCAAACAGCAAGAGCAGAACCTACGACAGCTGCAAAAAGAGACGTAACAAAATACCACACCAACACCTTAACGCCTATTTTTCCAAATTCCTTTGTTGGAAGCGATGCAGCCCCAGAAATTAAAGATAGCAAAATGACGGGGATTACTATCATCTTAAGCATAGAAACCAACACATCCCCGAAAGGAGAGACATAGGGAACGTAATAAGTTCTCACCAAATCAGGATCCAATTGCCACCAAAGTATAATTCCTACGGTAAGACCAATAAGAAAAGCTGCAAAAATCATCCAAATAAGTTTTTTATTCATAGCGCTTTTCCTCCTTCAAAAAAAGTATACCTTCTTGAAGTATAGCATACCATGTGTCGTTTTGCAAATTTTTAATTAAAAAATAGAATTACTTTTTTCCCCTCCCAACAGAAGTATATATGAACCCCATCTCTTCCATTTCCTTTGGAGAATATATGTTTCTAAAATCAAAAAAATAAGGAGCCCTCATGTTTTCCTTTATTGTCTTTAAGTCTATCATTCTATATTGGTTCCATTCTGTAAGAATGATTATCGCATCTACATCTTTTGCACACTCATAGATGTCTTCAAAATAGGAAACCGAAGATGAAAGACTAGAAAGCCTCCATTTAGCTTCGGCAATTGCTACAGGGTCTGTTGCCCTAATTGTCGCGCCCATCTTGGCAAGTTCAGACAAAATTACTAAAGACGGCGCCTCTCTCATATCGTCTGTGTTCGGCTTAAACGCTAAGCCTAAAACTGCAAAAACTGCTCCTTTGATTTTATCTTCTCCACCAAAAGCCCTAACAATTTTTTTTACCATTCTAAGCTTTTGCCTATCATTTTCTTTGATAACCACATCAATAATAGAGATCTCGCAACCTGCATCTTTCGCAATTTTAGACAATGCTTTCGTATCTTTTGGAAAACAAGAGCCACCATATCCCGCTCCAGCATGCAAAAACTTTGCTCCAATACGCCCGTCTCGCCCCATCGCACGAGATACATCTTGCACATTCGCCCCTACCTCTTCGCAAAGATTTGCAATTTGATTGATATATGTAATCTTCATAGCCAAAAAAGCATTAGACGCATATTTTATCAGCTCGGCACTTTCTAAATCTGTCTCTATATAGGGCACATCATTTAGATACAACACACGATAGACGTCTTTCATCACCTTGCTTGCAAGCTCTGAGTCGCTACCTATAACCACTCGATCAGGATGCGTAAAGTCTAATATAGCACTTCCTTCACGCAAAAACTCAGGATTAGAGACAACATCAAAATTAGCAATTTCAATGCCAAGTCTTAAAGACTCTGCCAAAATCCATTTCTTAACGAGTCTTGCAGTCCCCACAGGCACTGTGCTTTTATCCACAATCACTTTATAAGACGTAATAAAAGGGGTTAGGTTTTTTGCAACGTTTTCAACATATTTTAAGTCTGCGCTACCGTCTTCCTCCGAAGGGGTACCAACTGCTATAAAAATTATGTCAGAAGATGTGGCAGCCTCTTTAAGAGATGAGGTAAAAGACAGCCTTCCAGACGCCATTCCTCGAACCACCAAATCTCCAAGACCCGGCTCATATATAGGCACCCTTCCAAGCTTTAGAGCGTTTATCTTCGCCTCATCACAGTCCATACAAACCACTTTGTGCCCAAAGTCTGCCAAACTAGCACCAGAAACCAAACCTACATACCCTGAGCCTATAACAGCAATATTTGCCATAAATCACCTTAAAACCAATCTATTTCTAAAAAACAACACAAATAGTGACCTATATAACGTCGATAAAATGTCTTTCATTTTGATTAAACACTATAAGACCAAAAATCGCAAAAAACACAGTCTGCCCAATGCTAGAAAACAACATCAAAGAGTCAACAGTGCCACTGCCAAAAAAGATGATGCGAGTAAGTTCCAAGGGAGCATTTACAGGATTGACGTAGGAAAGCCACATAAATCGCTCTGGCAACTGAGAAATTGGATAGACTACAGCGCTTGCATACATCGCAAGACCAAAAGCAAATTCAACCAAAAAACGCAAATCCCTATATTTTGTTGTGATAGAAGAGATGATCATTCCGACTCCATTTGCCAAAATGGCAAGCCACAGCAAAATAAATGGGAAGATGAGTATATTCAGCCCAGGTCTACACTCCGCTCCCAAAAAAACATAATATATATAAAAAGCAAAAAGACAGAGAAGCTGAATGCATAGTTTTATGGCAGCTCCTGCAACGTTACTTATTGGGACTACCAAACGCGGAAAATACACCTTTCCAAAAACATGTGCATTGTTAGAAAAAATATTGCTTGCATCCATAAAACAAGTAGAAAAGAAATTCCACAACATC
>CAUTVN010000120.1:0-4744 GCA_963541705.1 uncultured Treponema sp.
TGACCTGGAGGCATTGCAGTAAACATTGGGTCCCCGTCGCCTGCAAGCACTTCGTTTATTATTTTCTTTCTGTCTATTAGCCAATTGAGTGCATACCTTACCTCTCTAATTGCCAAAGGATTGAAGACAACACCGCCTTCTGGCAATTTGTGAGTATATGGTGCCTTATTTGGAACTGGATTTAGCCAAAGCGACCAGGAACCAGATGGAATTGTGTATATGTCCAGCTTATCTCTATCTTCGTCTGATAAAGTACTCAATATTGCAGGAGCAACCTTTGTGAACAACACGTCTTGTTTGCCTTCAACCACATCTTTTAGGGCAACAGTCTCGTCCATGTTCACAGAAAAAATTACTTTATCACAAATAATTCCATTTTTTCGCTCTGCTGCAGTGTTTGTGGCAGTTCCTTCAGTCTTCTCTCCACCAGAACACGATGCAAACAGTACGAAAACAAGCACAGCCAGTGTGCACAATCGTTTTAACATACTCATTTAGAACACTCCTTAAATAAAAGTTGATGTCATTATTAAATAAATATCATAGATTTTGCAATTTGTCAAATAAAATTTTAATCATATTTTAGATTTTACTAAAAAAGACGGAAATCTCCTTTTCAACCAACGATATACTAGAGTTAATTTCTTTCGCTTCAAACAAAAAATAACCATTTTGATTTATCTTTCGCACTCATCTTGCGAATATTCTGGAATTTACCATATAATAGTGAGGCTGTTCTAAAATGCCTTCAATTTTGGGAGACCTAATAATGAAAAAAGCTATTTTGATATATTTGTGTATTTTTCTGATAATGAGTACTACATTGTTTGCAGAAGAAAATAATGTAAAAAAACCTATCATCGCCATAACCACATTTGAATCAAAAAACGTTAGCGCCGACGATATTGAATTTGTAATGCATGTGTTTACGGCAGAATTTACAAGATTAGGGGTTGCCACAGTTGTAGATAGGAAATATTTTGACAAAATAATAGAAGAGCAATCTTTTCAGATATCGGATTGGGCAGATAAAAACAAAGTAGCAGAGCTTGGTAAAGCATTGGGTGCAAACCACCTGGTAGTTGGACGCTTGGTAAGACGAGGCTCTTTCTTTTTTCTCACCATCAAAATACTCAATGTTAAAACAACAACAATAGTAGCAGCCCATTTGGACAGAGCAAAAAAAATAGACGACTTTTTTGATAAGATGCCAGAGTTTTGTGCCAAGTTATTAGAAAGCGCAAATTAGGATTCATATTGCAAGGAGTAAAATATAAATGAAAAAAATCAGTTTGCTATTAGCTCTATTACTTTTTAATTTGTTCTTTTTAAGCTCCTGTATGAGTTTTATGGGACTACTCTTTTTTGGTAACTCAAAGGGCTCCTCTTCGGGCACTGATGATGAGAAAAAACAAGCCAAACCCGTCATAGCAGTCACCACATTTGAAGCGAAAGAACTGGACGATGACGATGTAGAATTTTTAATGAATATGTTCACAGTATCCTTTGTCAAATTAGGAGTGGCAAGCGTTGTAGACAGGAAGCATTTTGATAAAATAAAGGAAGAACAATCTTTTCAAATCTCAGATTGGTCAGATAAAAACAAAGTAGCAGAGCTTGGTGCGTCTTTAGGGGCTAGCTATTTAGCTGTAGGACATCTATTTAAAAGAGAGGCTAATCTTTTCTTAGATGTTAAGATATTAGATGTGAACACAACAGCAATTGTCGCATCTTATTTAGACAAAGTGAAAAACATTGACGATTTTTTTGAAGAAATGCTCTCTTTTTGCAGTAAGCTAATAGAAAATACGAACAGTGGCATATTTCCCCAAAAAAAGCTCAAAACACCAACAAGTAAAAAATCTACTAAAGTAGAAAATACATCAGATTCGAGCCACGACAACCTCTTATCGCATGAAAATGTTGCGGAAAAAGAATATAGAATAGGAGATGTAGGACCTGGAGGTGGAATAGTTTTTTATGTGAATCCGCAAGGCTTTGTAGTATACGACGGAATTGGGGGCGTAAAAATGTGCCATTACTTAGAAATGAGTGTAAATACCTTAGGCGAAAGTACGTGGTTTCCTTCGCTTGTCGAAATATTGACTCAGACAGGTTTAGGATATGGGAAAAGCAACACATATAAAATTATTAACAAATATAGTGTAGAAGAAAAAAATGAAGAGAACTGCGCTGCCTATAGATGCTTTAGATACCATACTGAAAACACAAAAGCAGGAGAATGGTGGTTGCCCAGCAAAGATGAGTTGGATTTGATTTATAGAAATGTGAAAGAACAAGTATTTGCTAGTTCTTTCAATAATATTCATTGCTCCAGTAGCGAATACAATCTCTATTACGTATGGAACCAAGATTTTGACTATGAACACTCGTATAGTGGTCTCAGCGGTTATAGTAGCAAAGCTATTAAAAATTCAGTTCGTGCGGTAAGGGCGTTTTAGAATAATTCTTGTAGGAACAATTATTTCTTTTTCTTTGGTTTAGGCATAGGTAGCTCATCGTACATCACGTTAAATAGGTTGGTTAAATATTCTTTATTCTCGAGATCATCTACCAAAAGCATTGCCTTTCCACCACTATAAGGAATTTCGTATTCTACATGTGCCATAAATTCTATTGCAGACTTTACTGGTTTCACTAGGAATCTATCATCATAAATTCCACCAACAATTTTTCCACGATAATATATAATATATTCGCCCATCATCGCTCTATATGTTATTTCTTCCAATTCGGATAATTGCTCTAAAATAAATTCTAAATATTCTTTACTAGACGCCATTTTTCCACTCATCGCCTCCAATTCCGCACTTTCTATAATTTTAACACAAATCCCTTTTTTTTACATCTCTTTGAAAAAATTAAATATATTTTAGATTTATAATAGCTATAATGAAAAGATTTAAAAGCCGATGGTAGGTCATTAAAAGGTGAAGGTGAAAATGAAAAACTTGAAAAAAGCAATAATTACAATTATTAAAGTATTGACCTTCTTTATAGGCTGGGTAACATCATTAGGTTTGGCATTTTCTTACAATATCGTGAATGCCGACAACTTCAATCCTGCCATATGGCGATTTTTGTCTGAACTTATTCCATTTCTTTTAGTCATTATTTTCACATTAATCTTTTTGGCAATAGAAAAAGGTAGTGTGAAATTGCCCATTGCAAAAAATATGGCACGAGGTGTGGCAACTGGGGGCATTGTAGGTGTGGCATGGATTGGAACGTCTATAGCTATTTTGCTATTTTTAGGTCAGCTAACGATAGAGGGAAAAAATGAAGTGTCGTATTTGTGGTTATGGATTTTTTCTGCATGTATAAATGTGATGATGCAAGAGTTGTTGGTACGAGGCTATATATATCAACTTTTAAAGACCAAATATAATCTGACTATAGCAGTAATGGTAAGCACTATGCTTTTTACGTTGCTACATGTGGGAGCTGTTGAAGCAGGATCTGTCGCCTTCGTAAACGTGGCTACTATGTGTATGTTTACAACATTGTTATAGGAATATAGCAAAACGCTCATCGCTCCAATTCTAGCCCATGCAATATGGAACATCGTAGGGGCAATTATTTTTGGGGGCGCATCTCTTGCAGATGACTATCCACACATATTCAATCTCTCTCTTTCACCACGAAACAACACACTACTCTCTGGTGGAAAGGAGAAAATAGAAGCAAGCATTATAGTGACAATTTTGAACACTGCTCTCTTGATTTTATTTTGGTGGAAATATCGTAAAACCAAAAAATCGAATTAAGCATTGCATAGGTACTTTGGAAAGTAGATGTGCAGGAAGAGCTGATTATAGACTTGGCAATTATTTCTCTTTCACTTCAAAAAACCAAGTTCAAATATTTTTGGGCGAAGCTTATCCGTTAGCGTTACATAAGACTGTTCAAGTTCTGAAAAATTGACATTGTTTGCATATTCGCCTGTTTCGGCTAGTGCCTTTAGCGCTTGCCGAATCTGGTAGTAGCCTACGTCCGACCTATTTAGCTTAAAACGCTCACGAATAGAATGGGGAAAACTCGTTGCAAAGTAAGCTCTCCAAATGGTCTTGCCCGCCTCTAGCACATATAAAGATTCTGGGCTGTAGACTTTGTCTTTCATATAATCTAGCAAAAAATCACTTTCAAAACGCGAGGGGCTTCCCACATCTTCTTCTGTGTACGGAATGAAATGATTGACAATAGACCACCTCTCACCACGCCATTCTAAACCATCTGCACCGGCTGTAAGATTGCGACTAGAAAAAAGCATCCATATTAAGCAGTCGTTTATAAACTCTTGGGACAGTGGTTTGGATGGTTGCAAAAACTGGTCGTTATGATTTAGCCAAGTATGAGCAACAATACGACGAGCTGTAAACACAACTGCCGCCTGCCATAGATTTTCCTTTGTTACGTAAAAACCATTACCTCCTCCAAAGGAAGAAGAAAAAAGAGCTGTTTGTTGGCATGCATGTTGAAAATCATTGACACCACAAAACATATAGGCAATAGCACTATCAGACCACTTATCAACACGCACTTTTCCTGCTGTAGGCGTTATAGCATTGCAAAGAGGAATTGTATCTGCATTGTTTCGTTTAGGTCGTTTAATCCAAACATTTAAATATTGTGTTGTGGAAAGGTTATAAAAAGTTTTTTCACCTATAGGACTGGCATTTTTATCTAATACTTCGCAAGAAACTTCTGTAAATGTGTATCGTGT
>CAUTVN010000121.1:0-4661 GCA_963541705.1 uncultured Treponema sp.
GAGATAGCCTCTCTCTACGATAGCCACCTGCTTACTATGAAAAAACATCTCTATATTTGCAATGTAGACGAGGGTTCAATGAAAAGTGGGAATAAATATAGTGATGCAGTGGCAGAATTGGCAAAAAAAGAGGGAAGCGCCTCTATTGTTATGTCGGGCAAGTTTGAAGCAGATTTGGCAGACATAGAAGATGAGGAAGAAAGGCTAGAATTCTTAAAAGAGGCAGGGATGAGCGCTTCTTCAATCTCTGCTTTAGCAAGTAGTGCCTACTCTCTTTTAGGACTTTGCACTTTTTTTACAGCAGGAGAAGATGAGTGTAGAGCTTGGACTATTCATAGGGGCGACGTGGCGCCAAAGGCTGCGGGCGTTATACATACCGATTTTGAAAAAGGCTTTATAAAAGCTTCTGTATATAGTTTTGAAGATTTTAAAAAATATGGTTCAGAAGACAAGATAAAGGCGGCTGGCAGGGTGCGACTAGAGGGCAGAGAATATGTTGTGCAAGACGGAGATGTAATGTTTTTCAAATTTAATGTTTAGCCATGCTTTATAATTAATATTCTAAACATTTTCTCATTTAGAAATCTAGAATCAGTTTTTTAAGGAATAGTGTATTTATGAATTTTTCCAGAGCGATGAACGTGCTATTTGCTAGTTTAGAAATCTAACATCAGTTTTTTTTGAGGACACTATATTTATGAATTTTTCTAAAGGTATGTATAGACTCTTTAATGATTATGCTTTGCGAGAGGCTGCGAGGTGCGAGGCTGTTGCTTTGGAAGGCGAGCATATTTTGTTGGCAATTTTGCGCAGAAAACTACAGCCGGGATATCAATTTCTAGAACAAATAGGAGTTGACTTGCTAAATTTGCGAATAGCTTTAGAAAAAGAGTTGAATGTTAAAGAAGAAAAGCATGTTTTAATGTATTTCTCACGCTCAATGCGTTTGAATACCTTAATGCATATTGCAGCCCAAGAGTTTCAAAATATGGGAGCCACAGGTTCTCTCGATAGCCAATATCTGATTTTTGCAATGTTGTTGGATGACTCCTCTTTTTTGCATAAATTTGTGGGTGCTGATAAGGCAAAAATTGAGAGCGCGAGACATGTGTTAAGTCTTTTTTATAATAGTTCTAAAGAAAATAGCGATGGGGAGAGAGTTTTTGGAAATATAGAGGAGGAGAGATCGTCTCTTTCTTTAGCTGATTTGGGCTATGAGCTTTCTGGCAACAGAGATGAAAAACTTTCTCCACTTATAGGAAGACAAAAAGAAATTAAAAGACTAATTCAAGTTCTCTCTAGAAAAGAAAAGAACAATCCCATTTTAATAGGCGAGCCTGGAGTTGGAAAAACCACAATTGTAGAAGGGCTTTCGTATGCAATTGCAAATGAAGAAGTGCCTAATTGTTTGCTAGACAAAAAAATCTTTGTGTTGGATTTAGGCTCGATTGTAGCAGGCACTAAGTATAGAGGACAGTTTGAAGAGCGACTAAAAAAAGTTATAGCAGAGTTGTCTAGAGAAAAAAACATCATTTTGTTTATAGATGAGATTCACACAATTGTGGGGGCTGGGGCGTCGCAAGGTGCGCTTGATGCTGCAAATATGCTAAAGCCTGCTCTGGCGAGAGGAAAGATTCAGTGCATAGGCGCTACAACAGTTGCAGACTACAAAAAATATTTTGAAAAAGATGCTGCCCTTGTGCGTCGCTTTCAAAAAATATTTATCGAAGAGCCGGACGAGAGCGAAGTTTTACAAATGTTGCAGGGAATAAAAGAAAAATACGAAGCATTTCATCATGTAAAATATTCAGAAGAAGCTTTGAAAAAGATTGTCTCTCTCTCCTCTCGCTATTTTCCAGATAGGGTCTTTCCCGACAAAGCGATCGATGTTTTAGACGAAAGTGGCGCTATGAAAAAGACAGAAAATGAAAGACGATCCAATAGTTTAAGTTTGATAGAAGAAAATATTGAGCGACTGCAAATCGAAAAGAAAAATGTTTTAGAGATGCAAGACTATGAAAAAGCAATCATCTTGCGCGATGAGGTAAAAAAGTTAAAAGATGAGCTTTTGAGAGTGAAAAATGAGTGGAAAAAGCCTGGCAATGCGGAGATATTGCAAGTGGACTCTATTGATGTAGAAAAAACAATTTCTATAATGACAAATATTCCACAAGAACATATGAGCGAGAGCGAGCTAGAGCGCTTGCGCTCTTTGGAGAGAATTCTAAAAAGCAAAGTGATAGGGCAAGAAGAGGCGATAAAAGCCATTTCTTCTTCAATCAGGCGGAGCAGGGCGGGACTTTCCGCGAAAGAGCGACCAATAGGCTCGTTTCTCTTTTTAGGTCCTACGGGGGTGGGAAAAACACTGCTTGCAAAAACAATTGCAGAATATCTATTCTCCTCGTCTAAGTCGCTTATCAGGATAGATATGTCAGACTATATGGAAAAACATTCTGTTTCAAAACTTATAGGCTCGCCCCCTGGCTATGTCGGCTTTGAAAATGGCGGGCTTTTAACAGACAAAATTAGAAGTCGCCCATATTCTGTAGTGTTGCTTGACGAAATTGAAAAAGCCTCCCCGGAAGTGTTTAACATATTGCTACAAGTTTTGGAAGAAGGAGAATTACAAGATAGTTTGGGAAATGTTGTGAGTTTTCGCAATACTATAATCATTATGACGAGCAACGCAGGCTCTCGCTCCATCATACAAGAGTCTGTTCCAGGCTTTAGCCTTGCAAGAGACGGGCTTATGGCATATAGCGACATAAAAGCCAATGCAATGGACGAGATTAGGCGCTTTCTCTCTCCTGAGTTTATAAATAGGCTTGACGATATTGTAGTTTTCTCTCCTCTATATAAAGACTCTATAAAAAAGATTTTTGAAATAGAGATTAAGAAACTAGAAACGCGACTTTGTGAGCGTGGTATAAGCCTCGTGTTGTCTGAGGCAACGGTTGAATATTTTGCTCGCGAAGGCTATAAGCCGAGCTATGGTGCTCGCCCAATGAGGCGACTAATTCAGAGTAAGATTGAAGAGCCATTGTCTATAATGATTGTCGAAGGCGAGGTAGACGAGGGTTCCACCATATTTGTCGATGTGGAAGAAGGCGAGGTGGTCTTGAATGCGCAACATATGACAAAAGAAAAAGAAATGCTTTCTCTTCCAACTCTTCCAGAGCTCTAAAGAAAACAAAAAAGGAGCTTTTTCCCTTTTGAAAAAGCTCCTCGTTTCTATGAAAAAAATGCTCTACATCTTGCAAACTTTTTGGCTAATTTTAACTAGCAACTCTATTCCTTTTTCTATCGAAGCTGTTGGCACAATTTCAAAGCGCCCGTGGAAGTTATAGCCACCTGCAAAAATGTTTGGACAGGGTAGTCCCATAAAAGAAAGACGCGCTCCGTCTGTGCCGCCTCTAATTGGTTGCACTTTTGGGGATATTCCAATCTCTTCCATAGAAGATTTAACCAAATCTATAATCTCCATACAAGGCTCAATTTTTTCTTTCATATTATAGTAATAGTCGCGCATTTCCAATTTTACTACATTTCCATATTTTGTGTTTAAAAATGCAACAGCCTCCTCTAAAACTTTCTTTTTGTGTTCAAAACTTTCCATAAAATGGTCTCGAATAATGTAGCTCATTTTGGTTTCGTCCACACTGCCCGAAATGGAAGAGAGGTGAATAAAGCCTTCGTAGTTTTCTGTAAATTCGGGTTTTGCCTCTTTTGGCAGCATTGCCTCAAGTTCCATCGCTACGGCAATTGAGTTTAGCATAACATTTTTGGCAGAACCTGGGTGCACATTCTTGCCGCAAATGGTAATTTTTGCTCCTGCAGCGTTGAAGTTTTCGTATTCTAATTCTCCTAAAGGACCCCCGTCTATAGTATAGGCAAAATCTGCACCAAATTTTTTAACATCGAATAAGTCAGCCCCTCGTCCTATCTCTTCGTCTGGAGTAAAGCCTATTTTGATGTTTCCGTGCTTGATTTCTGGGTGAGCGAGCAAATATTCTATGGCGCCCATAATGATTGTGATTCCACTTTTATCATCTGCGCCTAAAAGCGTTGTGCCGTCTGTGGTTACCACCTCTTGACCGACCAAGTCGTTTAGGAACGGAAATTCCTTCACTGTCATTGTATATTCTGAATTGAGCTTGATATCGCCACCTTTATATACAAAGACTTGGGGATTGACGCATTTTCCGTCTAAGTCTGGCGCTGTGTCCATATGCGCTATAAAGCCTATGGTTTTTTTGCAAGAAGGGTCGTTGCCTTTTAGCTCAGAATAGACGTAGCCATTTTCGTCTTGCTCTGCTTTAAGCCCCATGCCCTGCAATTCTTCTACCAAAGCCTTGCCCAGCACAAGCTGACCTGGTGTGGAAGGGCAACACGCGTTCTCTTCGTTTGACTTAGTATCGAACGCTATGTATTTTTTAAATCGTTCTAGTGCTTTCATAAAACCTCCAAAATAAAAACTCGAGCCCCCTTATAGTATATTAATTTTTGAAAAAATATAAGTGGGGTGGGGGGCAATAGGGCGTTTGCGCATTATAAAGATTTAAGAAAAAGTTGCAATAAGATTTATAATGCAAAAGCCCTTATAAGCTGCTCCTCCTGAAACCACAAGCTCTTTAATCATTTTTTTACTTTTTCATCTTGAC
>CAUTVN010000122.1:0-4648 GCA_963541705.1 uncultured Treponema sp.
ATAACGCCAATAGAACTAGAACATTGCCAGTACCTGGGAGATACTAAAGAAAAAATTGCAGGAGAGAAAGCGGGCATTATAAAAAAGAACACTCCTGTGTTTTGCTTTTATCAAGAAGAGGCTCCCTTGAGAGTTTTTAGAGAAAAGGCAAAAGAAATGAATGCTCCATTTTTCTATATGCCAGACATAATATCTAATATTAAAGCCTGCCCAACTCTAGATGGTTTGACAACAGAGATTGAATTTAATAAAAAGAATGAAATCGGAGCCCGGTTTTCAAGGTCTATAAGAACTCGCCTCTCTTTTGTTGATACAGTTCAAGCAGAAAATGCAGCCCTTGTTTCTATTGTTGCAAAATATTTGGGAGGAGACGATATCACAGAAGAAATTATAGAGAAGGGACTTGCAAAAGCCTGGCTTCCTGCACGTTTTGAAATATTCTCAAAACGACCTTTAGTAGTCTTGGATGGTGCTCACACAGAAAAAAGTATAGACTATTGCATCAAAACCTGTAGGCAACTAACGGACGAAAAGGCAATTGTTCTTTTTGCTTGTGCAGACGACAAAAACACCCGTCTAATTGCACCACTTTTCAAAGATATAGCAAAAAAAATATATATCACCATCCCAGGTACTTTCAAAAAAAGCAATATAGAAAAGACACGGGAAGATTTTGAAACATTTTATAACGAGCGTTCTATCGAATGCATATCCTCTAGCGATTATCAGAGCATAATAGAGAAGGCATTTTTAGAAGCAACAAAGAGCCAGTCTCCTCTCGTTATTACGGGTTCGTTTTATTTGGTCGCGGAATCGAAAAAGATAATATCTCGTCTTTAACATATGGCGATGGAAAAGCTAATTTTACTGCATAGAGCTCCAATTGATAGCTGTTGTTAGCTTTTTCGAGTTCTATTCTTTTCTGCTCGTGTTCTGCAATATATTTTGCGTTATATAGTGCATCGCATTTTATCGGGAGCCCTATACTTGAAAGATGGCAACGCACTTGGTGACGATATCCTTGAGTGATGGAGCATCTGCATATTGCCTCTCCCCTCTGGTGTGATATTTCTTTATTGTATGCCCGACCTAAAAGCATAGCTTTGATGCGCTTTAGGCAATTGGTTTTTTCGATTGAAACTTGAGTTGTATACATTTTTTGATTTTTGCCTTTTTCACTTCTCGTGAGTTCATTGCATACCTTAACCTTATGCCCCCTCTTTCCAAAAGGAGCAAAGCCACTTTCGATAGTAAAAGAGTGGCTTCTATGCTCTGTCCGAACGATGGAGAGTGAGAAAAGGGAGGGCACATAATCGCAAAAAGCTAGGTATTCTTTTGTTATTAGATGCATTTCTTGCATATGTTGTAATACATCATACATTTTTTGCGTTTTTGCTATCAAAACAAGCCCACTAGTTGCAGTATCCAGCCTATGCAAAAGTCCTTCTTCAACTGCTTTTCTTCCAACCACATGTTCTTTTAACTCTCTCATTTTCAAAAAATATGTTAGTAATGATTCATCTCCCGCCTTTAGTGGCGCTGTAGGCAAGCCCCGCTCTTTATTAAGAACTGCAAAATCTTCATTTTCAAAGACAATATCTATTGGAAAGATTTCTTTTTTCATACAATCACATTTTCATAATAGCACAATGGATTTTATTTGAACATAGAGACAAAGTCTAACTTTTACTAAAAGTGTTTTTCCTAACCTTTAATTTACCTCTCCAAAATAGTTTATCTTCTATTAATATGTGTTCTTTTTCCATATAAGAAATAAGTTTTGTTGCATATTGCATGTTCCAATATTTTCCATTTATAGAAACTTCGCCTATCAAATCTTCCCTTTTTATCTTTCGCCTTTTGATATAGTTGCAAACATTTTTAATTTTCTTATCCATCTCTTCAGCCTCTCCAGTGCAAACATCGCAGTTTCCACATATTGGCATCTCCTCTTCTCGCTCCTTGCCTAAAGACATGGCCCTGAGCAAAAAATGTCTTTTGCAAACAGGCGTTTTTGCAAAAGAAATCATCAACTCAGCGCGTTTTATCTCTTCATTTTTCAATTTCAACATACGCTTTTCATCTTCTTCATTCCACAAAAGAATGGCAGAACATCTCTCTCTATCCCTTCCACCCCTTCCCGCTTCTTGAATATAGGCTTCTATCGTACTTGGCATTTCAAAGTGAATAACTGTGCGAATATCTTTTTTGTCCACTCCCATACCATAAGCACACGTTGCCACTAAGCAAGCATTTTTTGCTTTATAAAACCATTGTTCAATTTTTTCTTTTTCGCTTTTTTCCAATCCTGCATGGTAAAATTCCGTTTGTATTGTTGGCATCTCTATAGACATCAACCTAGAGAGTTGCTCGCATCTTTTTCTACTAGAACAAAACACTACGATAGGTTTCTCCCTTTTTTCTATTTCCTGCAATAATAGGGGCTCCTTAACAACGCAATGTTTCGATGCAAAAGATATGTTTGGACGATCGAGTGAACTTTGGATAATGTTTACATCTTTATTAAAAATTAATTGTTTCATTTTTTGTAAAACCACTTCACTCGCTGTAGCAGTAAATGCTGAGACCATAATTGGGTTCAATTCTTGTATTATAGAAGAAAGATTAAGATATGAAGGTCTAAAAGACTGCCCCCATTCACTAACGCAATGTGCTTCATCTATTGCCAAATGTGCTATGCCTCTCTCCTTTATATGTTTTAAAACTTCCTTGTTTGCTAAGATTTCAGGATTTGCAATAATTATATGTGCATCTTTAATACGTCTATATTGCTCCAATCTTTCTTCTCGTGTTTGTCCCCCAATCAATATTACAGTGTTTAATATATTTTTGAGTTTATTATATTGGTCTCGCATAAGAGAGAGCAAAGGGTAAATAACTAAAGTGGGTTTTTCTAAAAATAGTGAAGGCAGTTGAAAACATAAAGATTTGCCCGCTCCTGTAGGAAAGAGCACAATTTGGCGATTATTAGCCGCTTCAAGATTTTCATCATTCTCATTTTTGCTACATGCGTCTAATATATTAGAAATAACTAAAAGTTGGTATGGAAATATATTGTTTATCCCAAACTTGTCTTTTGCAGTTTTTAATATTTGTTCATATCCTATTTTATGCACTTTTTCGTCCTTTCAATTTGTTATAACTTATCATTACAATAATGTTTTAAAACACCCTTCTATTTATTATTATCTTTTTGTCGTATAATGCCTAAAGTTTGTTTTTAATTATTTAGCAAAAAATAAGAGAGGCAATAATGAGCGAAAAAATTGTTTCGTGGAATGTTAATGGGATCCGTGCAATAGAAAAAAAGGGTTTTTTGCAATGGCTTTTTCAAGAAGCTCCCGATGTATTATGCTTGCAAGAAACAAAGGCAAGAAAAGAACAACTAAGTGAAGCATTAAAACAGCCTATATTGGAAGGCATTTCTTATAACACATATTGGAGTTCTGCAAAGAAAGCAGGATATTCAGGAGTAGCAATTTTTTCTAAAAAAGAAGTAAAAGACATATTTTTGATGGATATACCAGAAATAGATGATGAGGGCAGAGTACTTGGTATAGAATATGAAAAATACATAGTAATCTCAGCCTATTTTCCTAATTCGCAAGAAGCAGGAGCGAGACTGTCGTATAAGTTATTTTTTTGTGACGAAATATTAAAACTATGCAACAAACTGAGCAAACGAAAAGATATCGTCCTGTTGGGCGACTATAACATAGCACACAAACCAATAGATTTAAGCAATCCAAAAGCAAATGAAGGAAACCCAGGCTATTTGCCAGAAGAGAGAGCATGGATGGATTCTTTTTTGCAAGCAGGATTTGTAGACACTTTCAGATATTTTTCTAAAGAGCCAAATATGTACACATGGTGGAGTTATCGCTTTCATGCACGAGAAAAGAACATAGGTTGGAGGCTAGACTACGCCTGCACAAACCCTTCGTTTATAGAAAAAGTTGAATCTTCTAGCATTATGAGCTCTGTAATGGGATCTGACCACTGCCCAATAAAAATTGAACTTAAAATCTAAGGGCATTTTCGTAATTGTATATGCCATTTAATATTGTGCCCTCAAAAGCTATGTCTATAACCTCTTCAATGCTTTTTACAGGATAGAAAGTCAGTCCTTCTTTTACACAAGGATATATCTCCTCTAGTTCCCTCAAATTGCTATAGGGCAGGATAATTTCTTTTATGTCATTTCTTCTTGCTGCTATGGTTTTTTCTTTTAAGCCACCGATTGCCAATACTTGCCCTGTAAGAGACAACTCGCCCGTCATTGCAAGATTCTCTTTAATTTGTTTTTCTCTAAATAAGGAAAGCAGAGCCACAGTCATAGTAATGCCCGCAGAAGGCCCATCTTTTGGAGTAGCCCCCTCCGGCAAGTGTAAGTGCACCCGATCTTTTTCAAACCATGCAACGTCTTTTATCCTATTCTCTGTTGCAAATTTACGTGTCCAAGAAAATGCAATAGAGCTAGATTCTTTCATTACATCGCCTGCTTGTCCCGTCAGTTTAAATGCCTCTTTCCCTTCCATATATGAAGTTTCTATCAAAAGAGTATCTACCCCAAGACTAGTCCATGCAAGCCCAATTCCCAGCCCTACTCGACTAGCAACCTGTTCAT
>CAUTVN010000123.1:0-4645 GCA_963541705.1 uncultured Treponema sp.
AGACGAAAACGATTCTTGAAATAGTGCAAAGTGCCTACCATCAAAAATATAGTCGCTCTCATCACTCAACTTTCTAAAAAGAGCAATAAGTGCCTTTTGTTTTCTACTAGATGCATCGCCCTCGTTGTCGTCTTCATCACAATACAGTAGAAAATCGCTAGCCTTCTCTCCGTCTAGCAACACAGAGCCCGAAGGCAACAGCGTCCTTCTATCTCCCTCCACAACGTCAACAGGAGTGGGAATAAAAACAGAAATACCACCCAAAACATCAACAATATAAGAAAACTTCTCTATGGGAAAAACGACATAAAACGGAATCTTAATTCCAGTAAGTCTTTCAATCTTTTTAGCAAATACTTCCGCCCCCTTCTCTTTATAAAGGGCGGAAATGCCATCCGTTCTTCCGAGCTCATCTAAAATCATTCCTGTATTACTAGGAACGTCAAACATAATTGCTCTTTTTGTCTTTTCATAAAAAGCAATTATGTTGGTAGAAATCGGCAAGCCGTCTTTTTCAATAATAAAAAGAACCTTAAAAACTTCATCGCCAGATACTTCCTTTTCAGATGTCTCTCTTGCAATCTTAAAATATAAAAACACAGAAGAGCTTAGCAACACCACAACAACGACTATCAAAAAAAAACTACTTTTTTGAAAAAAAGGTTCACTCATATAACTTCAATATGCTACTCTCTTCTTTGATGGTTTGCATTTTTTAGGCAAAACTCTTGCTATAATTGTTAATAACACCTGCCATATCGTCGAGCGAGACTTGTTTCATCACACCACCAAGCTCCCATGCTACACGGGGCATTCCGTATACAACGGAAGAGTTCTCATCTTGACCCAAAGTCCTAGCTCCCTCAATATACATATCCCGCAATGCTTCAGCTCCGTCTTTGCCCATTCCAGTCATTATAATGCCCAACGCATGGTTTTGGTATTCTTTTGTAACAGACTCAAACAAGACACCTACACTAGGCTTGTGCCCATTTTTCGGTGGCGCATCCGTAATATGTGCAATTGTTGCAAGAGAGCGTCTTTCTACTGTCAGGTGCTTTCCACCAGGCGCTATTAAAATGCGTCCTTTTTTTACAACATCGCCTTCTGCCGCCTCTTTTACCTCTAGAGGACATATCTTATTCAAACTTTTTGCAAATTCTTCCGTAAACCCTGCCGGCATATGTTGCACCACAACAATTGGCTGCGCCAAAGTAGCATCCAACCCTGCAAAAACCTGCCTTAAAGCATTAGGCCCACCTGTAGAAATACCTATTGCGATAATTTGAATATTACTTGGAGTTCTAACAGGCGTAGGCTTTGCAGCCTCTACTTTTGAGCCAAATGTGCTGGCAAAAGCAGGACGCGCCCCCCCCTCTTTTGGCGTAGAAGATGCAGAAAAAGAAGAAGGAGTTTTTCCTGCGCTAGAGGCAGAAGAAGGCTCCTTCTTCATCTTATACTTTCTGCCATAGACCAAAAGCATGCTAGAAAGTTGCTGTGCCACATCGTTTATATTAACCTGGTTGGAAGGCTTTGTGATAAAGTCTACAGCCCCCATATCCAAACAGTCCATCGTTACGCGAGCGCCCTCTGTAGCAAGAGAAGAAAGAACAATTGTTGGAATCTTAATCCCTCTAGTTTTCAACTCTTTCAAAAACTCAAGACCGTTCATTTCAGGCATTTCGATATCTAGTACAATTGCATCGGGGTCCACTCTTTCAAGTTTTTGCAATGCAAAACGCCCGTTCATAGCCTTATCTGCTACTGCCAGCCCTTCGGTAGACTCGACAATCTTGCCTATCAAATTACGCATCATCGATGAGTCGTCAACAATCAAAACCTTAATATCGTCCATAAGAATAAACCCCTTCTCCTCCTCAAGAAATTCAAGAAAACATATAAGCCATCAATTATACTGCTATGTCTTTAACCTTTTTTATAAAAACACGCCCACTGCGTTTTTAAAAATTGAAACTGCGTTACCATTCCAAAAAGAGATTCAGAATGTCCTATAAACAAAAAGCCCTGTGGATTCATAGCTTTATAAAACCTATCAACAACCTCTTTTTGAGCCTTTTCGTCAAAATATATCAAAACATTTCTGCAAAAAATCACATCGAAATCGGTACGCTTAGACTCGTGTTTTAAGTTATGGTAGTCAAATTTTACCATGTTCATAATAGATTTTTTTACTTGATAGCCCTCTGGCACTTTGTCAAAACAATTATGCAAATATTCATCGGGAATGCCCTGCACTTTCTGGTCGTTATAAAAACCTGTTTGCGCAGTCATAAGACACTTTAGGGAAAGGTCGGAAGCCAAAACATCTCCTGTAAAACCTGGTGGCAAGTGCTTTTGCAACACCATAGCAATCGTATATGGCTCCTCTCCAGTAGAACAGCCCGCACTCCAAATGCTAATCTTTTTCCTTCCACTATCCTTCTTTAATTTTACGAGCTCTGGGATAACATAATTTTGCAATGCGTCAAAATGTGGCTGATTTCTAAAAAACCTGGTTAAGTTGGTAGTAACCGAGTCTAGAAGGGACTTCATCTCTTCTTTGCTTGAGGTGATAATTTTATAATACTCACCTACACTTTCCAGTTTTTTGTCTCTTAGCTTTTCTTTTAGTCTACTTTCGAGAATTGATCTATTGCTTTGCGAAAAAGTGATGCCACTTTCGTTATAGATAATGCTCTTAAAGTCTTCAAACTCTTTATCAGTCAAAAACTCTGTCATACCAAAAAATACTCCTCATCCATTAAATGTTCGGCTCTCATACTTAACTTTTTTAGTAATTTTCGCTCACACTTTTTTACATTATACACAACATATCAATTTTGTGAAGTAGGTATAATTTAGAAATAGCGAAAAAAGTTGAAAAAACTCTTCAGTTTCGCATATCAAACCTGATCAGTTTCGACCCCCTAAACTGATCGGATTCGACCCCCGAATCTGTACAGATCACGCCCCCAAGCCTGATCAGTTTCACATATCGCAACTGCTATGTTTTGAAGGTATAACCGTGCAATAAAACCAAAATTGAAATTGATTTTTACCCTACTAGACAATCTTTTGGCTTTAATGTAAGAATATGGGCGACTTATGAAAGAATATAGAAGTGCCCAATGGGACGATAAATTAAGTGTGGGGTATGCAACAATAGACGGACACCACAAGAAATTGGTCAGCATTACCCAAGAAGTTTTTGCACTGCTTGAGGCTCCAGAGCCTCTCTACAAAGCAAAGATTGGCAAAATATTAAAAAAACTTTCAGACTATACCGTCTACCACTTTCGAGAAGAAGAGAGCGTAATGGCAAAATACGACTATCCATGTCTCGAAGAACATACCAAAATACATAAATCTTTTGTTGAAAAACTCACATCCGCCCTTCCCCTAATTGCAAAAGGAGAGAAAGAGGTGGCAATAGATATGTATAATTTTTTGACTAAATGGCTTATCGAGCATATAGCAATAGAGGACAATAAGTGGGCAGAATATGTACATAAAAACTATCCAAACGATTCATTTTAGTTTTTTTCGTAAAATTTCTTTTCTCTTCTTTGCAGGTCTAGCTATAATTTGCAATCTTGGAGCACAGGTCGCTGTAGATGTTTTTGACCCCTTTTATGAAGACGTAAAAATCTGGGAAGATGCATCTCTCATAACAAACGCTCCCTCCCTAAAGCCCTATGCACTGCCAGAAGTTGAAAGACTTTTGAACGAGGTAATTGAAAAGGGTGATGAGGGACAGGTAAGGCGGGCTGAAGAATATAAAAAACGCTTTTTTGGCAAGGCATATCGTTTAGGAGGTGGAGGAGATTTAGCTCTTGAGTTTCCTCTTAAAAAAAGAGAACTTGTGCTAGCCCCTTCCCTAGAGCTCAATTGGTTTATTTTCCCACTTCTCTCAATCTCTGCGAACATAAGTGGCGTAGTTACAAACAAAACTAATCAGACATCATTGCACCCACTTTTTTCTTCCTCGAAATACGACCTGGCAGCAGACGATGTAAAGGCGGGCTCTCTATATGTTTTGCCAAACTTTAATTCTGGCATTGCAATAGGCAGAAGCGACGTTTATTTTTCGGCAGCAATTTCAAGAACCCACTTTGGTCCCTTTTTTGATGATTCCATTTTTATTTCAAAAACATCCTACCACCAAGGTCAGTTCAACTTTGTAATAAACAAACCGTTTTGGTCTTATACCCATAGTTTCCTAGCCCTTGCAAGTACAAACGATTTTAGAGCATACACAGGACCAAACAAGTTTTTATCTTTCCATTCTCTAGAAATAAGACCACTAAGTTGGATTTCTGTTGGAATAGTAGATTCAATTATCTATGGGGGAAGATTTGAGCCAATTTATCTATTGCCATTTTCAGCTTTTTTTATTAGCCAAGGATTGTACGATTTCCCCGACAATAGCCTTATAGGTTTAACCTTCTCAATTTTGCCATACAAGGGATTGCGTTTTGATATGGCGCTAAATGCAGACGACTTAGGCTTTAACGACATCGTAAGGTTTAAAAAGGAGGCAAAGTGGCGAATGGCAGGTCAGTTTGGCTTTTCCTATACAATGCCAAAAACTCACTGGTTTTCTTATATAAAGCTCGACTATACTTTGGTTACTCCATACACATAT
>CAUTVN010000124.1:0-4638 GCA_963541705.1 uncultured Treponema sp.
ATATAAGAATCAAAAATAATCTCGTCTGTGCTATCTGGAGCTTCTGTCACTTCTTTATATTTATTATATGCCTTATCGAAGTTCCCATCTTTATACCACTGCTCAGCCATTTTATATGCGACCTCTGCATTCGGACTATTGCCTATATTCATATCTCCTATTTTAGCAGAAGAGCTTTGGGGAGAGGCATTTATTACAGTATTTTTTTCTTCTATTTGAGTATCTGCACCAAAAGAATGCCCTTGCATATTCTGTGCACTTTGAATAATCCTTGCAATCTCTGCCTTGTACTTACCTTGTGGATAGTTTTGAAGATATCTAATGCATACCTGATTTGCGGCATCGTAATGTTGTGTATTATAAAAAGCTGTAATGACACTAAATAGTCCATCTTCTGGACTTACATCCTCTTTGCTATCCAACATAGAAGCTAGTTTTTTATGAATAGATCTCAATTGCTTTGAAAAAACTCTTATCATCTGCAACACAATTCTTATATTAGATTGAGCAAAATTCTCAAACTCTTTAGCCTGAAAAGCAAGACATACAGAGTTCGTAAGTACTATAGCATTGTCTTCTCTAGGAAAGTTGCCCAATGCAGATTTTACACCAAAAAACTCACCTTCTTTTATGTAGTTGGTAATTTGACTCCCAGTTTCTATATCTCCCGACGTGAGTGCAATACTGCCCGTTTGTAATAGAAAAACTCTTTCATCACAATCTCCTGCAAAATATACAACTGAATTTGATTGATATGTAATAGCCTTTGGCATTGCATCACTCCTTTTACTGCTCATTTTATAAATGATAAAAAACATATATCGCGTTAAAATATATCACAATCTTAATTTTTTTTAAAGTAACATCCCTAGAATATAAAGCACTTTTTGGTTATTATATTTGTTATGATCGACTTACATACACATTCAACTTGTTCTGATGGTACATATACACCCATCCAATTAATAGATTTGGCTTGCAATTTAGGGCTTAAAGCTATTGCTCTAACAGATCACGATACACTAAAGGGAATCGAAATTGCAAAAAAGGCCTCTTCTGGTCGTATCACTTTTATTGCAGGAGTAGAAATTAGCATCGAATGGAAAAATGGAGAGTGCCACCTCTTGGGACTCGGCGTAAAAGATGATTCAGAGGAATTAAATGCTCTTCTTGCCTCTTTAGAAAAAGAACGTGAAAATAGAGCACGTCTTATGGCAAAAAAATTATGCGAAGCAGGTCTTAATATAGACTATGATGAAATTGCAAAAAATGCTGAAGGCACTGTTGGGCGCCCACATTTCGCCAGCTACATGAAAGAGAAAAAAATAGTAAAAACTGTACAAGAAGCATTTGATAAATACTTTGCAATTGGAAAGCCTTTCTATATAGAAAAGAAAAATGCAGAACTGAGTAGCGCAATAAAGGCAATAAAAGTTGCAGGTGGCATTCCCGTTTTGGCTCATCCTATGAGTTTATACCGCTCGTGGAAACATTTGCCTGCCATAATAGAAGAATTTAAAAGTTTGGGACTTGTAGGCCTTGAGGCATGGCATCCCGGCGCTAGATATGCAAACTGCAAAAGATTGGAAGATTTAGCAAAGAAGCTTTCTTTGGCTGTTAGCGCAGGAAGCGATTTTCATGGAAGTAGAAGAGTTGACCGTCATTTAGGAAGAACTTGCAACGATGCAATAATCGAAGATATATATCTTGAAAATCTAATTAATGCAGGGCTTAATATATAAAAAACTTTTTTTTCATTCTTCTGTCTTAAAACGTCCAGCCTCTTTTCCAAGAAAGCGAATGCTTTCTTCATTTTTCCTCGCCAGATCCGTTACTTCTTTTGTTGCAATGTCTATTTGGATAGCCCCTTTAGCCATTTCTGCCATTGCCTCTTTTATAAGGCGCGTAATATCCAAAAGTCGCCCCATATCTTCAGAGACATTTCGACTTCCCAACAACATTTCATTGGAGCCATTTTTTACTTCCACTGTAATTGTATTTATATTTTGAATTAAATTTAATATTTTACTACTCTCCTCATTTTGCTCTTTAATTGCAATATTTAGTTTTTTACTAATGGCTTTTACTTTCAAAGCTATTTCAAAAACATCTTCAAATTTTTCTTTAACTAATTTGGAAGAAGATGAAAGCCATTCAATTTCAGAAGAAAGTGCTTTTAATGTTTTTTCTATTGTTTTTCCTTGAGTATTTGAATCTTGTGCGAGTTGCCTAATTTCGTCTGCCACTACTGCAAAACCCTGTCCTCCTTCATCTGCATAGGCTGCCTCTATACTAGCATTCATTGCAAGAAGATTTGTCTGACTCGCTATGTGCTGTATTACTTTAGAAGCTTCTTGCAAACTTCCAGAGCCTTCTGCAATTTTTTCTCTTGCAAGATTAAATTCAACCAAAGATTTTTTTCCCTCTTCTATTGCACCCTCAAGCTTTTCTATTATAGAAGCGCTTTCAGTTAATGTTTTTGCAAAATTATCAATATTATTCAACATCTCTTCTATAGAAGACGAAGACTCTTCTATGGCAGAGGCTTGCCTATGAATGCTAGAATTCAAGGTTTCTATTGTCTTTATTTGCTCTTCCATTGTACTAGAGGCATTTTGCACAGTATTACTTTCCTCTATTGTCTGCTCTTCCACACCTTTTATATTTGAACTAATCTCGCTCACGCTTTTTGCAGTCTCGCTCATATTTTTATTTAGCTTAAAACCAATATTTTCCATAGCACGTGCATTATTTTTTATGCTTATTATGGACGTTCTAATTTTTTCTATTGTCTTATTAAATGCCTCAGCTAATTCTTTAACTTCATCATTACCACCCACATCTAACCTACAAGTAAGATCCCCATCTCCAATAGAAATACGCTTTAATGCCAGCAATACTTTTTTAACTGGACTCATAATTCTATTAGAAAAAACATAGACTATAAGCAGTGCAAAAATTAAAATAATTGACCCTATAACATAAATTGCAAGTCTTAAATTTGCAATAGTGCCCATAAACTCCTCTTTTGGAGCCGATATTATAGTAATCCAGCTTCTATTTTTAAACTTTGCAAAAGAAGAAATATATTCCTTATCGTGATATGTATAAAAAACAACCTTAGAAGAAGATGATGTAATTGCCTCTTTTTCCATATTTGCAAAGCTTTGCATATCGCTATTGTTTTTTGCGCTCTCCATTGTATTTTCTCTTTTCTTTACCAAATCGAATTCAATATCTGCAATTTTTATACCACCACCATTTATTATATAGCATCTGCCAGAATTGCCAAACACTATGTCTTTTACACTATTAGTAAGCCACATAGCATCTAAAAAGGCCGCTAAAACTCCAACTACTTTCCCCTCATCACTATAAATAGGTAGTGTAAATGCAATGGCAAAAAGTTCAACGGAATACGAAAAAAATGGCTCTAAAATACTCATTTTTCCATTCATTCCATCACTAAACCATTTTTTATCTCTCACCGATATGTTTTTTCCATCGTGTGTTATAGTTATGCCTTTATCGTTAAAGACCAAAAGATATGGAATTTGGCTACCAAAAGAGTCTTTTTCATTTTTCAAAAGAATGTTTTTTTCTCTTAGCGAAAGCTCAGGCTTTTTCAAATCTTCATTTTTTGCAAGCCCTTCTAAAAATTGCAAAAAACTATCTACACGACTTTCAACAATATCTCTAATACTTCCTGCCTTGTCTAATATATGCTCTGCCACTCTTTCATTCACTGCTACAATTGAAAGACGTATGGCAATGATAGAAACGGACACACACGTTGCAATAGATAAAAGTGCAAAAATCAATATAAGTTTGATACGGATAGAAAAACGTCTAGGTTTTTTTTGAATCTTTCGTGTGGCAGTGCTTTTCATAGAGTCCACTCCTCCTTAAACTTTCATGAAAATTTACTCAGCATTAAAGCAATATATTATGTATATGTGAGAATTATGTATCTAGGATTCTACAAGGTTTAGAAGAAACTTATGTAGCGATAACATAGTTAAAATTGCAATTTCCTGATAAACCTAGTGCATCTATATTTTAA
This sequence comes from uncultured Treponema sp., assembly GCA_963541705.1. Lineage (GTDB taxonomy): Bacteria > Spirochaetota > Spirochaetia > Treponematales > Treponemataceae > Treponema_B. Next base: position 4,064 of record CAUTVN010000124.1, read on the forward strand.
ATAAAAAAACTCAAGATGAGAGGGAAAACCAGTCTCATCTTGAGTTTATAAACACACAAAATACAAAAAGAATACTGTATCTTTCTAAAAAAATGTATATTTAGAGAAGCATACTATAATTTCGCCAAAATAGCATCAATACTGCCCTTTGCATCTCCCAACAACAAAGCCACCTTGTCTTTCATTTCGTATAGAGGATTTGGCACCCCCGCATAGCCGGGCTTTAAGTCGAAGTTGCAAATAATGATGTGTCCAGCCTTCCCTGCTTCCAATATAGGCATACCGTAAATAGGTGTTCCCTCTGCTGTGTTTGCTGCAGGGTTCACTACATCGCTTGCCCCTATTATGATTACAAGGTCTGTCTTTTCAAAATCTGCGTTAATTGCTTCCATCTCATATAGCTTCTCGTATGGAATATCAACCTCGCACAAAAGAACATTCATATGCCCTGGCATTCTTCCCGCAACCGGATGAATAGCAAAACGTACATTTTTCCCCATCTCTTCCATCTTGTCGGCTAGCATCTTAACTCTGCTTTGTGCCTGCGAAACTGCCATTCCATAGCCTGGCACAAT
>CAUTVN010000125.1:0-4599 GCA_963541705.1 uncultured Treponema sp.
TCTGTTGTGAGTTCATCCCCGTTGCAGCCGTCCACAAGCTCCTAACCATAATATTTTTTCCTCATCCTTACCAAAAATTAAGCTTTTACTACTTCGTTCCAGAGTTTAGACATCATCGCATCTGCAGAATGCACAGCTTTTTGATTTGCCTCATACGCTCTGTTAACTTCTATCATTCTTACCATTTCGTTTACCACATTGACATTAGATGTTTCCAAAAAGTTTTGAACCACACGTGGTCTTTTAGGTCCTTCTGCCGAAATTGCCTCGCCTGTAATATCATTTGAAAGATAGAAGCTAGAGCCTTTTTTGTTGAGATATCGAGCGTTTTCAAATTCAACTATCTTCAGGCGGTCTATATATTGCGAGTCTGCCTCTGGGTCGGTCATTGGGCGGGCAAAAATGCGCCCGTCGTCGTCAATTTTATATTCCATGTCTTGCAAAAAAATCTTGCCGTCTTCGCCCATCACGGGGTAGCCTTCTTTTGTTTCTAGATAGCCTTCCACACCAACAATAAAGTTTCCATTTCTTGTATATTCTTCGCCTTGAGGTGTTGAAATTGCAAAAAAACCCAGACCGTCGAGAGCCAGATCAGAAGGCGAAAACGTCTGCTTTAGCGAGCCTTGTTCAAATTCTGTATAAACTTCGTTTGTCTCAACCCCTAAGCCCAATTTGCCAACAATAGGTGCCATGTCCACGGAACCAAATGGATGGCGCAAAACTCCGTCGTCATTCATTCGCCTTAGAAGCAACTCGGGAAAACTCTTTTGATGGGAGACATCTCGCTTAAAACTCGTAGTGTCCACATTTGCCAAATTGTTGGAGATAACGTCCAACTGTCTTTGTTGCGCTCTCATTCCACTCGCTGCAGTATACCAACCTCTTACCATTTCTCGCACCTCTATACAAAAAGTATGAAACTTCAGTCTAGATTGTCGGCTTTTTTTTAGAAACATTGACAAATAATTTAAAAAAAACTTAAAAAGATTGAAACCATTCCCTTTTTTATGTTAAGTCATTTTTAATTACTTCAATTTCTTCATTTTTAAGCCCATAAAGCTCGTATACAATTTTGTCTATTTTCCTCTCGAGTAATTCAATTCTCTGCTCTAAAAACTTTTTGTCAGCTTCGAATTGGGTCGCAAAGAGATCTTTATGGGCTTCTATAATGGCGTCGACCAAAGAGATTAATATCTCCTCTTTTTCTTTTGAAGTTTGGAGGAGGGGCAAGGCGCAAAGGGGCGCTTTATCCACTTGAAAATGATTTCCTTGCATTTTTCCCATGTGCTTTAGCCAAAATTTGATGAGAGTAGAATTTAGAATAGCTACTAGCGCTTTTAGATTGAAGTGCGTTGTTTTAATTACATTATAACTTTGCGAAACATAGCAGTCAAATTCAGTATATGTGAAAAGTGGCGACTCTGCCTTTCTCAAAGAGAGGATTTTTACTCCTCTAAAAAAGTCTTCACACCTGGCTCTATGCAAGCCATAGGGCTTATTGTCCGATGTTATAACTTTGCTAAAACGATCTAGATGTTCTTTTAGTTTTGGATACGACTTCATAATCAGTTTGTTTTTAAACTGGGAAGTTGTATATATTATCCACAATTTGTTTTTTTCACATCCATAATACTTTTTTAGCTCTTTAGAGGTATAAAACGGCTTTATCAGGCTTCGCTCTTCGGCGGAAAGGTTTAGCTTTTCATATTCATCATTAGAAAGATTGAAAATGCCTTTGCCTTTCAAAGTCTCATCTCCCAATTTTAGCGCAGAGGCTTCACTGCAAAAGTCTTGATGAACATCAATACCTGTTGTAATTTCAGAGCTTTCCAGTTTTGCATTGCTTGCGTCTTTGATGTGATTTAAGACGTTTTCAATTTTTTTGTCTAAAAACAGAATATATCTATTTTTAAATTTGTCTTTTGAAATTTCAGCTTGAAAATAGCTAAAATCGCCATCTTTTTTTCCTTCCAAAAAATCTAGAACTTTTTGACTTTTTGCTCTATCTATGTTCAACCGAGAATATTTTACCATATATCTCTCATTTTTGCTTGTTTTCTTCATTATATATATCATGGTTTGTATTAAGACATGGTCAAATACTTTGTAGTTACCAAAGTCTATATATTTCAATATTTTTGCGTTTTCTAATATAAAATCTCTAAACAGAGCCGCTCCCTCGCATGTGGGCCAATTGTTTGGTGCAATAAGACCCACCAAGCCGTCATTTTTTATAAGCTGCAGTGCCAAAACACCAAAAAAATACCATAAATCCATCTTCCCCATATAGCAGAGGTGAGTGTATAAGCCTTTGAAAGGCTCTGTGCTTGTATACTCTTTTACGTAAGGAGGGTTTCCAATCATGCAGTCAAAACCACCGTTTGCAAAAATCGAGCCAAATTCGCTCTCCCAATCAAATGGATTTATCTTCCTTTGCTCTTCAAGAGTGAAAAGCCCATCATCTTTGCTATTTTCAAGAAAATAGTCATTGCCTACAAGTGAGTTTCCACACTTAATATTTTCCGATAGAGAAGGCAATATTGTGTTCAGTTCAGACGTCTTGAACAAAGACGCCTGCCCATTTTTACTCAGCGCCTTTCCTTCATTTTCTAGCAATTTTAAGAAAAGAGATAGTTTTGTAACTTTCACAGCCTGCGCGTCTATGTCTACCCCATAGATGTTGTTGATTAAAATCCGCCTCTTCTCTTCTATGCTAAGTCGCCACTCATGAGTGTATGCATCCTTAAATATCAGCCCTTTTTGAAGAGAGCGATCTCTTTGCTCTTCCCTATAGTAGTAGTCTAAGTGCCAATCTAAAAGATATTGATATGCCCCAACCAAAAAACTTCCACTGCCACAAGAGGGATCACAAACTGTCAATTTTGCGACTTTTTCAGGGCTTGAGTTTTCAATCTTTTTGCCTATAGTCTCCCTAACAATATAATCTACTATATAGCTCGGGGTGTAATAGACTCCATTCGCTTTTTGCACTTTGCTTTTTTCTACAATTTCGATGCTATTGCCATTTTTTGTTTTCCGACTAAAGCGAATAATCTTTCCCAAAAAGCGTTCATATATGTTTCCCAAAATCTCTACAGGCAAGACGCTAAATTCATATTGACAAATAGGGTAGTAAAGCTCGGCGATTATTGTCTTTAGCGTTTTGTCTTTTAATGTTAGAGAGTTTAGAAACTCATCGTTTGCAAAAAGCCCCGCGTTAAAGCGAGTGTTTGCATTTTCAAATAGGATTTTTAGTGATGAATAGACATTCTCTTTTTGGCTTGCAATCTTAGATAGTTGCTTATACGGCTCTATCTCTTTGTCTTCACAGATTCTTAAAAATAAAATCCTGTCTATTATCTTTTGAACTGAAGAGGTTAGGGACGCCTCGCTCATATTCTCGTTATGTAGCGCTATATCCTTTGCCAAAAACACTCGCCAGTTTTCAATCATCTTTAATATGTCGTCGTCTATAGAGGCGGTTCCTTTTTTGTCTTTTGCCTCTTCGTAATACGAATCGAATTGTCCTAAGTCTACGGCATCCCAACTGATGTGCTCATACAATTCTTCAAACTTTTTTTCATATTGATCGTATGTTAGATATTCAATTCTTGCGGTTGCAGCGCTATCTTTTGCATCTGGCTTTATCCGGCTATCATAGATTGCCAATTCTCTAAAATTGGTGAGTATTGCGATGGGCATTTTGGCAGTATAGGCATAGCGCCTAACTTGTAGGGCAGGGGCAGGCTCCATTTTTAGATTAACACTCGGGCGTTTTGCTTCTATGTATATTTTTTTTATGCCACCATAGCACAACGTGTAGTCGGGGTGTTTTACCCACCCCTCTACAACCACTCTATCCTCTGTAATAACCTCTCTTTTGTCCGGTCTAGCTTTTTTTTCGTTTTTTACATCCCACTTTAGGCACTCCAAAAATGGGTCTATAAATTTGCTTCGCACTTCGCTTTCGACAAATTCTTTAGACCGATAAAACGCCTCTCCTTCCATAAATTGGCGAGAGAGGGAGGCGACTTTGGAAACTCGCTCTTCAAAGCTCATCTCTTTGGCGCTAAACGACATACGACTCTCCTAAAAAAGGTTTGGGAAAAGGTGGTAATATAAGATACTTTTAGAGCAAAAAAAACCGGGAAAACTACGGCACAAACCTAACCAATTTACCGCTGCTTCCTTCCAGACCTGACGGGGTTCAAAAGGCAGGTTTTGCATAGCTCCCGGAACGGAGAGAGAGGGATTCGAACCCTCGGTACCATCTCTGGCACACACGACTTCCAATCGTGCACCTTCGACCACTCGGACATCTCTCCAAAGAGATGCGCCAACTTTGTAAAAAAAAGTCTCTGCTTTTAATTCGCAAAGAACAAGAAAAAGACGGAAAGAGGGGGATTCGAACCCCCGATACTCAAAAAAGTATAACGGTTTTCGAGACCGCCCGATTCAACCACTCTCGCATCTTTCCAAAAACGAAAGGAAGAGCTCACCGAATCTCTTTGCGCCCCAAAATAAAAGCTCCACTTAAGAGACTTAAAAAAATGAGGCTAGGCGGGTTCGAACTGCCGACCTTCAGATCCGCAATCTGAC
>CAUTVN010000126.1:0-4589 GCA_963541705.1 uncultured Treponema sp.
GAAATAAAATATTAGGCACTATCTTTTTGCGCGCACTAGCTTTTGGAAACAGAGAAGAAATTATTCCTATGTTTTATAAGACAAAAGTGGTTGAAATGCCTGAAGACAGAGAAGAGCAAGAAACGTTAATTAATATGGTTTTTGCAAAAAATATTTTTGTAAAAGATGGAGACGGAGAAGAAAAAAAGCTTTTTCAGGCAGGGCAGAAGCTTTTGCCTCACAATTTGCAAGATTTATTGCAAGCAGGTGTAAAAACGATTGATGTTATAGATTTTCAGGCGCAAGGTAGTCTTGAGTCTCAATTGATATTAAATTGTTTTCAAAGAGAAGAAGATAAATTTACGCCTGATCCACTTGCGAATGATGAGCCTACAAGAGAAGAGGCGATTACAGAAGTTTATAGCATCTTGCGACCGGGCGAGCCTATTTCTTACGATACAGCTATAGAAGACTTACACACTATGTTTTTCACTACCAGAAGGTACGATATTGGTAAGGTTGGTCGCTATAAATTAAATAAAAAATTTGACTATCCTAATCCTACTAAAAGTACTACATTAATTAACGACGATATAATATATACAATGAAGCATCTGATAGATGTGTATGAAGGCAGGCAGAATGCAGATGATATTGATCATTTGGGCAATAGGCGCATTCGGTCTGTTGGAGAGCTTTTAACAGATGTATTGAAAAAATCTTTTTCTAGAATGGAGAAGATTGCAAGAGATAGAATGAGCTCAAAAGAGCTTGAAACGCTAAAACCGCAAGATTTAATTTCTATAAAACCGATCGTAGCAGCTATAAGGGAATTTTTTGCCACTAGTCAGCTCTCCCAATTTATGGATCAGGTTAACCCCTTGGCAGAGCTTACGCATAAGAGACGTTTGAATGCTTTAGGACCTGGTGGTTTAACTCGAGAAAGAGCGGGCTTTGAAGTGCGCGATGTTCACTATACGCATTATGGTAGGATGTGTCCTATAGAAACTCCAGAAGGACCTAATATAGGACTTATAGTTTCTATGGCAAACTATGCGCATGTGAATGATTATGGTTTTTTGGAAGTTCCATATGTGAAGGTGGTTGATGGCGTTGTTACAAAAGAGGTTGAATATCTTTCTGCGATGGATGAAGATCGCTATTTTATAGCGCAGGTTTCTGATGTTGTTTCAAAAGATGGCAAAATTAACGCAGAACAGATTTCTTGCAGAAAACAAGGCGATTACACTTCCAGGAGTCCGCAAGATGTGCAATATATGGATGTCTCGCCAAAACAAATTATTTCTGTATCAGCTTCTCTTATTCCTTTTTTGGAGCATGATGATGCTAACCGTGCGTTGATGGGGTCTAACATGCAGAGGCAGGCTGTTCCACTGTTGTTTCCAGAAGCGCCTATTGTTGGTACTGGGATGGAAGGAAAGTGTGCTTATGATTCTGGTGTACTGGTCAAAGCTAAAAATGATGGCGTTGTAAGCTATGTTTCTGCAGATAAAATAAATGTAAAAAAAGCTGATGGCACTGAAGATTCTTATCAATTATTGAAATTTCAAAGAACAAATAATGACACATGCTATCATCAAAGACCAACTGTAATGGTGGGTGATGAGGTGAAGGCTGGGGATGCAATTGCAGATGGTCCTTCTACATATAAGTCCGAACTTGCTTTAGGACGAAATATTTTGGTAGGTTTCGTTCCCTGGAATGGATACAACTACGAGGATGCTATTTTAATTTCACGACGTGTTGTTAAAGAAGACATGTTTACTTCTATTCATATTAAAGAATTTATAACAGAAGTTAGGGAGACCAAGCTGGGTGCTGAGAAGATGACTGCTGATATTCCGAATAAATCGGAGAAGAGTTTGGATGACCTAGATTCTGAGGGGATTATTCGTGTTGGGGCAAAAGTTCGCTCTGGCGATATTTTGGTCGGAAAAATAACTCCAAAAAATGAGACAGAGACAACGCCTGAGTTTAAATTGCTGAACTCTATTTTTGGGGAAAAAGCAAAAGACGTTCGAGATACTTCGTTACGTGTACCACACGGAGTCGAAGGTACTGTTATAGACGTTTTGCGTTTGCGACGTTCTCAAGGAGATGATTTAAGTCCTGGGGTTGATGAAGTAGTTAAGGTTCTTGTTGCAACTAAACGAAAGTTGCGCGAAGGCGATAAGATGGCAGGAAGGCATGGCAACAAAGGCATAGTTTCGCGCATTTTGCCAGAAGAAGATATGCCATATATGGAAGATGGTACACCGCTTGATGTGTGCTTAAATCCTTTAGGTGTGCCTTCTCGTATGAATATTGGACAAATATTGGAGTCAGAGTTGGGTCTTGCAGGCTTGAAACTTGGTGAGTGTTATGAAAGCCCTGTTTTTCAGTCGCCTACGATGGAGCAACTTGAAAAGAAATTGGTGGAGGCTGGTTTACCGCCTAATTCTAAAGTAACTTTAAGAGATGGACTTACAGGGCGTCCATTTGAAAATAAAGTATTTGTTGGAGTTATATATTATTTGAAGCTTGCACACCTTGTAGATGACAAAATGCATGCAAGGAGTACGGGACCATATTCATTGGTAACACAGCAACCTTTGGGTGGAAAAGCTCAGTTTGGTGGGCAAAGGCTTGGAGAGATGGAAGTTTGGGCTTTGGAAGCTTATGGCGCTGCAAATACATTGCAAGAGCTTCTCACTATAAAGTCTGACGATATGTATGGACGTTCTAAGATATATGAATCGATTGTGAAGGGAGAGCCTTCTCAGTCTGCGGGAATTCCTGAGTCTTTTAATGTTTTGGTTCAGGAACTTCGGGGGTTGGCATTGGATTTTACAATATACGATTCGAAAGGTGTTAAAATTCCTCTTACGGAGCGAGATGCGGAACTTATAAAGAAAGAAACTACTTCTACAGAGGGCGATTTTTAAGGGGGGATGTATGAGAGATATACAAGATTTTGATAAATTGATGATTAGATTGGCTTCTCCCGATACTATTCGTTCTTGGTCTTATGGAGAGGTAAAAAAGCCTGAAACAATAAATTATAGGACGTTAAGACCAGAGCGTGATGGTCTATTTTGTGAACGTATTTTTGGAACAACAAAAGAGTGGGAATGTTTCTGTGGAAAATTTAAGTCTATACGATATAAGGGAATAATTTGCGATAGATGTGGTGTTGAAGTTACTCATTTTAAGGTGAGACGCGAGAGAATGGGACATATTGAGCTTGCGACTCCTGTTTCACATATTTGGTACTATAGGGCGGTTCCTAGCAGAATGGGGCTTTTGCTTAATTTGCCTGTTAAAGATTTGCGTTCTGTTTTGTATTATGAAAAGTATATTGTTATAGATGTTGGAGAGACTGATTTAAAGCAAAATCAACTACTGACTGAGGAAGAGTACCTTGATGCAAAAGAAAGATATGGCGATGGCTTCGTTGCTGGAATGGGTGCGGAAGCAGTAAAGACTTTGCTTAAAAACTTGGATTTAGAAGCTCTAGAAATTGAGCTAAGACAAAAGATGGTGGAGAAAAGTGATAGAAATCTGAAAAATGATGCTACTTTATTGAAACGCATTGAAATTGTCGAAAGTTTTAGATTTTCTAACAATCATCCTGAGTGGATGATTTTGGATGTTATTCCCGTTATTCCACCTGATTTAAGACCTATGGTACAACTTGAAGGTGGGCGTTTTGCAACATCTGATCTAAATGATTTGTATAGAAGAGTTATTCATAGAAATAGCAGACTAAAGCATTTGATGGAGCTAGGGGCTCCTGATATAATAATTAGAAATGAAAAAAGGATGTTACAAGAAGCAGTAGATGCTCTTTTTGACAATTCTAAGAAAAAGAAAATTATAAAAGGCGCTGCAAATCGTCCATTAAAGTCTATTTCGGATATGCTAAAGGGGAAGCAGGGCAGATTTAGACAGAACTTGCTTGGAAAACGTGTTGATTATTCTGGACGTTCTGTAATAGTTGTTGGTCCTGAACTAAAATTATGGCAATGCGGACTTCCAACAAAGATGGCGTTGGAGCTATTTAAGCCTTTTATTATGAAACGTCTGGTTGAGAGAGAACTTTCGCCGAATATAAAAAGGGCTAAAATGCTTGTGGAGCAAGAAGCTACAGAAGTATTTAATATTCTTGATGAAGTAGTAAAAGAACATCCTGTCATTCTTAACCGTGCTCCTACTTTGCACCGTTTAGGTATTCAAGCTTTTGAGCCTGTTCTTGTAGAAGGCAAGGCAATTAAACTACATCCTCTTGTATGTAAACCATTTAACGCTGACTTTGATGGAGATCAGATGGCTATTCATGTGCCACTGACTCAGGCAGCTCAGATGGAGTGTTGGAATTTAATGTTGTCAGCCCGCAATTTATTGGATCCTGCTAATGGTAAAATTATTGTTTATCCATCTCAGGATATGGTTTTGGGTCTGTATTACTTAACAAAAATGCGACCTGTAGAAGCTGGCAAGCATTTGAGGTTGTTTTCTTCTGTTGATGAATTGCTTTTTGCAGCAGAGACAGGTAGTGTCGGATGGCAAGAGCAAATACTGATTAACTATGAAACCTCTCCCGGAAAAAT
>CAUTVN010000127.1:0-4582 GCA_963541705.1 uncultured Treponema sp.
ATAAGTACGGTGGATGGAAAAGAGTTGCTCTTTCCATGTAGGGATGGTTTGCAAATTAAAGAAATTATAAGACAGACGCTTTCTACTCTAGCTTCGGAAGATGGAGTTAGTGTAGAACGTGTCTATGCCTTAGAGATTTTAAATGGAACGGGAAGGAAAAATTTGGCAAAAACCACTGCAGAGTTATATTCCAGTTTTGGGTATGACGTTGTGCAAGTGGGAAATGCAGAAGAGGCAAATGTTGAAAAGACTCTTTTAATAGACAGAATTGGAAATCCTGCAATTGCAAAGATTGTCTCACAAGTTATACAGTGTTCTAACATACAGACGGCAGAAATAAATAGGGATAATGAAAACTATGGAACTGAGAGTGGTGTGGACTTTACTTTGATATTGGGGGCGGATTTTAACGGATATTTTGTAGTATCTAAATAGAATTTGACTTTGGTCATTGTGGTGAATAAAATGGATTTTTATAGTAGTGCAATAGAATTAAGAGATTTTTTGATAGATGGTAGAGCAAAAGATGTGGTTTTGTTGGATTTGAGAGAAGCAGGAATTTGGACTGATTTTTTCATTATAGCAACAGTTATGAGTTCAACCCATGCAAATGGTCTTCAGTATCAATTGGAAGAAAAAATAAAAGAGTTGAATTTGGAAGACTATTACCGCCGACGAGGCTCGGAGCAGGGTAGTGAATGGAAATTGATTGATGTAGGCGGTATTGTAGTCCATCTTATGTCACAAATGGCAAGAGATTTTTATGATCTTGAAAGTTTACACAAAAATGCAAAAATAGTTTGACGAATAAGAATAACAGAAGGTACGGAATTTGAAGAGAAAATAATTTATTTGGAGATTTGTATGGCAGATATTGAAGAAGATGTGAAAGTATTGAAAAAAAAATCGGAAGAGCTTAATGAAGAGTGTTCTGCTCTTTATAAAAACATTGCGAACAGACTCCTATCTTCTGCTGACGGTGAAGATGCGTCTTTTCCATTTTTAGAAACAAATAAAAATGCGCCTCTAGAACATAGAAAGTTGGTTGCTGAGCGGGCTTTGGCAACTGATACTATACTCGAGATAAAAACTGGCTATGATAGGCTTGCAGAGCTTTCAAAATTTAAAAAACAAATCTTAAAGTCTATAAGAGATGGGGCAGATTTAATTTTTAAGTTAAAAAGTAGGTTTGCACTTAGATTCTATAAAGATTTTAAGGGAATTAGGGAATTCTTAAATTTAGAAGGCTATGACGATATAGAAGAGAGTGAAAAACAAATTGCAGATTTTGTGCAAGCGAATGAAGTATTTTCGGAAGAAAAGAGAGAGGCTAGTTTTTGGGCTAAATTTAATTTGAATAGGAAGATTGCAAGTAATAAACTTAAGATTTCTTTGTTAAATAAAAGCATAGAAAAGAGTTTGGCGAATAGAAGTAGTGAGGTTTTTGATTTTTTAGCTGTAAAGGATTTATACGACAGAGGAGAAATGCAAGAAGACTTAAAGGCTCTCTACGAAAAAATCATAGAAGAATCGCTTTCAAAAGCTGAGCTAGAAAATCGTATGATAGCCATAAAAGAAGAAGAGGATTTTCTTTCAGAAAAGATGAAAGAGGCGTGCAAAGGACTTAGCAACTCAAAGCAGATTTCAATTCTTAATAGCACAGTGCAAAAGTTGGATGAACAAATCGATGACTTACTTAGAGCGATTGCTGTTGAATTTTTAGATTTGTTCTTAAATGAGAGGGGGCAATCTAAAGAAAAAGAAGACTTTAATGCCTCTTTATATGAGACTTATGAGAGCGATATACAAGACGTTGCAAATATAAGAAAACAAATTAATACTGTTAATCTAAATATTGAATATTGCGGTTTGTTAAAGGAAAAAGAGGCAATATTAGAAAAACTTGAGTCTATGAATAGAACAATAGAAGTTTGTGAAGAAGGTATTGAAAACTATCAAAAGCGAATTTCTTCGCTAAAGAGTAGCATAGAAAGTTGTAGTAGTGAAAAGGTAAAACTTGCAGAGAAATTGCAGAAACTTGCAACTTTGATATATGAAGAGGTCTAAACTTGCTTGTATATTGACGGTATAGGATGCAAGAAAAAGTAGAGAATATGAGTGAATGTTTATTACCCAACAATTTGCAAGGTGTTAAAATACATATGGTGGGCATTAAAGGCACTGGAATGACGGCCTTGGCTCAGATTTTAGTCAGTCGTGGCGCTGTAGTAAGTGGTAGTGATGTATCAGAAGTATTTTATACTGACGAGCTATTAAAAAAGCTTTCCATTTCTGTCTCTTCGCCTTTCTCTCCTTCAAATATACCAGAAGATGCAAAATTGGTTATATATTCGGGTGCATATAATTTTGAGACAAATGTAGAGCTAAAAGCGGTTAGAGATTTGGGAATTCCTAATCTTTCTTATGTTAAGGCTTTGGGCGAGTTTTCTTTGCATAGCTATTCTTGCGGAATATGTGGTGTCCACGGCAAAACAACAACAACGGGTATGGTCGCTGCAATATTAAAAGAATTGTCTCTTCCTTCTTCTGTTTTGACAGGTAGTGCTATATTCTCGCTTGACTCTTCTTGTGTTATGTTGAATGGAGATAAGTATTTTGTAGCCGAAACTTGTGAATATAAGAGGCATTTCTTAAATTTTCACCCACAAGCAATAGTTTTGACTAGCATAGAAGAAGATCACCAAGATTACTATCCTACCTATCAAGACATTTTTTGTGCATTTTTGGAGTATATCGATAGTCTTCCAGAGCTTGGTTCTGTGTTTTATTGTGCAGACGATAAAGGAGCCAAAGAGGCAATCAATATAACATTTCTCTCTCGTCCAGACTTAGTGTTTGTTTCTTATGGGGAAAGTGCAACTGGAGACTATCGCCTAAAAATAGAAGGTGTTAGAGACGAAAAGTTGTATTTTTCGCTTGCGGGTTTTGCAGGTGAATTTTCTCTTCCTATTCCGGGCTCCCATAATGCACTCAATGCCACTGCTGCTATAGCATTGTCGCTACATTTATTAAAAAAAGAAAAAAACGAAATTACTATAGAAGACTTAGGAGCGATAAGACGTGCCCTCTCTTCCTATAGGGGGGCTAAAAGGCGTTTTGAGCTTGTTGGAAAACATAATAATATTATTTTTTTGGATGACTATGCGCACCATCCGACTGCAATTAAGGCCCTGCTAAAAGGAGTAAAAGAATTCTATCCTTCAAGAAGAGTGATAGCAGATTTTATGCCACATACATATTCTAGAACAGCCTCTCTTTTATCTCAATTTTCTACATCGTTTGAAGATGCTGATATCGTAATTTTACATAAAATTTATTCTTCTGCTAGAGAGGTGTATGATGGGCAGATAAATGGCAGAACATTGTTTGAAAGGATGAAAAAACAAAGAAGAGACGTTCACTATTTTGAAGAGGTTTTGGATGCAAAAGATTTTGTGTTACAAAACTTAAAAAGTGGTGATGTATTGATTACTATTGGGGCCGGAGATAATTGGCAACTTGGCAAGGCGGTATTGAGTGCTTTGCAAACAAATATGGGGGACTCGCGATGAGGAGTATGACAGGCTATGCGCTAACAAAAGAAAATGATGGCAATCCCCTTAGCGTAGAAATAAAAAGTTATAATTCTAGATATTTAGAATTGAATATTACCTTGCCAGCGTTTTTAAACTCTCTTGAACCTTTTTTGCATGCATTAGTTGCAAAAAGGATTGTGAGAGGAAAGGTTGAAGTGATTGTTAGGGCTTATCCATCTCCAAAGGATATCAATCTTACAATAAATAAAGAGCTTGCACAAATATATATGAAAGAGCTAAATGAGCTTGCAACAGAGCTTAAAGTAAATTGTGATGTTGGAATGGAGCTTTTACTAAAGCAGTCTGGGGTGGTGAAACAAGATTTAGATACAGATATTGAGGCTTGGAAAAAGAAGTTATTTAATGTATTTGAGCGCTGTTTCAAAGAATATGATAAGGCTAAGCTGATTGAAGGCGATTCGTTACTCAAAGATATGATATCTCATACAAATTTGATCAAGGATGAAGTAGGGAAAATAAAGAAATATTCAGTGCAAATGGATGAGTGTTTTAAAGAAATTGTTAAAAGGCGTTTTTTTGAGGTTTTGGGTGAAGATGCTGATGAAGGGCGTGCAATGCAGGAGGTGGCAGCTCTTTTGGTTCGCTTTACAATAAACGAAGAGATTGTAAGACTAGAAAGTCATATATCTCTTTTAGAAGAAGAATTGGCTAAAGATGGTGCTGTTGGGCGAAGATTGGACTTTATTTGCCAAGAAATTATTAGAGAGGCAAATACAATAGGTGCAAAACAGTAAATGAAATAAATGACTCCTTCTGTCATTGCAATAAAAACGGCTGTAGAAGATATTAGAGAGCAAGTAAAAAATGTGGAGTAATAAGTAAAAATGGAAAGGGAATATACTATAAAACAGAAAAGTCTACGCATAGCAATTTCTGGAAAATCTGGCTGCGGGAATACTACGGTTTCTACGTTGTTGAGTAAGTCTCTGCTAATACCTTGCATAAATTATACTTTTAAGAATTTA
>CAUTVN010000128.1:0-4470 GCA_963541705.1 uncultured Treponema sp.
GGAGAGAAAAGAGGTAGGATAGAGGGTGAGAAAAGAGGTAGAATGGAAGGAAAGAGAGAAGGTAGAATGGAAGGAATAAAAGAAAGTAGATATGAATTCGCACGTAATATGAAGAGGGAGGGTTTTCCATTCGACCTAATAGCGAGAATGACTGGGCTGAGTATTGCAGAAATAAAAGAGCTATAAAACAAAAAGTTGAATTTCAGAATATAATTTTGAAAAGATATGTGAGTAGATGGAGACGACTTTAAATAAGTAACATCACAATAGGCGAATTGTGTGAATGTTTTTCGTATAACTAATATGAAGTAAAAGGATTTTACGGTTTTTCGGGAAAGCTTCCTATTCAGCCAGAATATCAGCAAAATTATATATATGCAACTTAAGAAAAAAGTTTTTGCTTGAACTTAGGAAAAACACAAATAGAGGATAATTCCAAAGTATAAAAATGTTTGAAAACGTAATAGGTCATAAAAAAATTATATCTTCTTTAAAAAGTGAAATTACAACCGCCAGCCTGCCTCCGAGCATTTTAATAGCCGGCTCCTCATTTTCAGGAAAACTCACCCTCGCTTTAGAAATTGCCAGAGCTCTTACATGCCAAAAAAAAGGAGAGTGGAATTGCGACTGTCCCTCTTGTAGAGAAAACAGGTCTATCACGCAACCCGATATTCTCCTATTTGGCAGAAAGGAGGGTATCTTAGAAATTAGGGCTGCAAAGGATGTTTTATTAAAGAATAAAAATCTTCAAAGTTATTATCTTTTTTTGCGCTCTGTTAGAAAGCTGACCTGCCGTTTTGACCAAAACCTATTCGACTCTCAAGACGCCACCTTCATAAAAGCAGCCACTATTTTGCCCGACATAGAAGAGGCATTGAGTGAGTTAAAGCCACAAAATATAGAAACGTTTGATGATAAAAAACTGAAAACGCTTGTTTCAAATTTAGAAAAAAAATGCGAAAAATTACAAGATGAATGTATGCAAGAGGCAATTCCGATTGCACAAGTTAGGGCGGCAATCTCTTGGGTTCACTTAAAAGCTAGCAACAAGCGCAAAGTCTTGATTATCGAAGGCGCAGATGCAATGCAAGAAGGAGCTCGCAATGCGCTTTTAAAAACACTCGAAGAGCCCCCATCCTATGCCAATTTTATTTTAACTACACAAAACAAAAATGCAATTATGCCAACAATTCTTTCGCGCACTCGTGTCTACGAATTGCAAAAAAGAGAGGCAAAAGAAGAAGAGAGTGTGCTAAGAAGAGTTTTTGCACAAAAAGACTTGCCAGAAGAAGATAGCTCTTTTTCTCTTTTGTCATCTTTCTTCTACCGCTATCTCTCAGTCAACTATAATGCAATTAGAGAGGCAGCTCGTCTATTTTGGATTTGTGCGTCTTTTAGCAAAAGAGCTAAAAGCTCATCTTTTGCTCTTTTAAGAGAGAGCCTTTCTTCCTTCAGCGAAGAGGCAAAAGGAAAGACTAATATATCTTATATAGTCTCGTCTCTTAACAAGTTTAAGCCTCGAACAATATACACACTTTTTCTTAAAGAGTTGGTCAATGTCTTGCGAACAATAACTATTTCTGCCTCCCCTTCCATACAAGAAATAAAGGCATACAAAGTCGCCACTCGGGCTATAGAAGAGGCTAGAATAAAAGTTGAGAGATTTAATATGCAAGTTCAAAATGTGATGGAAGAACTTTTAGAGACTATAATATCAATATAGGAAACATTCCAAAGATATATGAAAAAATTAGATATGCGAGTATGTAAATGAATAGTTTTATCAACAAAGCTTTTAAAAAAGCTTGCAAAATGAATGACGAAGCTTTGCGCTCTCTAGTGCAAAATCTATATAATGAATATTCTATTTTAGACGCTATGGTAGACTCCACAAGCGACGGCATTGCTATTTTGGACGACAAAAATGAGGTGAGCAAAATTAACAAAAGTTTGCCTCTAATCTTGCAAACATCGCTAAAAAAAGCAAAAACTATAGATGACATTTTTTTAGATTCTGCCATAAATAGCTTTGTGCACAGAGCAATAGAGATGGAAGAAAAGTGCAAAGCAAAGGAATTTTTGCTTTTAGGAAGTGAAGAGGACAGGTATATTGCTATTTCTATTCTTCCTTTGGTGAAAGGCAAAAAAATTATAGGCACTGTCATTATAGTTTCGGATATAACAGAGAGAAAAATGGCAGAAATAAAAACTCAACGCCTCGAAAATTTGGCACGTCTTGCAACAGCTGCAGCCTCCATTTCGCACGAAATTAAAAACCCGCTTGCCGCAATTAGCATTCATGTGCAACTTCTAGAAAAATCTTTGAAGAATCTTGGCTTGCCCAAAGACGAAAAAATAAAAAAACACCTGGACGTAGTTAAGGAAGAAATAGAGAGATTAAACAAAATTATTGTAGATTTTTTGTTTGCAGTGCGTCCTATCAAATTTGAAAACAATACTCTAGAAATAAATAAAATTTTATCATCTTTAGTTGAAACTTTTTCTGCAGATGTAACCTTTTATAATGTAGAAATTAAAACTAGTTTTGAAGATGAGTTGCCCCCTTTGCAAGGAGATGAGCGGTTTATTCGTCAGGCTTTTATGAACTTAATCTTAAATGCACAGCATGCGATGAAAGACTGTGGGGGTATAATAGAAATTAAAAGCTATTTTGAAGATGATAAGATTGTTGTAGAAGTTTGCGATACAGGCTGTGGCATTGAAAAACGACTGATTAATAAGATTTTTGAACCCTATTTCACAACAAAGGCAGAAGGCTCGGGGCTGGGACTACCGCTAACTTATAAGGTTATAAAAGAATCGGGTGGAGATATAGTAGTCTCGTCGCAAGTAGGAAAAGGGAGCGTTTTTAAGGTGTTGTTGCCAGTGCGTAAGAGTGGCGAGCGGCTTTTGCTTTCGTGTGGTGATAGGTTTAAGTTTTAAGATATTTTTTGCACTTATAGGAACAGATGAAGTTTAATATTTTAGTAATTGATGATGAGAAAAACATTCGCGAAGGACTCAAAATGGCTTTGGAAGACGAAGGCTATTGTGTTTTGGAGGCTGAAGACGGAAGACGTGGCCTTGAAATGTCCCTCTATGAAGATGTTGACTTAATTATAACAGACCTTCGATTGCCACATGTTTCGGGAGAAGAGATCTTAAAAAAAGTGGTTAGGGAGCAACCTTCCATCCCAGTAATTGTCCTTACAGGGCACGGCAGTGTTGAGTCTGCTGTGGAGGCGATGAGAGTTGGAGCGTACGACTTTTTAACAAAGCCACTAGACCTTGACCGTCTATTTCGCCTAATAAAAAGAGCTTTGGAGAGAAGGCGGCTTACTCTGCAAAAAAAAGACTTAGAAAGCCAGCTTGAATATAACACCTCTTTAAACAATATAATAGGAAAAAGTGCTGCTATAAATAAGGTATTTAACGAGGTGAAAAAAGTGGCTCCTACAAAAGCTAGTGTGTTGATCACAGGGGAAAGCGGAGTGGGAAAAGAGCTTATTGCAAACGCAATTCACAATATGTCGGAGCGCAGAGGGCAGCCTTTTGTTAAAGTGCACTGTGCAGCGTTGGCAGAGAGCTTACTCGAATCTGAGCTTTTCGGACACGAAAAAGGCGCTTTTACAGGGGCTATAGAGAGAAAAAAAGGCAGATTTGAACTGGCAAACAATGGCTCCATTTTTTTAGACGAAATTGGAGAGATAAATCAAAATATTCAAATAAAACTCCTCCGTGTATTGCAAGAAAAAGAAATTGAAAGAGTTGGGGGGGGCACCCCTATTAGTGTGGATGTGCGCCTAATAGCTGCAACAAACAAAGTATTAGAAGACGAGATAAAAGCGGGACGTTTTAGAGAAGACCTTTATTATAGGCTCAATGTTGTGCATATTTTTATTCCTCCGTTGAGAGAGAGAAGAGAGGATATTCCTCTTTTAGCATCTCATTTTATAAAAGAAATTGCAAAAGAAAATGGAAGGGAAATCTCAGGTGTGGAGGAGAGGGCTCGGAGCGCAATTTATAACTATTCTTGGCCTGGAAATATTAGAGAAATGCGAAACTGCATAGAAAGCGCCCTTGTTATGAGCGATGATGATATTTTACATTTTGACGATTTGCCCGAAAAGATAAAAAATCAAACTTCATCGTCTTTTATAAAGGTGCCCATAGGCTCTACTATGCAAGAAGCAGAAAAACAAATTATTTTAGAAACATTGCAAAGCACAGGTGGCAACAAACAAAAAACGTCTAACATTCTAAAAATGGGGCGACGCACTCTATATAGAAAATTAGAAAGCTATTGTATAGAAGAATAGGGTGCGTTAATCAATTGCGACAAAAAGTGTTAGTTTGTTTTGTAAATTTTAAATATTTTATATTGTCTAGGGGGGATGTCTTTTATGGTAGAAGGACAAAAAAAAATTAAAAAACCAATAAATAAGGGCTTTAATACAAAGTCGATTAAGT
>CAUTVN010000129.1:0-4456 GCA_963541705.1 uncultured Treponema sp.
TTTCAAGAGCAGAGTTGCAAGAGTTTACATCATTTTTAATAGATATTCACGGTCAGCACGATCATCAGTCGTTATTGAAGAGTAGCGAACAGAGAAGATTTTTAGACGGTTTTGCAGGGATAGAAGACGACGTCTCTCATTTTACCAAACTATATGCATCTTTGGCATCTTTGAGAGAAGAATATACAAATATTTTGGAAAACAAAAGAGAGAGAGAAAACAAGCGTGAAATATTGCAATTTGCTGCTGAGGAAATAGAAGAGGCGGGTTTGGAGGTAGGAGAGAGGGAGAGGCTAGAAGAGGAAAAAAACAAACTGTTAAAATTTGAAAAACTAGTAGAAAATCTAAAAGATACTATAGAGCTTCTCAAAGAAGAAGATGGAGGTCTATACACATTGCGAAAAGCTTACAAACACCTAAATGAGGCAGGAAGTATAGACTCCTCACTCAGCGACTATGCCAAAAGGCTAGAAGATGTTTTTTACGAGGCAGAAGATGTTAGGGAGAGTCTACTTTCATACTATTCCAACCTAGATTTTTCAGCTGAAAGGCTAGACGAAATCCAAGAGCGCCTATCTTTAATTTCGCATCTAGAAAAGAAATACGGCCCTTCTATAACAGACGTGCTTCTATACTATAAAAAGGCAAAAAAAGACTTGCAACATCTAATTTCTGATGATGAGGAAATGGCGAGTCTTGAAAAAAAAATAGTAGGACTAGAGTCCGATATATTAAAATTGGGCAGAGAGATTACAAAAAAAAGGCTTCAATATAAAGAGATATTGCAAAAAAAAGTTGAAGAGGTTTTAAAAACGCTTGGTATGAAGTCTGTTCGCTTTTTAGTTTCTGTCTCTACAAAGGAAGAAAAAGAGGGACGTTTAGAGACCAGTCCTTTTGGTTTTGACGAAGTTGAATTTTTAATTAGCGCAAACGAAGGCGAAGAGCTAAAACCTTTGGCAAAGATTGCATCGGGAGGCGAGCTCTCTCGCGTCATGTTAGCCTTAAAAACAGTCCTAGCCTCTAGCGACGAGGTTGAAACGCTTATATTTGACGAAATAGATGTAGGCATTGGCGGAGAGGTAGCTTTGAGCGTTGCCCGCCACATAAAAAAACTTTCTGATAAAAAACAAATTCTTTTAATCACCCACCTTGCAATTATAGCATCTTCTGCCGATAACCATATAAGAGTGGAAAAATATTCAAAAGATGGAAAAACTTTTACCCAAGCTTGTGCTGTTCACTCAGAAGAGAGGGTAGAAGAAGTGGCAAGAATGCTTTCTGGAAGCGAGATAAGCCGGGCGTCTTTTATTCACGCCAAAGAATTGCTGGAAAAAAATGCGAAAAACAACTTCTAAGTGATATATTTCTGCCTTTTGGATAGGATTTTAGACTGTTTTAGTGGAGTGATTTATGATAGAAGAAGAAAAAGAAAAAATGAAGGCTGCGCACGAAGCAAAAGCAAAAGAATATGACGAGATTATTAGCGGTATTTTACTTAGAGAAGAGCATATTCTTTCTCTCTTAAAAAAGGATGGGACTGGAGCGTCTTATAAAAGGCTTGTTTTAGTTGACGAGATGATTTTTTTAGTAACAGCATATTTGGCAAAGCATAAGATTTCTATTCAATACTTAGGTAGCAAAAATGAAACTATGCTAAATGAGGCTAGAAAAACACTCTATAAAGTAATTATATATTTGGAAGAAATTGTCAGCGACTATATTGACGCCTCCTATTCGGAGTATGAAGAGAAAGTGAACACCATTGCCACTATCACACAAAAGCAAAGGTATTATTTGATTAGAAAAATTGGTTTTGCTATTTGGATGGTGATAGAAGCTTATGGAACAAACACAAAGTGGAAATGGTCTTTTGCAGAGATTATGGGGCGCTATGCAACGGTTGCCAAAAATATTGTAGACTTAAAATTTGCCTCAAAAGTAGCCTTAGACCCAAGAGATGAAAACTACGACGATGTAATATATCACTTACGACTTGTAAAAACTCTACTTTCAAACTCTGCAGAAGAGTATAGAAGAAAATATGAGGTGGCAACCAACAATATAGAAGATGTAAAGACTGCCACTAAATATCTCTCTGCACTGAGGAGAATCCACGTTATTTTAGGCGAAGATAGAGATGCTGAAGATGTTAAAACAAAACTTAAGATATGGAACAAAATTGCAGAGAAACAGAGCAAAAACAAAGGAAAAAGATAGTAGATGTTGGACGATAAGTTGTCATTAAAACTCTTTGAAGCGTTTTCTATAGAGAGGTGGAACGATCTTGTGCGTCCTTTCCGTCCGATTGAGATGGACCATGCGGCAGAGAAGATGTTCCTCTCTTTTATAATAGGAAAATACGAAGAGAAAAAAAAAGAAAAGATTTGTTGGGATAGGATTATCACTCATTCTGTTTTTGCGCTTTTGCAAAAAATTGCCCTATCCGACATAAAAGCTCCAATTCAATATCTAATTCGCACATCCTATAAGGAAGAATATAAAGACATTAAAAAATGGATTTTTGACAAATATAGTTCTTTGATAGACAATGAGGAATTTGTTTCTAACTTTCACGACTATCTTTTTAAAGAAGAGTGCACACAAACAAAAGAAGATGAAATATTGTTTGCGTCTCACCAGGCAACGTCTTTTAGAGAGCTTGAGATGCTTTCTCCTTGCAACGAGCCATTTAGGCTTGAGAAAATTATGAAAAGCATAGAAAAAGATATTTGGAAGGGAGTGCATTTAGACGGTGTAAAGTTGTTTTTGCAAAAAGATGCGCCCTATAAACTAATTACCGAAATAGAAAAGCTTCGCTTTCAAATTAGGTGGAACCAAACTCCTAGGGTGCCTCATACTTCGGTTCTTTCGCATTCTTATTATGTAGCGCTTCTATCTCTTCTTATGTGCTACGACTTAAACTTGCCTAAAGATCGGCTTTACACAAACTTTTTTTGTGGACTCTTTCATGATTTTCCAGAGGCGGCGACGCGAGATATCATCTCTCCTGTAAAAACCGCCACAGACAGCTTGCCGAAGGTTGTAAAAGAAATTGAGGAAAAGGTGGTAAGGGAGGAGCTTTTGCCACTGGTTGACGAAAGCTATAGAGACGAAGTTTTATACTATATTCAAGACGAATTTGAAAATAGGGCAATGGTAGGAGGAGAGGTTGTATTAGTAGAAAATTATGAAGAATTAGGCTCTAAATATGCTCGTAACAGACCGTGTGATGGGCGTCTAATTCGTTTAGCAGACCATATAGCGGCGTTTGTTGAAGCAGAAAGCTCCATACGTTTTGGTATTACCTCGTCTCAACTTAAAAAAGGTCGGGATGGTATAATCGAAGCCTATCCTATAGGAAAGCAAATTAATGGGCTTTGTGTAGAAAAATTTTTTAGGAATTTTAGACGGAACTAGATTTAAGTTGTTTTATTATAAAAAGTGGGGGAGCATAGAGATAGTGAGGGATTTTTTGTGCGTGCTAAGTTTATTATTGTGTTTTTCTATTTTTCTTCTCTCTTGTGTTTTGCAGATTCTTTTCATATATTGCAAGATGGAGAGACCCTGTATAGCATTAGCAAAAAATATAAAATTAATTTAGAAGTATTAAAAGCTTGTAACAATATAGAAGATGTATCAAAGCTAAAAGTCGGCGCTAAAATATTTATTCCTACTAACTATGTTGTAAAAGACGGAGATACGATTTATGGCATTGCGAGAAAATTGAATGTCTCTCCGTTTGAGCTTATGAGCTTGAATGAGCTAAATGAATTTAGCAAAATAAAAGTAGGAGATATCTTGTTGCTACCAGAAAACTTGGAAGCGTCGAACTCTCCCAAACTTGCAAAAAATGATGTAGGAGCAAAGACTAAAACAAAGGTGGAGCCAAAAAATGACAAGATGGGGGGCACACCGTCCGTTCCAACAGACTATCAGCCTTTGGCTGATCCGCGTAATTATTCTACAAAAACAGCTTCTACCGCTCTTTTGTGGCCAGTGCCTGCAAAGAAGACTTTCTATTTAGACGGCAAAGTGAAAGGACTGGTTATAGAGTCTAACAAGGGAGCGAGCGTAAAAAGCATTACATCTGGAAAAGTAATCTCTACAGGGGTACAACGTGGCTATGGCAACGTGGTTTTTGTGCAGTCTCCAACCCAACACATTTATGTTTATGGGGGGCTGGATAGAATTGATGTAAAACCGAACCAGTTACTTTCGCTAAACGATAGTATAGGCAAAATTGGCTCTGAAGCTTTTTCTGGAAACGCAAGGCTATACTTTTTAGTTTATGAAAACAACAAACCTATAGACCCGGCTAAGGCTCCGCGTGGTTTTTAATCTTTGGAGTGAGTTTTATTCATGCCCCTACACCTAAACGAAATAAAACTAAAAGCGTCTCAATTTGTACTGAACTGGAAGGATCGGGCGAGTGGGGCGCGTGAAGAAGCTGATGCAC
>CAUTVN010000130.1:0-4376 GCA_963541705.1 uncultured Treponema sp.
TTTTTCGGCTTTTTGACGAGCGGCTTCTTCTCTAGCCAATCTCTCACTTTCAGCTTTTTTCTTTGCCAGCTCTTCTCGCTCTTTTTTTTCTTTTTCAGCCTTTTGACGAGCTTCTTCTGCTAATCTTTCACTTTCTGCTCTAGCTTTTGCCATCTCTTCCTCAATGCGTTTTTCTTCTTGAATTCGTCTCTCTTCAGCTTCTTTTGCAAGCATCTCTTCTCTTTGCTTTTTTTCATTTTTTTGTTTGTCTTCATTTTCTACAATTTCTTTCCATGAAGCATCACCACGCTCTTTAGTAAAGTTGGAAGATTCCTCCTCATTTTGCTCTTTTCTATTAGACGTAGTCTCTTTTGTGCTTGAGCCTTCGTCTTGATTTTCTTCTCTCGTAGATAAGGAAGAGTTGTCTCTTGAGGTTGAACTAACAGAATTGCCATCGGTAGAACGACCATCTTTAGAAGACTGCCCGTCGTTGTCTTTTGACAGAGAGGAATCGGAATTAAATGAATCTTCCCCCCAACCGTTCGTCTTGTCATCTCCACTACTTGTTCCATCTTGAAAAGAAAGATTATCAATATCTCGACTTCCATTTTGATGTTGGTCACTACTTTCGTTTTTTGATATAACACCTTTTCCGTCTAAGTTCAAAGCAATAGAGCTACTTTCTTTCTTGTTCTTAGAAAGCAAAAAAACGCCCGTGCCTACAACAAGGAGCGATAGAAGCACTCCTACAACAACACCAATTGTGAATTTTTTAAGTTTAGTCAAGGTCGCTATCCTCCTCGTAGTCGATCGTTTCTTCTGTTCCAGACGAAACTGATTTAGCACTATCGGCAGTAGGAAGACTAGAATTGATTTCTTCCAAGAGCCTTTTTTCTCTTTCTTCTTGTTGTTGCCTCATAGATTCCTCTGCTCTACGCATAGCTTCTGCCAAAATAGCTTCTTTTGTCGATTCTTCTTCCATTTTCATCTTTTCTAACAGTTCTATCATCCTTTTTAGTTCTTCTTTTTGCGCGTCGTCTGGGCAAAGACGCAAATACTCTTTATAGTCCACCAAAGCTAGATGATACTTTTGTATTTTCATTCTTGAATTTGCCCTATTTAATAGAGCTGGAGCATATGGATTGGTGGAAGAAATTGCTTCGTTATAAGAAATTTCTGCATCATAAAATCTATTTTGAGCAAAAAAAGCATTGCCTATATTGAAAGCATAAAGATGAAAGTTTCCTTCGTCTAGACCTTTTCCGCGCGCAAAAGCGTCTATGGCTTGGCTATATAGCCCTCGCTTTAGGTATGAAAGACCCAAATACAGGTAGATATCTTTTGGATAGTCTTCATCTTTTAATGCATCTATAAAACAAAGAGAAGCTTTTTCTGCCATATCCGACTGCAAAAATGCCAAACCTTCTTTAAAAGATGGATTCGAATATATAACAAAAAACGGTGAAATGGCAAAAAATATAAACAACATTTCTTTTTTAATATTAATCCCTTTTTTTCTCATTTTTTTTCCTCTTTTCGTATTTGACAATAAGTGTTAAAACATATAACATATATCCTATGCCAGAAGTATACATATATATCGTAATTTTTAGCATAATAGTTTTGCTACTTTTAGTTTTTATAATCAAATCGATTGCGTCTCCAAAAAAGTTTTCGGCAATAGAAAAGAATATAGCAATGGGTAAATATTCTATAGCCATAAAACTAACCAAAAAGTTGTTGGCAAAAAACGAAAACGATACTCGTCTTCGCTATTTATTAGGGAAAGCGTATCTTTTAGATGGCAAAACCGATCTTGCAATGACAGAGTTTACTAAAATCAATAAAGCAGGCATTTTTCCTACAAAGGCAATGGAGATTGAATTTAGGCTGACTTTAGCCAACTTATATACAAAGTCTGGAATGTCAGATGCAGCATTGGAAGAGTATGTTCTGCTAATAAAATTGGACGAGCGCAATCCTAACTACCACTATGAAGTTGGAAAGATTCACGAAGAGAGAGGTAGGACTGATGTTGCAATTGCAAACTACCAAAAGGCAATAGAATGCGATTCCAAATATATTTCTGCTTATGCAAGGTTGGGCTACCTATTGTATCAGGCAAACCAGGTGGGAGAGGCAGAAAAAGCAATCTCTCGTGCACTAAAACTTGACCCATCAAACAACGAAGTTTTGTATAACCACGGGCGTATTCTTCGTGCAAAAAAAGACTATGCGCCAGCTTTGGCTTCCTTTGAAAAAGCAGCTAGAGACAAAGCGCTACGAACGAAGTGTTTTCTAGAGCGTGGGCTGACATATATGGAAGATAACAACCTAGAAAAGTCTATATTTGAATTTACCAGAGCGTCTAAGTCTGCGCTAGAGCCTAAGTCTACAGAAGCCTTAACAGCGTCATATCTTCTTGCCAGTTGTTACGAAAAGAAAAGAGATTTGGATAAAGCTATAGAAGAATGGAAGAAGATTGAAGCAATCAACCCAAGATTTAGAGATGTTAAAGCAAAACTAGAAGAATATAAAGACGTGCGAACAAACGATCATATGAAAGACTACCTCACCTTTAGCAAAGAAGACTTTTTGCGACTTGCGAAGGCTGTTACGGAGCAATGTTTCAATTCTAGTGTGCAAGCTGCAAGAGATACAAAAAATGGCTGTTCAATTTTTGGTGTGGAAAAAGGAACAGAGAAATGGTTGAATGCGAGAAAAAAGCCCCAGCTGTTTTTATATTTGCGCGATAACGAAGTCGTAAAAGAAGATTATTTGCGAAATGTGCACGAAGGGATGAAAAAACAGAATATGTTTAAGGCATTTGTGGTTACTTCGTCTTCTTTTTCAAAAGAAGCGCTCGAGTTTGCTGCAAATAGACCTCTGGAGCTTTATGAGTCTAGCAAATTGGAAAAACTGCTAGAAAAAGTGAATTTTTCACTTTAGTTCCTCTCATTTTTTCTAAACTTATTTGCCTCATGTCTTAAAGAAAAGGTTTATTTATGAAGATTTTAGTTGTTGCCAATACTTCTCTTGAAATTTTGGCAAGGAGAAAGTTGCTTGAGGCTTGTCGCGATTTAGGATCATCTATTTATATCGCTTCTAACATAAAAGAGGCTGATCTTCAAATTTTAGAAGATATTGGAATAACCAGTTTTTTCTTAAGTTTTTCCCCACGTTCAAAAAACCCTCTAAAAGACTTAAAGTTATATTTTTCATATAGAAACATATGCAAAAAACTACAGCCGGATATTATTTTAAGTTTCCACATAAAGCCAAACATATATTGTGGTTTTGTCGCAAAAAGACTGAATATTCCATTTGTTGCGAATGTTACCGGTCTCGGCACCATTTTTGAAAAAGACTCGCTTTTGCAAAAGATAGTTTGCCTCCTATATAGACATTCATTTTGCGGTGATAAACACTTCACATTTTTTCAAAATAAAGATGACAAAAAGCTTTTTATAGAAAAAAAAATAGTCCACGATGAAAGTGCGTGCGATGTATTGCCAGGTTCTGGAGTCGACCTGTCTTTTTTTAATCCTTCGTTGTTGCCTAAAAAAGAGGAAAAGGGTGTTGTCGAATTTTCCTATATTGGTCGCCTGGTGATTAGCAAAGGAGTCAGGCTTTTTATTGAAGCTGCCAATATCATATGTAAAACACATAAGGAGTGCATTTTCAACATTGCAGGGGGCACATCTAAAGGCGATTCCGACTTCATTTCTGAAGAAGAACTAGAAGAAGCCTGTAAAAATGAACAAATAAAATATCACGGAAAAATAAGCGATGTGCGCCTCTTTTTGCACGAGCACACAGACTGTCTCGTCTTTCCTTCATATTATAGAGAGGGCGTTCCGCGTTGTTTGCTGGAAGGTGTTGCGATGGCAAAACCAATTATTGCGACAGACAGTGTTGGCACACGCGAACCTTGCGTTGATGGAGTGAATGGATTTCTTGTAAAAAAAGGCGACTTAAATGATTTAGTTGAAAAGATTGAAGCTTTTTTAAAACTAGATGAGCACAAACGTATGCAAATGGGGCTAGCTTCTCAAGACATAGCGAAGAAGAGATTTTCCGATGAGATTGTGAGAGATAAATATCTATCAAAAATAAAAGCTGTCATTGTCTAAAAACTTTTGTTAGTTTTGGAAAAGGCTATTATTTTCAACCACTTATTATAAAACACGACATTGTTTATACTTTGATCTCACGGGTTGTGTTCATATCTTTTTTGTGTTTTATAATGATTCTGGCATATGTTTCTTTTCCTGCAATAGTGAATCTGTGTCCATATCTTGGGTTGTCGGGTATATACCTATCAAGACCTACAATTTCAAATTGCTCTGGGCAATATTTATCGAGGAAGGTTATGGGCACGCCCATAAGCCCAGAAC
>CAUTVN010000131.1:0-4363 GCA_963541705.1 uncultured Treponema sp.
ACCAGTGGAAACAGGGGTTGTCTATTGATAAGGATGAAATCAAAGTGGGAGACCGAGTTATGAGCAGCGGGCTCGATGACTCCTCTATTTTTCCAAAGAACATTCCTGTCGGTTATATTTCTAAGGTAGCTGTACACGATTATGAAACTTCACTAGAACTTTTTGTGGAACCTATAATCAATTTCGCCACTCTCGAATATGTTTTTGTATTAGATATATCACAAAACAATAGTGAAAAAGACGAAGAAAAAGAATAGGAGTCGCTATGAAAAAAGTCGTTATTGCATCTAGCATTCTTATAGCGTGTTTAATTCTTATTCAGACTGCCGTCTTTTCCCATATTCCGTTTTTTTTAATTACTGCAGACTTTACTTTGGTTTATATTGTATTTGTTGCTATCAATAATGGACCACGTTTTGCAATGATTTTAGGTTTTATCTCAGGGCTTTTATTAGACTTTATGTCTATATCTCCGCTTGGCTCTTCTTCGTTTATCTTTACTTTTGTAGCATTTTTTTTAGGGCAACTTTATGGCAGATATAACCTAAACCATATTTTGTTTTCATTGGTTCTAACTTTGCTGGCTACTTTTACTAAAGCGTTTTTAATTTTCTTCCTGCATTTTCTTTTTGGTTCTGCTGTTAAAGTGTATAGTTTTTACGAAAGTCCCTTTTGGATTGAGCTGTTAATCAACTTAATTTTTGCACCCATTCTTTTTCTTATACTAAATCGTTTCCCAAAAATTTTTAAATCTGTGAGCAATTTATGAGCGAAGAAAACTTTGGTTCGTTACAGTTGCGACTTTATATTTTGGCAATTTTTATTTTTCTTGTAATGGCGTGCTATATTTTTTATCTTTTTTCCTTACAAATTATACATGGTGCTCAATTTGGGAACCAAGCAAAAAACATATCGCAAAAAGTTACCCGATTGCCGTCGCAACGTGGAGAAATTTACGATAGAACAGGAATTAATCCGTTGGTGTTAAATGCTGATTCTTTTGCCGTAGAAGTAATCCCTGCAGAAATACAAAAAGATAAGTTTTCAACTATCATTCACACTCTTTCCCAAATACTAGAAATGCCTGTCTCACAACTAGAAAAAAAGCTCCCGACGTCTGTCAAAAACGATTTTAGAACAATAGAGGTAGCCTCCAATGTTCCATATGAAAAAATTGTTAAGTTAGCAGAAAGAATCAACGATATGACCGGCGTTTCTTGGCGTAGCAAACCAGTTAGAAATTATATCGAAACAGAGTCTTTTTCGCATATTACAGGATATGTAGGAGACATTACTGCAGAAGAGTCTAAAATTCTCTACAACAAAGGCTATAGCTCCAATGCACTTATTGGCAAAGCTGGAATCGAAAAGCAATACGACGAGCTCTTGCGTGGAGAAGACGGTATGGTCTACCGCACTGTCGATGCCTCCGGTAGATATATAGAGAATAAACAAAAAATCCAAGTACCTAAGATGGGAAAAAATCTAGTTTTAACAATAGATAGTTCCATTCAACTTCTAGCCCAAAAGGCAGTTGGCGAGCGTATCGGAGCGGCTGTTGTGCTAAAACCTCACACTGGTGAAGTTTTGGCTATGATGTCCTACCCATATTTCAATCAAAATTCCTTTATTGAAGGCTCATCTTATAGGAGCTTGTTGATAGACGATAGAGACCCACTCTTAAATAGAGTGGTTAATGCTCGCTATCCTCCAGCTTCTACCTTTAAGGTGATTATGAGCACGGCAATTATTAACGAAAAGGTATTTCCTACAAATAAAAAAGTAGAGTGTCCAGGCGAAATTAAATATGGCGATCGCATTTTTAGGTGCCATATACGAAAGCCAGGTCATGGACATCTAAACTTAAAAGAAGGTTTGGTTCATTCTTGCGATGTATATTTTTGGGTTGTTTGCAGAGACTATCTGGGTGTAGATAAGATTTTGGAATATGCAAAGCGTTTTGGTTTTGGCTCATCTGCAGAAATAGATTTGCCAAGCCAAACACAAGGTTTTGTGCCAAGCCAAGCGTGGAAAGAGCGCACGAGACACGAAAAATGGTCGCACGGAGACACAATGAACATCTCGATAGGGCAGGGCTTTATGCTAGCGTCTCCTTTGCAGGTTGCAAATATTGGTTGTATGGTTGTTAATAATGGAACAATTTATAAGCCACACCTTCTAAAAAAAGTGGTAGACCCATCTACTGCAGAGGTTATAAAAGAAGTTGAACCTGAAATTTTAAGACAGGAAAATATCCCTCCAAAAGTTTTTGCACAAGTTAGAGAAGCCATGCGAGCTGTTATTACAGAGGGGGAAGCGAGGGGGCCTATGAACAACCCATATTTCAAGCTGGCAGGAAAGACAGGAACAGCAGAAGTTGGCATGAGTGATAGGTGGCATTCTTGGATGCTAAGCTATGGACCTTACGACGCAAAAGTTGAAGATATGGTGGTAGTGGCTGTGATCATTGAAGCTAGAAACAAATGGGAGTGGTGGGCACCATATGCTTCCAATATAATTTTGCAAGGCATTTTGGCAAAACAGACTTATGAAGAAGCGGTAACGGCGCTGGGTTTTGATAAATTGCCACAACTGCGACAAAATATATCTCATTAATTTTTAAGAAGTGAATAGCCTTTCAAATAAGAAGAATGAAGAGAGCTGGCGTGGCTTAATTCTATCGGTTTGATATTTTCATTATACATCGCCAAAAGAAAAGCATACACATTTTTTTCAAAAAGATTTGCCATATAAATAAGTTCTGCTTTTTCTTCTGAAAAACACAATGCTCCTAAGTCTTCTACTAAAATAATTTTTGAAGATTTTAACAATGAGTCAAAAGTGGGAAGAGAACTTTCCTCGAATTCTTTTTTGGTCATACGTTTGAAAAAAGCGCCTGCTATCTGAGCAACATCATCAAAATAAGGGGACACTTCAGATATGTTTTGATTAAAAAGTAAATCGATAGTATAAAGAAGAGGTTTTGAATTAGATAGAGCAATATGATATTGCGTGTTTTGAGAAAGCCATTCCAGCCTATCAAAAAATGCCCTATCAATGTCGAAAACAGAGGAATTTTTCTCAAATGGAATAGAAGGAAAAGGGTAATGGTTTATTAGCGGTTTGCAATTTAAATTTAAGGGGGCATCTATATATTTATTAATTTGTCTTGTAATTATAGTTTTTGAAACATTTTCCAATGTTTCTACTAGAAAAAAAGCATCATTTAAGCTTTTTGCAAAAGAGACAACACCATGCCCCGCCATCAAAACCACATCTTGTTCTATCTTCTTTAAGTCTACTTTAGATGCTTCTTTTATAGCCAGAATAACACCATTGGCGATTTCCTCAGTACCTGCCTCGGCATATTGAGAAACCTGTAAGAGGGTACCAAATATGTTTTGAAAATGTTTTGGAACTCCAACTTTGCTACTATCTTCTTTGGGGAACAGACTTAATATAGAAGCCCATTTTTGATGTGTATGCAATACACACTCAGCCTTCGGAAAGTTGGAATATATAAAAGAATGAAGATGTAATTCTGAAGAAGGCTTTTTTCTTCCGCTAAATGAAAACGTATGCGAATCAACCTTAGCGACATCTTCCGATGTCAAGGTTTCATACGAAGCACCGCTTGGCGTTATGGCAAAGAAATCTGCGTCTAGTCTAAAACTCACATTCCCCCATGTGCGCTCCACCAGCCCCTTTCTTTGCAAAGCCTTTCCGGCTTTAACTATAAGTCTTGTCGCTTTTTCAAGCTCTATAGGAAAACCTATCTCCACCAACAACTACTTTACTTGATTTTCTATTTGCAAAAATTCGTTGATGCGTTCCAAAAGAACAGCAAAATCGATAGGCTTTCTCAATACCAAATCGGCTCCCCGCTCTTTTAGTTCCGCCTCCATTCCATCTTCTTGCAAACCTGTTATAATGACAACAGAGGGATTATTATAGGAAACATCACCTTTTATCTTTGAACAAATATCTTTCCCAGAAACACCTGGTAAATCAATGTCTAAAAGCACAATATAAGGCTTATGTTTAATCATCTTCATTCCAGCATCGAAACCATCAAAAGATTGGTAGATACTAAAATTGGGCAACTCTTTCTCAAAAAACTTTAAGAGTATATTATTAAACGCTTCGTCATCATCTACGATGATTAGGCTCTTATCGTCTCCGAACAAAGCTCTTGGCACTTTCATTCCGCGCTCTTTCATAAAAGAGACCAAATCGTCATGATAAACCCTATACTGCCCACCGGGAGTAACAAAAGCCTTAAGATGGTTGTTGCGTATCCAATTGATCGCAGTTTGATTTACCACACCGCAAATATTGGCAACTTCCAAAGCCGAGTATATCC
>CAUTVN010000132.1:0-4341 GCA_963541705.1 uncultured Treponema sp.
AGATTAAATTAATTTCATTTTATATAATCGGTTGTATTAAAATCTATTTGCTTTGCGAGGGATATCTTATGAAAAAAAGGATGGAATATATTTTGCCATTCACAATCACTATTGCTGTTATTTTAGTTGACCAACTAACAAAGTTTGCAATAGTAAAGACGGCAGAAGATATGGGCATAATCGCATCTTTTTTTGGAGATTTTTTGCGCATTATATTGGTGTACAACACAGGGGCTGCCTTTAGTTTTGGCAGAGACTTTGCCCCCCTCCTAAGATTTGTACTATTAAAGCTCTTGCCTCTCTCAGTCATTTTAGGCTTTTTGCCTTTCTACTTTAAGATGTCTTTTACTAAGTTTGAACGCTGGCTAATTTGTGCAATCATAGGTGGGGGCATTGGCAATTTAATAGATAGGTTTTTTAGGATGGAAGGTGTGGTGGACTTTATTGATGTCAAGTTCTATGGACTTTTTGGACTTGAGAGATGGCCTACTTTTAATATTGCAGACAGTGTGATACTAATCTCTTTTTCGCTACTCATCATATACA
Organism: uncultured Treponema sp.; assembly: GCA_963541705.1. Taxonomy (GTDB): domain Bacteria; phylum Spirochaetota; class Spirochaetia; order Treponematales; family Treponemataceae; genus Treponema_B. Next base: position 547 of record CAUTVN010000132.1, read on the forward strand.
ATCTTTTTAAGAAACAAAAGGGAGACGCCTAGATGAAAAAGCAAAAAATAAGTAGAGCAATTCTAAACAGACTTGAAAGTAGCGAACTCATTAATTTAGCGAACTCTCTCGAACTTTTTGTCCCACCAAATTTTTCACGCTCGTCCCTAATAGAAGAGCTTTTGGAGCTAGAAACCGAACTCGAAAATCTTTCTTATAACGATCTAAAAATGTTGCCCCTCACAGGCGAGATAGAGCAGTTGCCTCCCTCCTATAATATGACTGAGATACGCCTTCTTCTTAGAGACCCAATGTGGTGTTTTGCTTTTTGGGACATAAACGAGAGAGAACTAGAGAAAATATTAAAAAATGAAGATCAAGTGCATATTTTTTTGAGAGTAATGAACTTTAAAACTGAAAAAGATGCCGAGCCTTATTCTTGGCATGACATAGACGTCAGCAAAGAAGAGCGCAGTTGCTATTTACAGTCTTCTTTAGAAGACGAAGTAACTCAAGTTGCTCTTTGCTATAGGACAAAGAGCAGATTTGAGCTTCTTGCAAAGTCAAACTTTATATACCTACCACGAAAGAATATTAAAAAGAATCTTTCGCAAGAAGAGAGTGCAATGAGCGATATTATGCGACTTTCTGGTTTGCAGTACTTAAAATTTTGGCACTTTGCACATTTTAAGGATCTTTTTAATGATTAGTCAAAAGCTCTAAAAAAAACATACATTCATTATTTTTTAGCATCCTGTTTTAGGGTGTTTTAATAAAAGATTAGGTTTAATAAAAAATGAAAAAAGTTATATTTGTACTTGAAGAAACTGAAATATTTGTTAGTAGCGCGCTGGATGCAGACACAGTTGCAGAAACTAGGTTTTTTGACTCTATTTCTTATGTTTTGTTGCCACTAATTAGAATGTGCGAAAACTTAAAAAAAGATGAAATCAACTTTAAGTTTGCTCTATGTTTCTCTCCCATATATTGCGATATGCTCTCAAATAATGTCCTTATGGAAAGATATAAGGCATATTTAGAAAAATTGATGGAGTTTTCTAAAAAAGAGCAAATAAGACTAAAAGACGACGAAGATTCTCTAGAAGTATTGGCGCAGACAGTAGTATTTATTAAGCAAAACGTGCTCACATTTGAAGAAGTTAATGGCAATATTCTCTCCTATATTGCTAATTTAGAAAAGGATGGGTTTATAGAACTCTTAGCTACCAGTGGCTCCTCTGCATTTTTGCCAGTATATAAAAGAGTGCCAAATGTTGTCTCTGCACAAGTAGGAGCTGGCAATCTCTCGTATAAAACTTACTTTCCGAACGCAAAACTCTCTGGATTTTGCCCCCCACTTCTCGGCTTTTTTAGAGAAATGGATAGAGTGCTAAAACTATATGGATATGACTATTCCCTAATCGCAGGTAGTGCTTTTCTTCTTTCAAAAAGAGTTCCAAAAACAGGCGTTTTTGCCCCTGCCTTTACCGACGGTCTTTTTAAGCTATTGTCTACAGACACAAACACATATTACGATTTCTTTTTCTCTGACGAGGCATTTTCAAAAAATAGTGTTTATTTAAGCAGAAAAAGTGATATTGGCTATAGTATGCAAAATAGAGACTATCTCTGTCCACTTTTTTCGCCACAAGCGGAAAGAAGAACTACGGGCTTTAGATATTATGCAAAAAATGGAAAAATATATAATTTGAAGCTTGCAGAAACCCAAGCAAAAAGCGATGCACATGCCTTTATCGAAGCTCGCCTAAAGATTTTAGGCGAAGTAGAGGAAAAAGCAGGGTTGCAAAATCCTTTTTCTATTATGTTTCTTCCTCATAATTCTTTAGGTTTTAAGTGGAGAGAAGGTTTTATATGGCTAGAGGAAGTTTTTAAAAGGATAGATGCAATAGACGGCATCGAAACCGCTTTTCCAAGAGAGGCAGCGTCTTCTTGCAAAGAATGCGACATTGTAGAGCCTTTTTATTCTTCGCTTTTAGACTCTAACTATGCAGACGAGCTTTTTACCGAAGAATGCGACTGGATGTATAGGTATATTATGAAGGCTACAGAGCGACTTTCCATGATGGCAAATATGTTTAAGTCTCCAACCTCTCTAAATGTGCGAACCCTAAACCATGCGACAAGAGAGGTAACCCTAATGCAGTCTGCATATTGGGCTCTTTTTCTAAACAATAAATGCTACAGAGAACATGCAAAAAAACACTTTTTAGAGTTTGTAAAAAGTTTTACATTTATATACGAAACGCTAGGAGCCGGTATGGAAGAGACAAAGCTACTTACGCGCAGAGAAGCCGAACTCGAAGTGTTAAAAGACATAGACTATAGGCTTTATAAAAATAGAGAATCCTATTAACTCCTCCCCCCTCTATTCTTTGCTCTTCACCTCTTGCCAAAAAGCCTCCATCTTTTCCAAGTTGCATCTTTCTAGCCTAATGTCGGCCTCTCTCATTTTTTCTTCCACTCCTCTAAAACGTCGCTCGAATTTTTCGTTTGCTTTTTTTAGTGCAATCTCTGGATCTATTCCTAACTTATCTGCCAAATTAATTAAAACAAACAATGCGTCTCCTATCTCTTCTTCGATATTTTCTCTATCATCTTTTTCTATTGCCTCTTTTACCTCTTCAACTTCTTCGTCTAATTTTAAAAGCACACCTTTTGCATCTTCCCAATCGAAGCCAACTTTTGCCACACGATTTTTTAGTTCAACAGCTTTTAAAATAGGAGAAAGGGCAGGAATGTTGTCTAAAATAGAAGAGTCATTCCCCCTCTCTCTTTTGTCTGCACATTTTTTCATAATCTTTACCTCAAAAAAATTAACACTTTATAATAAGCTACTATCACAACTTAAGTAATTTATCTTTTCGGATTAATTCTTCTATATAATAATTGATTATTATATATTTTTTGATTAGGATATCTTTTGATATTTTTATTTTAATAGTTTGGGATATATATTTCTATGAACATGGAAGCTTTTATTTTAGGCTGTGGGGGGATGATGCCCCTGCCTTATAGACACCTAACCTCTGTGCTTTTGCGACGAGAAGGAGACCTATTTTTGTTTGATTGTGGAGAGGGCACTCAGGTTGCACTAAAAAAACTAAACTTAAAATGGAAAAAGATTACAGCCATTTTTATAAGCCACACACATGCAGACCACGTAACGGGATTGCCAGGACTTTTGATGCTTTCCTCGCAAGTAGATAGAGATGAGCCTCTATATATAATAGGACCACCAAAAATCAAAGAATATATAGAAAGCTCAAGACGAGTTTTGGATATGTATATAAATTATGAAATAATTATAAAAGAAATTACTGAACCCGGCATAGTATACAAAGAGCCAGACTTTACTGTTCGCTCTTTTTGGCTAGAACACACAAAACCTTGCATGGGCTATACTCTAGAAGAGGAGATGAGGGCGGGAGAGTTCAATCCACAAAAAGCCACAGCGCTCGGTGTGCCTTGTGGACCTCTTTGGTCTCGCCTGCAAAGCGGGGAGGCGGTAAGTGCAAAAGACGGCTCTATAGTGAAACCAGAAGATGTTATGGGTCAAAAAAGGAAGGGACGAAAGTTTAGCTTTGTAACAGACACAAAATATCTTCCTTCAATAAAAGATGAAGTGGCGGATTCAGATTTGCTAATTTGCGAAGGAATGTTTGAAAAAGGAATGGAGAGCGATGCAGAAGAAAAAAAACATATGACATGCACACAAGCAGCAAAGATTGCACTGGATGCAAAGGTGAAACGGATGGGACTCATTCACTATAGCCCACGCTATACAGACTACGAATT
>CAUTVN010000133.1:0-4302 GCA_963541705.1 uncultured Treponema sp.
AGTGTAACGATGCTTTTCTAGTTAGGGGAATATCAAGACATTAGCTAGGGGACTGCGCTACGTTAGCTAATGTTATGGAGTTCTGATCTCCAAAGAACTGGAGGGCTGATCTGATGTTTTGCAGAATGTATACACTCAAAGAATAGCTATTTCATAGAAGATGTCAAGACGAAAGAGAAAAAAATTATTGAAGACTTGTAGTTGAGAGAAATTGTAAGAGATAAGATTGAACTTTTATCAACTTTGTGCTACAATTCCATCTCAGGTTTTGGGTTACTTTAATCTAGATTAAGAGGTTTTGCAAAAATGAACTTTATTCAAAAAGAAGATCTTGCCATTGTCGCCTGTCCTGGTGGTAAGGCTTTTGCAGACTTGGTTGTATCTCACTTGCAAGAAATATACGAACGTCGTTTTGATTGGCATATCGAGCTTTTGTCTGAAAAATATGGAATAGAAAAGAAAAAGCTGATAAGTGAATTTAATTTTCAAGCTGATATGACTTATAGTTGCATCATAAAAGAAGAAGACCGCTCTGAATATATTGCGCAAAAAGGAAAAGTGAGAATACCAAAGTTTTCAGTAGAAGCAGAACCTACATATTTTGCCAATGGAGAGGTGAAAGTAGAGCTTCAAGATTCAATTAGAGGAAAGGATGTCTTTATTTTTCAAGATGTAGAAAATCGCAATCCTTGCACTTTAAACAAAGGCAAAGATAAAAGAGTGCTTACATTAAATGACCATTTGGCTTTTTTGTTTGTTACAATAGATGCAGTAAAACACGCAGGGTGCAGAGATATAACTTTGGTTCTCCCAGCTTACCCATATAGCAGACAGCACAAAAAAAAGGGTAGGGAGGGTTTGAGTGCGAGCTTGTTTGGTCATTTTTACGAAAGCTTAGGCGTAAAAGATATAATTACTCTAGATATTCACTCTCGCGAAATAGAAAATACGTTTTCTTCTACAAAGCTAGAAAATCTCCACGCAAGCTATCAAATTATAAGAGAATTAGCGAAAATTGTAAACTTAAAAGACGAAGAACGAGACCCTTTTATAGTTGTTTCTCCAGACAGTGGAGCTGTGGACAGAAACAAGTTTTATTCTTCAGAGTTAAAAAAGCCTTTGGCTATGCTATATAAAGAGCGGGACTACTCTCGCGTCAGCTCTAATAGCGAAAATTCCAACATAGTCGACTTAAAGCTTTTAGGCGACGTAAAGGGGAAAAATGTCTTTTTGGCAGATGATATGCTGGGCACAGGGGGGACTCTCTTAAAAGCTATGAAGTTTTTAAAAGATAACCAGGCAAAAAGAGTGATTGCGGCAGTTAGCCTGCCTTTTTTTACAGGAAATGCGATAGAAGTATTTGACCAAAAATATAAGGAAGGTTGGTTTTATAGAATTATTGGAACAAATGCTGTTTACCATACAGACTTAAAAGATAAGGAATGGTATATCGAGGCCGATGTTTCCACATTTTTTGCAGAAGTGATTATGAGAATTCACAACAACGAATCTATAAGCGATCTTCTTGATAACAGGCGACTAATTAAAGATATAACCAGTCCTATAAAAGAATGAACTTTTCCGCCATAGCTTTGGATGTCGGCTCTTCCTCGATAAAGGTTGGAATAGTGGGCTCAAAAGGAGATGTGTTGTTTCATAAACGCGTCTTTTTTTCCTATCCGCTTACAGCTCAGTCTTTGCTCTCTCTCTTCTGCAAAGTTTTGGACGAAGCTTTGCAAGTGGCAAGAGATGAATGTCTGAATGTGCTTGGCATAGCAATATCTGGAAATGGACCTACTTGGATAGCAGTAGATGGAAAGAGTAGGAATGAAGATGTGCTTTTTATGTGGAATGAAAAAGTGGATCTTTCCTCTCAAAATTTGGACAACTCTTTTAAAGGTTCCCAATCAATTTTTGCTCCAAGACTCTCTCTTTTTAAGTCTCTTTATGCTAGTGCCTTTCAAAAAGCTTCTTTGTTTTTGCCATTGGTTGAATATCTGCTTTTTTGTTTGGGCTCTGAACCTATTGCTGTGTTGCCCGAAAAGCGTTTTTTGCCCTTTTATTGGCAAGATGAAGATTTGCGCAGTGTCGGTATAGAAAAAAATAGAGTGCCACCATTTGTAGACTTAGGCTACAAGGCTGTGCAATATCAAGGTGTACCAGTTTTTGCAGGTCCTCCCGACTATGTTGCAGCCCTTATTGGAACCTCTTGTCTTTTTGAAGGGAGTGCATGCGATGTGGCGGGCTCTAGCGAAGGGATAAATATAACCGTTGCAACGGTAGAAGAGAAAAATATTCCTTGCAATGTGAGAGTTATGCCGTCTCCCGTTCCAGGCTTATGGACTGTTGCCACCCTTTTTAGTGATTCGGGAACTAAATTTTCAAAAGCAGTATCAGCTCTTGCAAGCTCTTATGCCTTTAGAACAAATAACATGGAAGACAATTATATAGAAGTGATGGAAAGGATTTTGCCTTCCTATTTCGAGGAGATAACATTACCCTCTTGTTTTAAAGACGTCAATAGTGTGGTGATGCAAGTTTTGCAGTCTCTAAAAGAAGGATTTGAATTATTGGAAAGGATTACTCACCTTCAGCCTGAATATGCTCTCTCAGGGGGACATGCAAAAAACGACGCATATCTGAAGATAAAGTCTCATTTTACACATCGCACTTTTTATAGGCTAAATCATGCGGATGCAGAACTTTTAGGAGATGCAATTATTGTGTTTTTAAAATGTGGCATTTATTCTTCTATCCAAGAAGGTGCAAAAGATTTAATCAAAAAGAAAGAAATATTTTAAGGAGCAAATAACAACATGGTTTTAACATATCTTGCAAAAATTGGAGAGCTTAGCCTAAAGGGTGGAAACAAAAAATCTTTTGAAAGCAAGCTTATTAATAATTTTTTGTTGTTATGCTCTGCACCTAATATCACTGCTACTGTGAGAAGTGGAAGGATGTATGTGGAATGTGAAGAAGAGCATAGATCTAGAGTGGAAAACGCTCTCTCCCATTTAGTTGGAATTACAGGCTGGGCAGAGCCTCGAGTGTGTGAAAAAGAAATTGAGGATATTTTTCAAGTAGCTATTGAGATCGCGACAAAAGCTAAAATGAACGGGGCAACGACTTTTAAAATTGAAGTGAAAAGAGAAGACAAGAAGTTTCCATTTAATTCGCAACAAGTGGCAAGCCTTGTGGGCGAGAGGATTCATAGCGCTAATATATTAGCTACAAATTTGCACAACCCAGATGTTGTGATTACAATCGAGATAAGAAAAAAAGCATTTCTCTATACATTAAGCCATAGAGGAATACAAGGACTGCCTACATCTTCTTCAGGCAAAGGGTTGCTCTTGCTTTCAGGCGGTATAGACTCTCCTGTTGCAGGCTATAAGATGTTGTGCCGTGGAATGAGGGTTGATTGTCTCTACTTTCATTCCTATCCCTATACTTCGCCTGAAGCGGCAGAGAAGGTTGAAAGCCTTGCAACCATTTTGGCAAAATACCAAGTGCCTGCATACCTAAACATTATTTCCTTTACAAAAATTCAAGATAGAATCAAAGAACAAGCTCCAGAGAGTTATCTCACTCTTATGATGAGGATTTGTATGATGAGCCTTGCATGTAGCTTAGCAGAAAAAATAGATGCTTCGTGCATAATTACAGGGGAATCGCTTTCGCAAGTGGCAAGCCAAACAATTGAAAATCTGACAGTTGTAGAACACTATGCAACACGCCCGGTTTTGCGCCCCCTTATTGGCATGAACAAAGAAGAAATTATAAAAGAGGCTCGCAAAATAGGCACTTACGATGTTTCAATCATTCCCTATGACGATTGTTGCTCTCTTTTTGCTCCAAAGCATCCCATTCTATATGCACAAAAGGAGACAGCTATCGAAATATACGAAAGACTGCAAATCGATTCGCTCTTAGCGGAAGCTTTGCAGCAAAGAGAAGTGAAAAAACTTCAATCACTTTAGTTCTAAAGCTAATCTTTTGTCAGTATATGCATGCTCATAATTGTTTTTGCAAATGAGGTGAGCGCTCTCTCGATTATTGGGCTATATTCCGAGCTTTTCATACCAGAAAGGAGTTCTATCGCTTCATCAATATTTTTAATTGTCCAAATATTAAAATATCCTTCTTCTATTGCTTGCAATATTTCGTCATTTAAAAATAGGTTTGTCCTATTGCTTTCTGGAATTACCACCCCGCCCTTGCCTGTAAATCCTAATATTTTGCAAGTGGCAAAAAATCCTGTAATTTTTTCTGAAACACCACCCCCAACTTGCACTTCTCCTA
>CAUTVN010000134.1:0-4274 GCA_963541705.1 uncultured Treponema sp.
TGTGTCAGCACCATATTCATCTATAATATCATCGGGATTCACAACATTTTTCAGGCTTTTAGACATTTTTGCCACAACTTGACTCACGGGCTCGCCAGTTTTAGCCTCTACAAAATTTCCGTCAGGAGTCTCTTCTACCTCGTCAGTTGGAACTAGGCTCTTATTCTTTTTTATATAGGCAAAAGACGTAATCAGCCCTTGATTCACCAATTTTTTAAATGGTTCTTTATCTCTCACAAGTCCTGCATCATAAAAAACATGTTGCCAAAAACGCGCATATAAAAGATGCAACACAGCATGTTCTGCCCCACCAACATACAACGAAACAGGCATCCAATAATCGGTCTTCGCCCTGTCTGCAAAAGTAGACTTATTGTGTGGATCGGTAAATCGTAAATAATACCAACAAGAGCCTGCCCACTGTGGCATGGTGTTAGTCTCTCGCCGGGCAGGCGCTCCGCACTTTGGACACGCCACATGTAGCCACTCCTCACAAGTAGCCAACACACCCTCCCCACTATCAGAAGGCTTAAAGTCGCTTATCTCAGGAAGTGTAAGTGGCAATTCGTCCGCCTCTAGTGGAACAATTCCACAATTTGGACAATGAAGCAGAGGAATAGGCTCTCCCCAATATCTTTGTCTACTAAAAATCCAATCTCGCATTTTATAATGCACAGTTTGCTTTCCAAAGCCCATCCGCTCCAATTTTTCGGCAATAAACAGTTTTGCATCTTTTGTGCATAAACCACTGGCATCAGCAGAATTAATAGACACCCCTTCCTCTGCAAAACATTCGTCTTTTAACGCTTCGTCCTCTGCCCCCTCCAAACTTTTCACAACTACTCTCTTTTTTGCGAGCGAAAATTTAGATGCAAACTCCCAGTCTCTCTCATCATGACATGGTACTGCCATAACAGCCCCAGTTCCATACGAAGATAGCACATAGTCCGAAATCCATATGGGTAATTTTTCTTTTGTTAACGGATGGATTGCATAAGAGCCCGTAAACACACCAGTCTTTTCTTTTGCTAAGTCCGTTCTCTCTAAGTCTGACTTTTTACTTGTACTCTCCAAATACAAAGAAACATCTGCCTTAAACTCAGGCTTTGTGATTAGCGAAAGAAGGGGGTGTTCAGGACTTAAAACAACATATGTAACACCATAAATAGTGTCTACCCGTGTAGTAAAAATTTTAACCTTTTCTTCTATAGAGGAGCCATTATAAAGCTCTATGGCAAACTCCACTTCGCATCCTAAACTTTTACCAATCCAATTGCGTTGCATCTCTTTGATAGAAATAGGCCAGTCCAACTCTTCCAAACCAGACAAAAGCTCTTGTGCATATTTAGTAATTTTTAAAAACCACTGTCTAATATTTTTTCGCATTATAGGAGATGAACAACGCTCACACTTTCCGTCTTTCACTTCTTCATTTGCAAGACCTGTCATGCAAGAAGGGCACCAATTAATTGCAGACTCTTTTTCGTATGCCAAACCTTTTTCGTATAGCTTTAAGAACAAATATTGAGTCCATTTATAATAATCAGATTCTGATGTGATAATTTCTCTTGACCAATCGTAAGAAAACCCCAACGCTTCTATTTGTCGTCTAAACGTTGCTATGTTTTTTTTTGTAGTAATTTTTGGGTGTGTGCCAGTTTTTATTGCATAATTTTCTGCAGGAAGACCAAAAGAATCAAAACCCATAGGATGCAACACATTATAGCCCGACATTCTCAAAAATCTTGCATAAATGTCTGTCGCGGTATATCCCTCGGGATGACCTACATGCAAGCCTTCTCCAGAAGGATACGGAAACATATCAAGTACATAAGCCCGTCTTTCTTTTGGATAGCTTTCATCTTCAAAAACCTTAAAAACTTCTTTCTCTCTCCAATAATCTTGCCATTTTTTTTCTATGGTCGAAGCATCATATTTATCCATATAACTTTCCTTCATGAAAATTATTTTTCTAACGCAGCTCCTATAAAAGCCTTAAAAAGAGGATGTGCCCTATTTGGGCGAGAAGCAAATTCGGGGTGAAATTGGGAAGCAACAAACCATTTATGCCCTTTTAGTTCCACCATTTCAACTAAATTCTTCTCCTTATTTATTCCTGATAAAACCATATCAGATGCATCAAAAGTCTGTCTATAGGCATTATTAAATTCATACCTATGCCTATGTCTTTCTTTAATTTCGGCTGTTCCATAAATATTTTTTGCCAAACTCCCGTCTTTTAGATGACACGAATAAAGTCCCAGCCTTAAAGTGCCACCAATCATCTCTCTATCTTTGCCTTCAATTAGCGTGATAACCGGATCTGTTGCATCACTTTCGAATTCTGTAGAAGTTGCTCCAAGAATACCCAAAACATTTCTTGCATATTCTATTACAGCAAGTTGCATTCCGAGGCATATGCCAAGATATGGAATATTATGAACTCTTGCATATTGAATTGCAAAAAACATTCCCTCTATTCCACTTTTCCCAAAACCACCTGGAACTAAAACGCCATCAGCACCCAAACAAGCATTGGCCACATCACTCTCACTTTTTATACTCTTAGAATCAAGCCAGGAAATATCCACACCAACCTTATGGTAGATCCCTGCCGAAGTTAAAGCTTCTACAACACTCAAATATGCATCTGGCAACTCAACATATTTACCCACAACCACTATCTTCACTTTTTTCTCTGGATGATGATATAGCTCTGCCATACACTTCCACTCATCTAAATTGGGCAAAGATTCTTCCAAACCAAAAGTCTTACAAATGGCAGAGCCCAAACCCGCCTCTTCAAGCTTCAAAGGCACATCATATATGGAAGAAACATTTATGTTCTCTATAATTGCTTCTTCTGGTACATTAGAAAAAAGACTAAGCTTATCTCTAACAGGTCCAGAGACTCTTTTTTCAGAACGACAAATTAATACATCCGGTTGGATTCCAAGACTCAAAAGCTCTTTTACACTATGTTGCATGGGTTTTGTTTTCACTTCCCCCGAAGAATGAAGATATGGCAAAAGTCCCAAATGAATGAACATACAATTATCTTTGCCTACCTTATATCGCATCTGTCTGATAGCTTCTATAAATGGGCGCGCTTCTATATCTCCTACAGTGCCACCAATTTCGCTTATAATAAAATCTGGACTATCCTCTGCCTCTGCCTTCATAATATGGTTTTGAATCTCGTCTGTCATATGTGGGACAACTTGCACTGTCCCCCCTCTATAGACGCCACGTCTCTCTTTTTCAAAAATGCTTAAATAAACCTTACCCGCAGAAGTGCTGTTAAATTTCCTTAAAGCAACATCAGTGAATCTCTCATAATGCCCTAAGTCTAAGTCTGTCTCTCCCCCATCTTCTGTAACAAATACCTCTCCATGCTGATATGGGTCCATAGTGCCCGGGTCAACGTTAAGATATGGATCAAACTTTTGATTTACCACTCTATATCCCCTACTTTTTAGCAACAAACCAATAGATGCCGCCGTTATTCCCTTGCCCAAAGACGAAACCACCCCGCCTGTTATAAAAATATATTTTGAATGCATAGCCTACCACTAAATCCTAATTAAAATTTAAGGGTGCCATACGACACCCTTACACTCTCTACTCATCTCAACAAAGACAAATTAATATCCATCGGACATTTGCCTATTTAAATCTTTTTGACACAACTCTTGAAACACCCAAGAGCGCCCTTTAAGTTTTGCTTTTATCTCTAGCGTGAAAGGCATATACCTCCAAAAAATATCTCTCACTTCTTTATCAAGCTTTTGCACCCCTTCACACTCTTTTGTCATCCACAAAACATAGTCCTGAATAAATGCATCTTTTATATCCATCTTGATATCTTGATTTTGAAACCACTGATAGTAGTTTCCTGTAAGTCCTTCTTCCATCCAATAGTAGGACGCTTTTTCTTTTGCCACTTGCCACCTTAAGTCTGCCACAGCCATCAAAAGCACAAGCTTGAGACTTCTAGAATACATAGGAATGACAATACGCCCTCTGCTTGTTACTCTATTATACCTATCAAAAGGCTCCCAACAAAAACCAATATCCCCATAAGATGGTACTAAGATAACAAATGGCGGAATGCGATTTAGTTGAGTTTTATATTGTCTGCAATAGACTTGCGAATCTATGCTTTCTATCCATCTCATTTCTCGAATTACATTTTCTCTAGTACCAATATCACGCATAGGCGTTCTAAAATATTCCCTAGAGAGTATTGGAAAATGATTACCTTTTCTGCCACA
>CAUTVN010000135.1:0-4254 GCA_963541705.1 uncultured Treponema sp.
GCAAAGTCTTTTATTTTTTTTAATTCTACCTCATCTGCGACAATCTTGCCATTCTCTATCACTTTGTTTAATAATGGGCGCACACTGTGGGGAGAAAATGTAAATGATTGCCATTCATTGTCTGGATGATAAAATGTATAAGTTCCGCCCTCTTCTATCACCTCATCTTCAAGACCTATAACGTCCGCTTTCATACTACCGTCAGCGTTATAAAGCCTCCAAACATTTTTAATCCCCGGCGTTGTAATCTTTGCAGAATTATTAGAAATCTTCATTGTAGGCTCCCATCTCTTTCCCTTCTTATATGCCGCCATTTTATACACGCCATTAAAAGAAGACTCATCTCCCCCTGTTACTAAATGAGTCCCCACCCCCCAACTATCGATAGGAGCACCATTTAAAACAAGCGATTCTATTATTTGCTCTGTTAGCTCATTAGATACCGCAATAAAAGCGGAAGAGCAGCCCTCTTCGTCCAACCTTTTTCTAACATATTTGCTAAGATAATAAATATCGCCAGAATCCAAGCGCACCCCAAAACGCCTTCCCTTCTCTTGCAATTTTTTGCCCACTTTTATAGCGTTTTCTATGCCAGACTTTATTGCATCATATGTATCGAGCAAAAAAATAGAAGATGTGGGGTATAAAGTGGCATACGCATTAAAAGCTACCTCTTCATTTTCAAAAGACATAACCCAAGCGTGGCTCATAGTGCCCAAAGCGGGAATACCAAATTCTTTTGCTGCCAACGCATTGCTAGTCCCCCCCGCCCCACCTATAAAAGCCGCCCGCGAAGCGCTCATCGCTCCATCCACTCCTTGTGCACGACGAAGCCCAAATTCCATCACACTGCCTTTCTTTGCACTTAAGTATACCCTTGCAGTTTTTGTGGCAATTAAACTCTGAAAATTAATTGTGTTTAATATCAAACCTTCTAAAATAAGAGCTTCGATTATTGGAGCTTCTACCCTGATTATTGGCTCGTTTGGAAAAATCAGAGAGCCTTCCTTCATAGCCCATATATCCCCAGAAAATTTAAAATGCAAAAGATATTGCAAAAAATCATCTTCAAACAATTTTAAGCTTCTTAAATATTCTATGTCGTCAGCTTCAAAATGAAAGGATGCTATAGATTTTAGAAGTGGTTCCAGTCCTGCAAAAATTGAATAGCCTCCACCAAAAGGGTGTCGCCTAAAAAACATATCGAACGAGGCAGGTCTATTGTTTTTTTCCATCCAATAACCACCCGACATTGTAAGCTCATAAAAATCTGTAAATAATGCATTATTCATAAAAAACTGTCCCCTACTATTTCTAAAAAAACATACTGTAGATTATACTCATTCTCTCTAACACTTTTTAGACAAAACGCCCGAAGCCTTGCTCCATTGTTTTTTGCCTATTTGCCAGATGATGCCGTCTTTTGTTTTTTTATAACGCACATCTGCAAAATACCAGCTTTTAGCTGAAATAACCTCAAAAGTTGCATTTCTTGCAATACTTTTAAGGTGTGGTATATCCCCTATTAACTCTTCTGACCTCTCCCCTGCCCTGCCTAATACAAAACCTTCTATATGAGCCATCTCATCTCTTTTCTCCAATGGGTCAAAATTGCAAGGTCTTACTATATAGCCTTTAATTGCAATGGGCGGATATATTTTTATACTCTCAAAATTATTATCGGTCTTGAAGATGGGAAAGACTTTTCTAAAAGGAAGGGTGGTGAGCTTTTGAAACAACCCTTGCTCTTCTATAAGCAGAGCAAAAAGATTGTCAGGCAAAAAAAGACATCTCAAAATGTTTTTACACACTCCTCAAAAAATGATTGACCAACTTAAGATAAGTGCCAATCAATTTGGTTTAGAAATTAACTGGCACTTATAAAGTTTGCCCAAAAACAAATCACCTATTTAGTCTTTTAAATATTGAGTGAACCAATTGCATATCTCTCGTAATCTTCTCACCCTATGTTTTGGTCTTCCACTTCTCGAAAGATCGTGATTCTCTCCGTGAAACAATACAAGTTTTGCAGGGCATTTATGATATTTTAAGGCTGTAAACATCTGAAAAGCGCAAGCTTCAAAACATCGATAGTCTTCGTCACCTTGGATGAAAAGAGTTGGCGTTACGCACTTATCTGCATATTTTAGAGGACTTCTATCCCACATAAACTCCATATTATTCCAAGGGGTTGCCCCCGCATTCTGGTCAGAATTGAAGTAGTAGCCAATGTCGGTTATACCGAATTTAGAAATCCAGTTGGCAATGGAGCGTTGCGAACAAGCAGCCTTAAATCTATTTGTGTGTCCGATAATCCAGTTGGTCATAAAGCCACCATAGGAGCCACCCATAACGCCCACACGAGTGCTATCGATTTCTGCATATCGCTTCAGAACCTCGTCTGTAAGCGCCATAAGGTCGTCGTAGTCTACAGTGCCATATTTTCCTCTGATATCTGCAAACTCACGCCCCATGCCGTCTGCGCCTCTCGGATTTGTATAAAATACAAAGAAGCCTTGATTTGCTAAAAATTGCATCTCGTGATGGAAAACAGAACCAAAAACAGTTTTTGGCCCACCGTGTATAGAAAGAATAGCAGGATATTTTCGTCCCTTTTCAAAATTGACAGGCTTGACTACAAAGCCGTGCAACTTCACATCTCCATTGTTAAAATAAAACTCTTCTGGAACACTCTTTAGAAGAGTCTCTCCATAAGCATTATGGCTCGTCATTTTCTCTTCTTTTCCAGAAGGCATTTTGATATATATCTCTTGCAGATTTTGCTCTCTTAAGGCAACAAAAATGACCGCTCCTCCCCTCACATCAAAACAATCTACAGAGCCCTTTTCGCAGATCACTCTTTCAATATTTCCCGACTCATCTATGCTGTTTACATAGGAAGAATCGTCTTCTGTGGTGATGAAGTAATATTTTCCCTCTTCTACAAAAGAAGACCTTCCACCGCCAAGCCTAACATCAGTTCCCACAGAATTCCAAAGACTCTTGTCGAAATTTGCAGGACTTAAAAGCTTAGGAGCGCCACTTAAGTTGTCTCTCTCTATTGTGTATATGTCGGCATCTTGATTGATTCCATATTTTTTACCATCAGCGCCTGTAAAAAGGATTGAAGAGCCAAAAAACTGAGCGTCGGCATACATAAACTCAAGGCCTGCATTAAGCTCAATTGCTTTTTTTTCTCTAACTTTATACAACATCAAGTGGTTATATATAGGAGCCTTGTCTTTATACGTTACTTGAGTGAACAATATCTCTTCGTTTTTTGCATCTATCTTAAAGCCATCAACATTTGTAAACTCATCTGTCAAAGCCTCGCCCATCATGCTTTTAACATCGTATAAATATAGTCTGCTTCTTTTTCTAGAGATGAAACCACCGCCATTTGCCCAAAATGGAATCTCCTCAAACGTCTCGTAGTCCTTCTCTTCCTTTGCTGCCTCTTCTGCCTCTTCTTTGTCGTGCACCTCTTTTTTGTCTGCTTCCCAATACAAAAGAGCCACAGCCTTATCATCATTTAAAAACTCCAATTGTTGCACTGGATATGGAAATTCATATAGTTTTACTGCCTCCCCTCCGTGCACCGGCAAGCCATAGATAAAGGTTTTTTTTGCATTTTTCTCTTCTTTTTCTTCCTTTTCACGTTTCGCAGAAAACAACAGATAGCCATTGTGAAAACCAAAAAAAGACTCTACATCATAGGATGAATATGCTTTACATTCTTTTGTTTTTAGTTCCAACACAAAAAGAGCTTTTTTGTACCTATTCTCTTTCAGGTCAACTTTAGATGCGACATATGCCACTCTCTGCCCACAGTCTGAAATGCGCAAATTACTCAAAAAAGTATAATTTGCAAAATCGTCTATAGCAATTGCTTTTTTCTCACAACACGCCATAAATACTCCTCCAAATATATAGTATCTTCACGTCCATATATGAGCTTAAATATATAGGGAATGTCTTTTTTGTTCAAGTTAGCTTACTCTTTTTCTCTCCCCCTATGCGCTCTGCAAAGCATACACCGAACAGTTTCGCTCAGATTTTTGTTTTATAGCTCTTTTATTTCTGCAATACTCAGTCCTGTAATTCTCGCTATTAGATCGAATGGAAAACCCTCTCCCTTCATATTGCGCGCCGATTCATATTTACCTTCTTTCTTACCTTTTTTCTCACCTTCTTTTATTCCTTCCATCCAGCCTCTATCTTCCGCATCTTCAATTTGGCAATAGTATGAAAGAG
>CAUTVN010000136.1:0-4245 GCA_963541705.1 uncultured Treponema sp.
CATATCTCTAAAAGCTCTATACTTACGCACAGCTACGGGCTTACAGGAAGAAAAAAACAGAAGAGAAATAGCAAAAAACATAAGTTTTAAGAAAAGTGTTCTCTTCATATCTTACCTTCCAAAGAGATATACATCTCCACCAAACCATTTTTTTGACAATTCCAACACAAGCCCCTCATATTCCATCTCTAGCATCACTTTTTCTATAGAGTTTTTTAAGAGTTTATCCCCACGTCTAAAGGCGTATACGTACTTTTCACTGCTCAAAGCCTCGTCTAGTATTCTATAGCTATTCTGATTTTTTTTCATTATATAGTTGGCAATCAAAATGTCCATAAATACTGTATCAACCACATGGAGCTTTAAGTCGTCTAGGGCCACAAGAAAAGACGGATAGGCAACCACATTTTTATATCTATTTTTTCCTTTCTCACCATCTGTAAATATGTCGCTTATACTGCTACCTGCAAGATAGCCTGTCTTCCTATTTTCTAAGTCTGAAAACTTCTTTATAGTAGAATCGCCCCTCACAACAGCAACTTGAGCATTATACAAAGTAGGAACCGTCAGGGAATACCGCAGTGCTCGCTCTTTAGAAAAGGTAAAAGCCGATGCAATACAATCTATCTCTCCGCTATTCAGATAGGCATCTTTTTCTGCCCAGCTAATTATCTTAAACCTAACCTCCAAATCTAGCCTCGAGGCAACCTCATTAAAAATGTCTACATCAAAGCCTACAACCCTTCCTTCGGAATTGGAAAAAGCACAAGGTGGCGCCCAGTCTAAAACACCCACCACAAAATATCCTCTCACAATCACTTTTGCAAGAGATGTATCGTCATTTTCGCTATATTCTTCTCCCTCGTCTTGCAAAGCATCGCATGAAAAAAAACAACATAAAAAAATAGAGCAAACAACCAAACAAAATATTTTTCCTCCAAGTCTCTTCATACAACACTCTCAACCTGCAAAATCGCCCCTAAGTTTATTCAAAAAGAGACGCTATCTCTTTTTTATAAAACTCTTCTATTTTATATCTCATAATGTCTTGCTTTGCAGAAAGCTCTCTTCCGACCTTAAATTCCTTAGAAAGAAGACAGATTTTGTTAATTCTTTCATATGTTTTAAAACCTGTATGATGCGAAACTAGCTCCGAAACAATTTTGTCGTATAATTTCTTCACTCGCTCTTCTTTTATGATCGCGTCGATGTCTTCACTTTCTATCCCATTATTTTTTGCAAAAGACAAGATAGAATCTGAATCTACCACTATAAGAGCCGCTAAATATCTTTGGTCTTGTCCCAAAACAACAGCCAAGTTGATATAAGGAGATTGTTGCAACTTCATCTCTATAGGAGCGGGCTCTATATTCTCCCCTCCTCGCAAAACAATTGTGTTTTTTTGCCTACCCCTAATAATTAGCTCGCCGGTAATTGTGCGCAAAGCCAAATCGCCCGTATTAAACCAGCCCTCCTCGTCCATAGCTTCTCGAGTTTTTTCAGGACTATTATAATAGCCTCTCATTATGCTCGAGCCTTTGATATGCAAAACACCTTTTTTACCAATCGGCAACACCTCGCCATTCTCTCCTAAAATCTTCGACTCAAGACAGTCAAGAGGCTCGCCTATTGTGCCAAAAACTGGGCGGGGAATGTGGCGCACAGAAACTACAGGAGCTGCCTCGGTAATGCCGTAGCCTTCAACAATATTTACGCCAACACCCCAAAAAAACTCGTCCACATTCGGTGGCAAAGCGCCTCCGCCCGAAACTCCTGCCCTAAACTTTTTTCCGAACTTAGCCCTAATTTTCTTAAAAACCAATAGAGAGCCGAGCAAATAAAATGGATATATAAGAATGGCTGGAATTAAGGAAAGAATTGGATAGAATATTTTTGTTGCAAGATTGAAATGTGGTCTTCTGCCCGTAACGTTTCTAGAAAGACGGCCCCAATATATGGCAACGTTTACAAAAAACGTGAAAAGGGCTAAGGTTATCCCGCCTTTTTGTTTCATCATTTTGCAAATTTTGTCGTATACCGACTCCCAGATACGAGGAACAGAGGGGAGGAGAACAGGGTTTGCCTCTGCCATATCTTGCATAATAATAGCACCAATTGGCTTAGAATACAAAATGCCACCGCCCGATGCCATAATTATATACTCACACTCACGCTCAAAAGAATGCCAGACAGGCAAGACGGAGAGGGCTAGCTCACCGGGCTTCATAGGAATCCTACCCAACAAGTCTGGAATTTGCGCCAAGAAGTTCTTGTGTGTTAGAACCACTCCTTTAGGCTGCCCTGTAGTCCCGGAGGTGAAGATGATCGTAGCAACATCTTCCCCCTCTCCCGCTTCTATCGCCGAAAAAACGTCTGCATCTCCTCTCTTCTCACCTTTTTTCAGCAAATCTTGGTATGTATAGAACTCAATTTTTGGGATCACAGAAGAAAAGTCTTTTTTAAGCTCTTCAAAGTCAGGCTCGTCTATTGTAACAATCCTTTTTAGGGAAGGAATGTTTTCAATATTTTTTAAAACCTTTGCAACTTGTTTTGTGTTTTCCAAAACAGCTGTTTGACACTCTGTAAAAGAAAGAATATAGGCGATGTCTGCCTCTGTCGCATCGCATCCCCTCGGAACGTCTATAGCCCCTATTGACAAAATAGCATTGCTTAAGTGGAACCATTCTTTTCTATTGTCTGCAATAAGTCCTATTTTATCTTCTCTTTTGCACCCAATTTCCAACAAACCTGCTGCGCAACGTATCACCAAATCTCTCATTTCTGAATATGAGAGATATTTTAATTGTTTGTTTTCGTCTCTAAAAGCTTGAGCGGGCTGACTAGGATTTGCACTGGCAATCCTTTCTAAAAGTTTTGGTATTGTTTTATCTTTCATAATACCTACGGATATTAACACAAAATATAATAGACTTCAATTAGGTTGTAAGAAATAAGTCTTTTTAAAAAATGTATTTTTCAAATTAGGAGGGGGAAACTAATCAGTTTGGCAGGAAAAGACTGATCGGATTTTGGGGTTGACTCTGATCAGATTCAGGGGGCGAAACGTATCGGATTCGGAGGTGTAAACTGATCAGTTTAGGGGGTCGAAACTGATCAGTTTTGACCCCCTGCATTAGCCTAATGCGCGATCTCTACCCCCAATTTTCACATATAGCACTATATACAAAAATTACACTTTTGTATTATATTCGTACACTGTTATGGACAAAAAAGCAACTAAAGAGCATATGCAAATAGGAAAAGAATTAAAAAAGCTCGTCTCAATTTTTAACACTGCAGGCTTTTCACTCTATCTTGTTGGCGGAGGCGTTCGCGATTTCTACCTTGGTAGGAAAGGTTATGATATAGATGTTGCGACAGATGCAAAACCAGAAGATGTTATGCGTCTTTTCAAAAAAACAATTCCTACAGGAATTAAGCATGGCACTATAACAATTCGTTTTATGGGGCGCAATATTGAATGCACAACAATGAGGCGCGACGCAAAGTATACAGATGGAAGACACCCAGATAGCGTGGAATATGGTACATCTATTATAGAAGATTTGTCCAGGCGAGACTTTACAATGAACGCCATCGCAGCCTCTCTTCCTTTAGGAGAGATAGTCGACCCATATGGTGGCAGAGAAGATATTAAAAAAGGTTTAATTCGCTCTGTAGGCTCGGCTAAAATGAGGTTTGAAGAAGATGGATTGCGCCCGATACGTGCAATTCGCTTTGCATCCCAGCTAGGCTTTAAAATAGAAGAAGAAACGCTAAACGCAATTCCCGCTTCACTAGAAAAAGTATCTAGCGTTTCAATTGAACGTTTTTTAGACGAGCTAAATAAAATGTTAAAAGCCAAATACTTACATTTGGGCTTTTCTCTTATGCGACGCCTAAAAATCTCCCAAATATTCATACCAGAGCTAGAGAAATTAAAAGAAGAAGACTTCGACTCTCTTTTGGTAGCAATTGACTTTATAGACTCCACCTTCCCTCTCTTACGCCTTTCTCTTATTTGTTATTGGATATACCGCGAAGGAAAGAAAAAACTCGAGCTTATAAAGTCGATGTTAAAAAGACTTAAATATCCAAATAAAACTATAGAAGAAGTTCTACACTTGCTTCAACATTGCGATTTTGACATAGATGAGCTAAACACCGACTCATCTTTGCGCTTTTTCCTAAAAGATGCAGGGGGCGAGAATGTTCAAAATATTTTTACACTAAAAAAAGCCATTG
>CAUTVN010000137.1:0-4240 GCA_963541705.1 uncultured Treponema sp.
TATGTATACGAGCAAGCAAACGAAGCTGTGGTAAATATCACCACAGAGACTATGGGTGTTAATTGGTTTTTAGACCCTGTGCCAATGGAAGGAGCCTCAGGTTCTGGCTCTATCATAGACGAGCGGGGCTATGTGCTTACAAACACACACGTAATCGCAGATGCATCTAAAATCTATGTTTCGCTGGCAAACGGCTCACAGTTTGAAGCTGTTGTGGTGGGGGTGGATGCCGAAAACGATTTGGCAGTCTTGAAATTTGAGCCGGGTCGTGGTACGAGAGTAAAAACAATTGCGTTCGGCTCGTCTAGCAACTTAAAAGTGGGACAAAAAGTGCTCGCTATTGGAAACCCTTTTGGTCTTGAGCGAACACTAACAGTTGGAATTGTCTCGGCACTAGGGCGCCCCATTCAAAGCAAAAAAAACATCATCATAAAGAATATGATTCAAACCGACACAGCAATAAATCCTGGCAATTCTGGGGGACCTCTCTTAAACTCTCAAGGTCAGATGATAGGAATTAACACAATGATATATTCTACGTCTGGCAGTTCTGCAGGAATTGGTTTCGCAGTTCCTGTAGACACCGCGAAGAGAGTTGTTTCAGAACTGATAAAATATGGAAAAGTGCGCAGAGGAGCAATAGATGCAGAATTAGTTCAGATTTCAAGCTCTCTTGCACGCTACGCTTCATTGCCTGTGGATAAAGGTTTGCTAGTTTCTAAAGTGGCAAAGGGTAGCAATGCGCAAGCGGCAGGATTGAAAGGTGGCAATGAGGCTGTAAGGCAAGGCTATGGAAGGGGCTCGTCTGTTTTTTATATAGGTGGGGACATAATTACCAGCATTGCAGGACACAAAATAGAAGGTTTACAAGACTACTATTCTGCTCTAGAAGATAAAAAGCCGGGCGATATAGTGCAAATTACAATAATGCGAGAAAATCGGGAATACGAGCTTAAACTAAAGCTTTCGGAACGAAGGGAATAGGGAAGTAAAAAATATATTTTAATATTGAGAATTGTTTTATGGAAGAATTGTTTTATAGATTTAGTCAGGTAAAGAGTGAGTTCTCCACATTTTTAGTGGAAACTCATACTCTCTATCCTCTTATAGTATTGTGCTCTTCGCTTTTAATTCACAGAGTTTTGCGACGCATCCTTTTGTTTATAAAAAATCGTATTACCTCAAAATCGCTGCCTCTTGAGTTGAAAGTGGGACAGCAAATTTTTAAAAGTCTAAAAATTGAACGCTCCTCGCTTTTTGCATATGTTGTGGGTTTTTTGCTTTTACGAAACAAATTTGTTGTAGAAGGTTTTGTGAGTGTGGCAGAGGTTTTTGGAACTCTCGCAACTCTAAACATAATCTATATAACAACTAGGTTTTTGCACGAGATATTGGACGCTCTTGCGATATACACAGAGAGCAAAGAAGAGTTTAGAGGGCGCTCTTATAGAAGCTATATTCAAGTGCTAATCTTGATAGTATATATTGCAGCATTCGTTATTGGCGCGGGCGCAATTAGTGGAAAATCTCCTTGGGACTTACTTAGCGGAATTGGGGCGATGACTGCTGTTTTGCTTTTAGTTTTTAGAGAAACAATTCTTTCTTTTGTCTCCAGCCTCCAAATCTCCTCCTACGACCTGGTTCGCTTAGGAGATTGGATTTCTGTTCCAAAGTATGACGCAGACGGAGACGTGATTGAGGTGGCATTGCATACTATAAAAATTCAAAACTGGGATAAGACCATATCTATAGTCCCTACGTATGAGATTTTGCAAAGTGGGTTTAAGAATTGGCGAGGGATGACGGAGATAGGTGGGAGACGAATCAAACGTTCAATTTTTTTAGACTCACATTCTGTCAAATTTATGGATCCCCCGCTACGTAAAAAACTAGGAGAGATTGAAATTCTAAAACCATATTTTGAAAAAGTTGAAAAAGATGGAACTATTCACTATGAAGGTATGGAGGAATATACGTTTAACAAGCGACATCTGACAAACATTGGCACTTTTAGGATATATGCTTTGCTATATTTGCGCTCTTTGAAAGAGGTTAGGCAAGACTTAACTCTTCTTGTGCGCCAATTGGAGTCAGGGCCTACGGGTATTCCTATGGAGTTATATCTGTTTACGGCTACAACTGAATGGGCAGAGTACGAAGTTATTCAAGCAGATATTTTTGACCATCTCTTTGCCATATTGCCAGTTTTTGAACTTAAGACATTTCAATACAATTATAAAATTGCGAGATAGGTATGAGAGCAGAAGACGTAAAAAAGATATTGTTAGAAATAGAGGAGACAGAGGTAGATTTCACCCTGATTTTTTCAGGAAAAAAGAGCAAACGAGTGAATGGACTTTATAAAAGCGATACCCACGAGATAATACTCCACAATCATAATTTTGAAACTGACAATGAGCTAATCTATACGGCAATCCATGAATATACTCACCATAGGATGAATGAAATAGATGGACCTTTAAATTCTAGGCGACCTCATACAAACAAATTTTGGGCTATGTTCCATCGTCTCCTATCAATTGCAGAAGAGAAAGGGTTTTACAAAATCGAAGTTCAGTCAAGTTCTAAATTAGACGAGTTGACGAGAAAAATTAGAGATGTGTTGATGGTAGAAGATGGCAAGATATTAAAAGAGCTGGGCTCTTTATTAAAAGAGGCTAGAGAGCTTTGCAGAGAATGCCACATAAGATATGAAGACTATATAGATAGGGTCTTAAAAATGCAACGAGGGACGGCATCTTCTTTGGAGCGAATTAGCTCTTTTGACCTCAATCCTGCGATAGGGTATGATGCAATGAAGGCTGTGGCAAGTATCAAAAATCCCGAAAAAAGACGGGAGGCAGAGGAGCTTTATGCATCTGCCGCAAGTCCTGCAGTGGCAAAGCAGACGTGGGGGGCTAAACAAGAGACTGAGAGCGAGAGAGACGTTTTAGAAAGAGAAAAAAGACGAATAGAGAGAGCGATAGAGAATATGAAAGAAAGGCTAAAAAGCGTAGAGTTAAAATTGTCCGAAATGGAGTAATTTGAGGTGTCTTTTTTTAAATATGTGAAATTAGTGGAAAATTAGGTATTACTTGCAAAAAGTGAATAAAAACTATATTATGCGAGTGTGATTAGTTGTTTTTAGTATTTTTATTAGGTAGTTTTTTTAGGAGGTGAGTATTTTTATGGAGATGTATGAAATATTAAAACCGCTGTTAGAGAAAGGCGACCTAGACCAAACTGTAGAATTAGCAAAGCAAGAAAATAAGAAATTGACAGAGGTTGTCGTTGACGGAATGAACATTGTTACTGCCTCCATTTTGGCAGACATTCCTTCTGTAGAAAAGACTGACTTAATACAAAAAACAGCATCTCTTTTTTCTGCGGAAGAGTATTGTGAATTGTTAAACAAAAAGATTTT
Organism: uncultured Treponema sp.; assembly: GCA_963541705.1. Classification (GTDB taxonomy): domain Bacteria; phylum Spirochaetota; class Spirochaetia; order Treponematales; family Treponemataceae; genus Treponema_B. Next base: position 3,425 of record CAUTVN010000137.1, read on the forward strand.
TACTATATCACCAGAAAAAAGAGAAAGGCTTAAAAGTCAGGGAACGGAGCTTACAAAAGAAAATATGGTTCAATCTTTTGACTGGTATAATATATTTGAAATTGCTTTTCCCTGGCTTCCGCTTTCTGTTTTTGAAGACTTTATTGTATACTTAAGGGCAGAAAAAAAGTTGGAATTAGACAAAGAGACAATGGAAGAGGTGAAGGAGAATTTTCTTTCTTCAAAGAAATATTCTGAGCGTGAGCTTGAAAAGTTTTTTTCGTCTGCAGTAATGAAAGGCGAGGAGGAGTAAAGAGGCGAATAACACTTTTGGTTTTTTTGGGAGTTTGCAAGTATTATTCGCTCTTAACGTCTAGTGGTGTTTTTCTTCTGCGTTTTGGCACGAAAGGCATTTTATTGCATAGGGCAAGCTCTTAAGCCTTTCTTCTGATATATCTTTAGAACATTTTACGCATTTGCCATATCTATTTTCTTCTATGCGCAAAAGGGCGGCATCGATTGCTTGCAGTTTTCGGACGGTTTTTGCTCCTAGTGCGTCTAGCATATCTTGGTCGCTTGCGTAGGATGCGATATCTGCAAAATCTTTTGGGGTTGTGCTTTCTATTCCGTTTGCAAATTCTTTGTTGTTTTTGTTTATTTGGCTTAGCAATGATTCCTTTTCGCTTAAAAGAATTCCCTTCATTTCTTCTATAAATCCCTTAGTCATGTTTCTCTCCTAACTATAGTGAATGTCTATGATTGACAAATATCGTATTTATTTTTATGATTGTAAAGCTAAAACGCAATTTTTTTTAAAAATATATGATTATGCTGTGT
>CAUTVN010000138.1:0-4230 GCA_963541705.1 uncultured Treponema sp.
ATGTAAAATATTTGCTTTTTTTCTTTTTTTAAGATGGTCTGAATGACTATTTTTGTTTTTTTATGAAAAAAAAATACTACTATTTCTTTGTTGCTTGTAAATGAAAGAAGCGGACTTTTGAATAATATTATTCGATTTTCTTCTTTTTTATACTCTTCTGCTTTTATACAAAAAAAAGAGCTATCAGCTTTTACATAAAGTTTTGGCATACATTTCTCAAAATGTAAAAAGATGATCTCTTTTTCTAGTCTATTTAGTGCTATCATCTACTTCCCATCCAATAAAATCGAAAGATGCGAGCATCCAAGCCTCTTTTTCTTTTGTAAAAGTAGCTTCCATAAGTCTATATTTAGGAATATTTTCCTTTTTATAGTTAAATCGAAATTTCACTACTGCTTTTTCCTGCCCTTCAAAGGTCGGGGAGGAAAAAAACACATAGTCAATTTTTTCTATGTGTTTCATATTTGCGAGACGATACTCAAAAAGTGGAGTGAGAAACAAGCGCCCCTCTGCACTCAGTCCATAAGAGAGTTTTTTATTCACTATCGAAGTTGCAAATGTCCTCATGCTCTTCAAAAGTGGGAGGGGCGTTCTTGAGTAGTCAAGTATTCCTAAGTCTACAACTTCTGGCAATATATCATCGTCTTTTATATTGTCTGCATATAAAAAAGCGGAGTCGATACCATCACTGCCAATTTCATATGGAGATGGGAGCAATGAAAAATCCAACGTTTTATTTTCTGCCCACTCAATATCATTAAAATATTCCTGAGTTGGTTTTAGCAGGTATTCTTCTGCATACAAAAAACACAACAACCAAAACATTAAGAACAAAATATTTTTCTTCATAATACTCTGTTGTAAACAAAATTTCGACCTAGCTTACTACATTTATTGGTTTTCCATCAATAAATGCCTTTATGTTTTGAATTGCAATGTCCATAAGACGTTTTCTCGCTTCATATGTTTGCCAAGCAATGTGTGGGGTGATAATTGCTTTTGAATTTAGAAGGCAACAATCTGTGGTACAAGGTTCTACTGAAAGAACATCGGTGGCATACCCTTGAATCCTCCCTTCTTCTAATGCACTCACAATTGCTTTTTCTTCTACTAAACCGCCTCTACCTGTATTTACTATGTATACACTTTTTTTAACATTATCCAGAGCATCCGCATCTATAAACCGCTGAGTTTGCTCATTTAGTGGCAAACACAAACTCAAAAAGTCAGATGTTTTCAGTAATTCCAGCTTTTCAACTTGTCTTATCGGAGTGTTAAAACGAAGAGACGAAACATCCTTTTTGCTCCTATTGTGAAAAACAACATTCATCCCAAACGCCTCTCCAATACGAGCGATGCGAGAACCTATGTCTCCAAAGCCTGCAATACCCAAAGTCTTTCCTGCAAGCTCTTGCAATGGAAAACTATGATAGCAAAAATGTTTCGATCTACACCAAACACCTTCGTGTACCTCTTTTGAATGTTCTGCCACATGAAAAGTAAAATTCAAAATAAACGAAAAAACTAGCTGAGCCACACTGTCTGCGCTATAGGAAGGTATATTTGAAACTATAATTCCTCTTTCTTTTGCTTTTTTTACGTCTACAACATTATAGCCAGTAGCAAGCACACCTATGTACTTACATTTAGGCAGTTTTTCAAATTCAGACTCCCTCAGAACAACTTTATTGGTTAGTATTATCTCAGCATCGCCTGCTCTTTCTACAACCTCGTCTGGCGCTGTAGCGTCATATATAGTCAAATCACATATCCCAGACAGAGAATCCCAAGAGAGATCTTCTGCTACAAGTGTATATCCATCCAAAACAACTGCTTTCATCAATCTACTAAAACATCTCCAACAAAAATATCGTATAAACTCAATTTATTATTCTACAAATCCGTTATAATTTCAATTTTGAACATTATGCTTTAAGGATTTAGTTGCATATCGTCTTCTTCTCGAGAAAACATATATATATCCTTAATTTCATGGCAGACTGTTACGTCAAAATTTTGAGTTGCAGTTTTGGTAGATGTAACAGAAAGAGTAAAAGCCTGTCTTACACTTTCATATCCTTCTTTTTCAACAACCAAAACAAAATTAAAATCTTTGTTTATCCCCTCTTTTTCTGCTTTTTGAGGCTTTGGCCAAAAGGTGCAAATGCCACCCATATTACTATGTACTGTATATGGATTGTCCCAAAGAATATCCATCTGTTCTACTAAGTCTTCATTTAATAAAAGCTTCACTCTTACGTCATTCATAGGGCTTTGATTATTTCCATCGTTGATTCTACACTTTATTGTTGGAAAATTAAAACAAGCGACGTAGTCAGAAATATCTTCTTCTACCTCTCCTGTGTGTGGTCCTCTATTTGCTTGAACAACTTTTATAGCTTCAAGAGCGGTAGAAGAAATGTCCACAAAAAATTGGCTACCCATCTTAAAATCAACCTGAAAAAAGTATGCCAATCCTTTGCCAGATTTAATATATCGTGGTTTCACCCTGTTTAGGGCATAGCACATCGCATCTACTCTGCACTGAATGCAATCACATACCAGCCACTTTTCCTCATTTTTTTTGGCTTCGTCATAAAGTCTATTCACTTCCTTATACAAAATTTCTTCCATAACATTGTGAAAAAACATAACTCATAGCCTCCTCAAAAATAAATATACAGGAAAAAAGCCTAAATTCCCCATGTAGTCCATATTATCGTATAATAGCTCTATTTTTTTTAGATTTCAACCTAGTATTACTATATACGTTTTCTTAATATATGTAAAGCCAAGTATGAAAAAATGAGTTGCAGATAATCTTAAATAGATTTATAAGAACTGCTAATTTGCTATGTCTACATCTAATTTTGTTGTTGATTTTTTAATAATTTCGCTAAAAGTTGGCTAGAATATGGATGGACTTTCAATCCCTTTAGTTTTAGCTTTTCACTTTCAATTTGCAAAAGACGGCACATAATGCTATCCAGCGAATATTGCCCAACCATTTCCCTTATTTCGTCCATTCCTTTTCTTTCAACTTCAATTTTATCAGCTACATATAGCATCTTTCCCAAACTATCAAAGTAAGGGTGTGATAAAGTATGCCACCTAACTGCATCCAAAAGGGAGCGATTATAAATTTTAAACTGTTTTTGTAGAATTATTGCTGCAGTGCGACCGTGCAAAAGTCTTAAATTGCTCTTTTCAATATCATCAATTTTTTCTTTATGTCTTTGCATCATCTTCTCTTGCCACATCTCGCTTTTTTCTTTTGTAATATCGTGTGCAATTCCTGCCATATATGCCAAGCGTGGAAAAACGCAAAGATTGGGGTAGGCGAGAGCTAGTTTTTCTGCCATCTCCGCAACGCGCACAGAATGAGCCATACGCTTTATAGAAAGATTTTGCATTGCATAATTTTTAATTTCTAATATCAGCTCTTCCGTGTTTTCATAAGGTGAACCATATAGGGCGTTGTCTTTTATGTATTGCTCCACTTTTTTAGGAACAAAATCTACCCAATCCCGACCGGTTTTTATAGAAAATCGTATATTGGTAGAAGAAATATTTTCAATTTCTCTGGGTAAGGTTTTATAGGGAAAGTCTACTTTTTCAAAAGAGTCATTTCCTCTTTTCGCAACAACAAAATCGCATAACTCAAGCAGTTTTTCATAGTCTTTCCATTTTGGTATATCGCGTAAATTATCACTGCCAATAAGAAGCGCAATTTTGCCTTCAATCTTTTGCCCTTTGTTCTCGTAATATTCATAGAGGTATAACACTGTGTCTATTGTAAAAGATATCTTTTCCTTATGAATCTCATAGGCAGAGGCTTCAAAGTGCGAAAAACCTCTTATTGCACTCTTGACCATATTAAGCCTATCTATTGGCGCAATGAAATCGAAATCTTTGCTATCCATCTTAAAAGGGGAGATAAAGGTTGGCATAAATATAAGTTTGTCATATTCTAATTCTTGCAAAGCAAGACGCGCCAATTCTATGTGACCTGTGTGAATTGGATTAAAAGAGCCCCCAAAAAGAATGAGCTTCATTTTTTTATCCGCCTTTTTCTAGAAAGACTAACTGTGGCACCAAAATCGTCTCGCACTTCATATTCGCACTCTTCTAGTTTTTGCAGCATAAAATGTTCTGTATCTGGTTTTATTTCAATTTTTTTGCTTTTGTTGAACAACTTAATCAACTCTAATTTTAGCTCTTCCATTCCCC
>CAUTVN010000139.1:0-4124 GCA_963541705.1 uncultured Treponema sp.
AAAATTGGATGTATGTATCGAAAAAGTTAAGATTCAAATAATACAACAAATTAGGGGGAACCTATGAAAAAGTTTGTAATTGTTATGCTAAGTTTGTTTGTAGGGCTTGTCTCTCTTTCGGCTGTTTGGGAAGGCAATGGAATAGTCGGTAAGTCTTCTGAATTTAGTGAAGATGGAATGTTTGTAAAAAGTTCTATTTTCCCCAAATACACACTAGTGGAAATAGCTAACTTAGAAAACGGAAGCAAAACAAAAGCGATTGTGCTGGAAGGAGAGGAAAGAGAGGGAATTCTTTTAAGTTTTTCTCCTAGTGTAGCTCGCGCCTTAAAAGCGAGTGGAGACTCGGTTGTTAGAATTAGAGTAGACGTTGCCTCTTTGGTCGGAGAAGGCGAGAGCGAGGAGAAAGACGAGGCGGGGGACGAAGACGATGTTGAAAAAGTTCTATTGTATGATTCAAAACCTATCTCTAAGCAAAAAGATGAGGGGGCAATATCGTTTGAGCCATCTTTTGTGGAAGACGACGAGTCGATTGCCTCTCCCATAGCACCTATTGCTTCTGTGGCAAAAAGTGATGAAAAAAAAGAAGATGGCGCTGAAAAAAAATCTCTTGTAGGGAAAGATACTAAAAAGGTCGAAAAGGCAAAAGAGAGGCCGGCTCCCCCAAAAACTGTCTCAACACCACCTAAGCGTCCTATATATTTGGAAGAAGTTTCTATGCGCCCACCAAAAGAGGTTTTGCCACCAAAAGAGCAAAAAAAAGAAATAGAGAAAAAAGTGGATGAGCCAGTTTCAACTGTAGAAAAAGTTAAAGATGTTGAAAACTCTGAAGAAGACGATGGAAAGAGTGAGGCTTATGCAGTAGGCGAGGTCGAAGGGATAAAGATTGGAGAGGAGATTTTAGGCGCTAAAGAGAGCGAAATTGAAAAGGTTGGCGATGCTCCTTTGGTTATGGAGCCTTTGGCAAAAGAAGATGAGAAAATAATTAAAGATGTTGGTACAGTCTCTCCTATAAAAGAAAGAGAGGGTGAGGTGCTAATCGCGCACTCCCCTACTGTAGAAGAGGTGGGACAGATTGAGAAAGTGGAAGCAAACGAAGAGGAGATAGTACATCCTGTAGAAGAGGTTGATGTGCCGTCTGAAGAGGAGGTGCAAAAGGATGAAGATGAGAGCGAGATCTCTGATGTTGCGGAAGAAATTGCAAAAACCGACTCACCTTTGGTAGAAGAAGAGGAGATGGAAGAGGCAGATGCGGAGGAGGAGATTGTTGCAGAACCTGTTGAAATTAAAAAAATACTACTTGCAGAACCTGTTTATTTGGTAGCTACAAATGAGTCTCCTATTTTAGAAGAGCAAAAGGAAGGGGAAATAGCAGAAGATGTGGCAACTATTGCGTCTTCTAAAGATGTTGTGAGTGAAAAAAATACAGAAGATGAGCCTGTGACGAAAAACTTAAATCAAAACTTAAATGCACAGTCTCCAAAAGAGGAAGTTAAAAAAGATGGTGTGAGTCCTGCTAACGAGGTTAAGGCTTACTCAGATGTTGTTGAAGTAGCAGAAGATAGTAATCTTTTTGCAAAGATGAAGAGTGGCTATAGCTATGTGCAAATTGCAGTTTTTGCAAGTTTGCCAAGTGCAAAAGAAGTTGCAGAAAAATATGGCAAGCAATATCCTATTATTTTAGAAAAAAAAGGAGATAATAAATATGCTCTTTTAATAGGACCTTTGAACAGGGGAGAGGTTGGCGCAATAAAAGAGCGATTTAAGTCTTTTGGTTTTCCCGATGCATATTTGAAATAGACGAATTATTGGGTATCTAGGGGTGGGAGCGCCGGGAGAGGCGCATATTAGGAAAGTTCGTTTTTTAGATAAATAGACGTAAAGTTTTTTTTTTGATAGAATGTAGACCACTTATGGGTAAAACATTTTCTATAAACGAAACAGTTGTGTATTCAGGTCATGGAGTTGGCGTGATTAAAGAGATAGTGCAAAAAACGGTGGCTAACGAAGTGATAGATTATTATGTCATCTACCTTCCTGACTCTGATATGACGATGTGGGTGCCACAATCTCAAACGGAAGCGTTGGGAGTTCGGGCGATGATAAGTCCTGAAATGGCGCGTGAGGCCTTGAAGTTTTTGTCTGAAGTGAATGAGCCTGTGATAATGGATTGGAAGGCTAGATATCAAAAGAACATGCAACTTTTCAAAAGCGGAGATATAAAAAACACAGCCGTTGTGCTAAAATCTTTGTATCGTAGAAGTAAGGTAAAAGAGCTTCCAATACAAGAGAGAAAGCTATACGAAGCGTCTTATCATATTTTTCAAGATGAAATTGTAGCTGTGTTAGGCTTGCCGGAGAGAGAAGTTGAAGAGATGATTCATATCGCCATTGAACCTGTCGGTGAGGAAGAAGTGGTTAAAATAAGCAAAAAAAGCCTAACAATGGAAAGCGATGAAGATGAAATTGATGTAGATGATGAAATAGACGAAGATATGTAAAATCTCAAACTTAAAAAGTAGGCTATGGTAATTTTTAAAAAAACAAATATGTTTTTTTCTTTTGTGTCTATTTAGAATTACTCTCTATATTCCGAAAAAGAATGCAGGACTAAAGCAGTGAAAACAGTTTTTAAGGTTGCAATTAGCCTGATAGTTTTTATCGGTGTTTTTGTTTTTCTTTTCTTTTTTTCTCATAAGTATTTTTCAGTCATAGATTCACAGTATTACCAAGCTTCGGTTGTGAGGTCTGTAAGTAAAGATTTGCAAAATGTGTTTACAGACTTGGAAGAATGGAAAGGTGTCTTGGACAAAAGTTTTAGCGATTTTGTAGATAATGATGTTGTGAAAAGGTGTATGGCGCTCTCTCAAAGTGATGGTGATATTGCATTAAGAGAGAAGATTGCAACAGATTTATTGCTGTCCGTTCCCTTCATGAGTGGAATCAGGATAGTAGAAAAAGAAAGCCAACGTATCCATTTTAGCACTTTTTCTAGCGATATACTCTCGAAAACGTCTACCTTTGTATCATATTCGAAATATGGAAAAAATCTGAAAGATGTCCCCTACGATCTGCTCTTGTCATCTGTTGAGGACGGAGAGCCTTGTGTCGATATGAGGGGCAATATTTTGATTTTTGCAAAGGACTTTTACGATGAGTATGGCGTGCAAAGAGGTAAGGCATTTTTTTACGTATCGGCAAAAGGGTTGGCTAGAAAATTAGTCAGCGAAAAACATATTGCTATAAATGATGAGGTGGAATTGCTGACCGATGAAGAGTGCTCTTTTATTGGGATTGTAATTGGACTGCCTTACGAAGGAAAAGAGGCTATAAAGGAAGAGGTGCTAAAGGAGTGGAAAAGGGCGGTGTCGACGGTTGCACAAATTGCGATAGAGGGCGATCCTTTACTCCCTACATCACTTTTAATTTCTAAAAACACTTCTCGCATCTATATTGGGCGCATATGTGATAGAGAAATGTTTAGTATGCCACTTTATGCAAGGTATTTTTTAATTAGCACCATATCACTGACTTTTTTTCTAATAGCATTTTTGCTTTTGAATTTGCGACAAGATAGATTTTTAGTTGCAAGGAAAAAAATCAGTAAGTTACACGCCCTTATAATAAAAGATATTTTAGAAAATGCTGAAAAGTTAGACGATGAGGCTCTAAAAGCAAAAATTGAGTATCGTAGGCACGAAGCAAATGCTCATATCAGAAAGGCATTGGGCAAAAAAATGTCTAAAAAATATGAAGCAGAAATTAATTCCATCCTGGAGCAGAGCTGGTTGAGTATTATGGGACTATTGCGCTCTCAACATGACAGTGTTGATTTTGGCACTTCTAAAAAAGAAGACGAAATCTTAAATCTTCTAAATAAGATAATAGAGAATGGGGCTCTGTCAGTGTCAAAACGTGGGGGCGATGGGGCATCTTTTCAAACAAAAGTTTCTAAAACCTCATCAAAACTTTCTAACACAGCTCTACTTGAAAACGAAGACTTCGAGGGGCTAGAAGAAGTGGAAGAGGTAGAAGAATTGCCCGAGGCGGAGGCTCTGGACGAGCTCGAAGAGGTGGAAGAATTGCCTGAGGCGGAAGCTGTGGACGAGCTCGAAGAGGCGGAAGAA
>CAUTVN010000140.1:0-4080 GCA_963541705.1 uncultured Treponema sp.
CAGTAACTGAAGGAGAGAAGAAAGGGGCTAGTCTATTGGTGGCGGGCTCTGCTCTTCACTTTGGAGCGGGGCTGGTTACTATAGTTGGAGACGCCGTTTCGCTCACAAAGCCCGATTTTATGCAAAGTACAAAAATCCCCGAAAAAACCACTTGTATCTCAATAGGTAGCGGGCTTGGAAGGCAAAACGAAACTATAAATGATAGACCGATTGATACTCTTTGTTCCTATATATCTCGCAACAAAAATGTCGCTGTAGTTTTGGACGCAGACGCATTTTATTATGACGAAATTAAAATAGTTTTAGAGAAAGCTTCAAACATAGTGCTCACTCCACATCCAAAAGAGTTTCAGTCCCTTCTAGAAAAACTTTTTAACCTGAGGCTTTCGATAGAAGAAATACGCGGGAGAAAGCTTGAGCTAGCTCGTATGTTTTGCAAAAGATATCCAGAGGTAACATTGCTTTTGAAAGACTGCAACACGTGTATTGGAAAGAATGACAAGATATATATCAATGCACTCGGAAGCCCGTCTCTTGCAAAAGCTGGAACAGGCGATGTGCTTGCAGGAATGGTGGCATCTCTTTTAGCACAAGGCTATGACGGACTGGACTCAGCAATCACCGCTAGCATAGTCCACGCAATAGCCAGCTCATCCAATATTCAAAACAACTATTCTCTAACTGCAAGCGATTTGATAGAAAAAATCGCAAGTTTAAAACTATAGCGCACTGAAAGCTACTTTATAGGTTGTATAATATTTTTTCATACATCTTTTTTGCACCCAAAGCTATCCGAGCGTTTTGAATTGCTTCCCATTGGTTTTTGCCTTTTTCAACACTGCTCAAATTAAATTCAAAAAGCTTCTTTGTTTGCTTTAAGTTCCAGATTTCGAGCCGTCCTTCTATTTCGCAAAGCCAAGTGCCATCATCGCTCTTTTTGAGGCTTGTAATGTATGTTTTTCCATAAAAATAATACTCTATAACACCATTAAAGGTGTTTTTGGCACTCTCAATTATTTCCGCATCGCTCAATTTGGCAAGCCCTTCAAAAGGCGCCAGCCCTGCGCGCCCATAGCCCGCCTTCATCATCCTAACAAAAAGTTGGTTCGCCACTTTGTTGTCTTTTAAGTTTGGTTTTCTATCTTGGTCGTAGTCTAAAATGGCAATTGCAGCAGATATTCTCTTATTATTTGTTGCTACTCTATATGGAAAAGACGTGCACAACTTATCTTTTATATTGCTCGCTATGTGCTCTTTAATAGAGGAAGCATCTTCTTCTAAATCTTCACCTTTTAAGATATTTAAATATATTTTTATCTCGCCGTCTATTGCGAAAGCACTCTTAGGGGGAAGAAAAGAGACCACGCCATTCTCATCTGCACTGCACCTTTCGTATACATTCTTTATTTCCACACTGCTTCGCACAGGATATTCCACAATAAATTGTAATGTTTTGAGAGACGATGGACTTAACGCGCCATTTGCTTCAAACTTTGCACTAAATGGAGCCTCCACTTGTCTATTCGCAACAGTTGCAGGCGGACAGTTGATTTGCAAAAATTGCACCTCTTCAAATACTTCGCTATGTTCATTTATAAAATTGCAAAACTCAACCCTCTCAGTCTTAGAGGCTAAATTCCTATCTTCAGATAAAACCGAGACCAAAGTGATAGGCTTTTTGTTTGTTGCATTGGTAGCCTCTGTAGGCGACTTTATCTCTTTGCCAGTATCCTTATTTAATGCTTTCTCGTCCTCAGTCCTATTCTTTAGGCTAACGCAACCAAAATTCAACAAAATTAAAATAATAAATATAATCTTCATTAATAAACATGCTCCCTATAAAGTATGTCATGAATTTTGCAGGAGTTGCAGAAAGGTATATCGTCAAAAAAACAGCCAAACTTTAAAATAGTTCCATTTCTTTAAAAACATCTCTTAAAAAAGTATTTAGAAACAACAGTCCTCTTTTTGTTAGAAACAAAAAATCGCCCTTAACCACTAAAAGCTCCATTTTTTGCCAACGCTCAATTGTGAGAGGAAGGAGCGATGTTAGCTCAAGCCCAAAAGTAAACTTAAAATAGCTTAAATCTATTCCACGGCTTAGGCGCATTCCCATTAAAATGGCATCTTTTATTAAATCCTTCTTTTCAATCTCTTCAAAGGTATAAGCCACACTCCTATCCTCTTCCTTTATATAGGAGGCAACGTCATAAACTCCTGTAAATCTTGTTGCAAAAATCTCTCCACGCTCTCTAATTTTCACATTTCCACAAGCCCCAGATCCTACCCCAACATAGTCCAAAAGTTGCCAATAAGCCATATTGTGCAAACATTCAAACTTTCCTTCATAAGAGAAATTTGAAATTTCATAACGCCTATAATTCGACTCTTCCAAAAAATTGGCACCAGCTTCCCAAATAATTTCTTTTAAGGGCTCATCTTCGCACCCCCCGTGCGAAACAAACTCATATAGCGATATATGTTGAAAACAAAAACTGGTTGCAATTTTTAAGTCTTCTATCAGACTCAATTTTGTCTGCTTTTTAAGCCCTGCTATAAAGTCTAGCGAGACAATACCCTTCCATTCCTCCTTCACAAGGTTTAGCGCATTTAGGCTCTCTACCCTACTACCACGCCTCTTTTCTGCCTCTAGCACTTCATCATTAAAAGACTGAATCCCTATCGAAAGCCTATTAATTCCAGAACTTTGCCAACTCGCAAGTTTTTCTTTTGTTATATCTTGTGGGTTTGCCTCTATAGTGAACTCGCTTATTTTTTGCATCTGCTCTTTTTGGATATAAGCGGAGAGATCGCAAAGTAGTTTTGGAGGCAAAAGACTCGGAGTTCCCCCGCCTATATATACCGTATTAAAGACCTCTATTTCATATTTTTGTCTAAAAAAAGAAATGTCTTTTATAAGAGCCTTTATATATGGAGTAAAAAGTGAAGAATCTTGTCGTACTGTAGAGAAAAAATCACAATACGCACACCTAGCCTCGCAAAACGGAATATGGATGTATAGAGATGCAGTGCGCCTCATTAAAAGATTTTGATTTTATTGACCGGCCAATAGCGAAAAACCACCTTTTGTTTTATGACCTTTGCTCCATCTATCTTCCCAATCAACCTGGAATCTAGGCTTATCAAGCGATTGTCGCAAAGAGCAAAATATTCTCCCTCTTTCAAAGTAACCTCTTCCATAGAACCAGAAAAGGGCAAGCTCTCACTCCAAGCGTCGGATAGTCCTTCGGTTATGATATTATAGTCGTACTCTGCCATTTCAAACTCGGTCAAAAAATGTGCAGAACCTTGTGGTTTTATATACAAAATGAAGTTCTTCATATATATAACATCACCTGGCAACGCAACTATTCTACGCAAAAGATATTTGGTAGAAGGAGATGTATTGCTATCGAACGGAGTATATAACTGAAAGGTGAAAAAACTAGAGAGCGCATTAGCCAACTTTTGAAAAAAGTTATATTGTCTTTCATTCTCTGCAATAAAAACTAAAGAGCCCCGTTTTAGGCTCGCATTGCTATATAATGGCGTGCTCAATATTCTCGCACCACTTGTAAATTCTGGCTCCATGGAAGAATGCTTAATGACAAAAGGAGTAAGAAAATAGCTCGTAACAATTTGGTATAGCAAAAAGACGCTGATAACGATAAAAATTATATTGCCAAAGTCTCTTTTTTCCTTTCGTGAATAAAAACCAAACATTAGAGCCCTCAAAGCCTCCCAAAACAAAAGAAATACCGCATTTACGCTATACTTTTTTCACCCTTTTGTCAATTAAGAAAAAATTAAGTATTATACTAAAAACAACGTTTTTCTATACCTTAAACTTGTCCACCTCTTTTGCCAGATTATCTATGCTATTTTTGTTCTTTTGCGTTATGTCGGCAACTTCTTGCACAGCGTTGCTAATCTGAACAGCGCCCGCCGCCATCTCGTTCATACTGTCAGTAATTACTCGAGTCAGCCCGTCAAGTTTCTCCATCTCTTGCGCTACTCCCTCACTTCCCTTTAGCATCTCGCTACTTCCCATCTGCACTTCGTTTGTTACTTGGTTGATGT
>CAUTVN010000141.1:0-4053 GCA_963541705.1 uncultured Treponema sp.
AAGCGACTTCGATTTAGTAGGCAGTGCTTGTGGAGATATGAAGAGTGAAACAAGAACATAAAGCATACCATATTATTGTAAAGGGACGTGTGCAACATATCGGATTTAGATTTTGGACAGAATGCAAGGCCATCAAATTCAACATTAAAGGATTTGTCAAAAATTCAAAAGATGAAAATATGGTTGAACTTGAAGTAGAAGGCGCCTCAGATAGAATAGAGTCATTTTTATACTCAATTGAACACGAGCATCCATATGCAAGAATAGACTCTTTTGAAAAAACTATTATTGAAGAGAAAGGCTATAAAGATTTCAAAATTATTAGATAGTAATATTTTAAGGATTAAACGGTTTTGTGGACACGTCTAGGATGATTCCTCTATTTTCAGAGGTACAGATTGAAAACTTAAAAAGCATCAGTATTGCAATTTTTGGCTTGGGTGGAGTTGGAGGCTATGCGTTAGAAGCTTTGGCGCGCACTGGCATTGGAAAGTTTCATCTAGTTGATGGCGATGTTATAGAAAGTAGCAATATCAATAGGCAAATATTAGCTTTGAATAGTACGATGGGGGAAAAAAAAGTAGATGTTGCAAAAAAAAGAGTAGAAGATATAAATAGTTCTGCCATTGTGCACACTTATTTTAGAATGGTAAAACCGAATGATGTTGCACGTTTAGATCTTCCTTTTTTGGATGAAGTAGACGCTATAATTGATGCTACAGACGATATTGCATTAAAAGCTTCTCTAGCCCTTGAAGCAGAAATCAGAAATATCCTAATTGTGTCTTCTGGAGGAACTGGCAACCGATTGCACTCATCTTTTTTTGAAATAATCGATATTTACAAAACAAAAAATTGTCCACTTTGTCGCTCTTTAAGGCATCGTCTAAAAAAAATGGGTATTAAAAAATTGCCCATCCTCTGCTCAAAAGAAAGCCCTCGTCATTTTTCAAAGACAGTAAGTTCGCTCTCTTGGGTACCTTCCGTAGCAGGACTGCATCTTGCAGAATATATTATATTAAATTTAAACATTTAATTTAAAACTCTTTGTTAGCTCCTAGCCTAAAAAAAGCACAGTTGCTAAAAGCTAATATTTATAATAGTATTTAATAGAAAAGTACTTATAATTTTAGGAGAGATGTATGAGTGAATTAATAGCGCCAAAAACCTTAAAAGGGTTTAGAGATTTTTTTCCAGATGTAGAGATTTCTAGGATGTTTCTTGTAGAAAAATTTACAAAAATTTTTAGAGAATCTGGTTTTGTGCCTATAGATACTCCTTGTCTCGAATATTCTGACATTTTGCTTAGAAAAAGCAATGGAGAAACAGAAAAGCAAGTTTTTCGTTTTAATGACGCAGGGGGAAGAGATGTTGCCCTGCGCTTCGATTTAACTGTGCCTTTTGCTCGCTTTATTGCAGAACATCATTCCAAGCTATATTTTCCATTTAAGCGCTACCATGTTGCAAAGGTGTGGAGGGGGGAGAAACCTCAAGTCGGTCGTTTTAGGGAGTTTGTGCAATGCGACTTTGATATAGTAGGCTCCTCTCATTTTACATGCGACTTTGAGATTCTAAAACTAATCAAAGCCACTTTTGATTCCATAGATTGTCCTGTTAAAATCCATATATCTCACAGGGGAATATTTAATAAATTCCTTGCTTCTATCTCTTGTACTGAACAAAACGAAGAAATATTGCGAATAGTCGATAAAATTAAAAAGATTGGCAGGGAAGAAGTTGAAAATGAATTAGCCACACTTATCGGAGAAGAAAAGGCAAAAAGTGTTTTAAGCTTGGTGCTTTGCAGTGAAAATATCACATCTTTTGATTGCATTTTTGCCAAACTTAAAGACTTAGTACCAACTGCAGAAGAAGAGATAAATTTCTTAAGAAAGCTCTATTCTTTACTATGCGCTATAAAAATAGAAGATGCGTTTATGTTGGATATGTCTATAACGCGAGGTCTAGATTATTATACGGGAGTTGTTTACGAGACGTTTCTTACAGAAATGGAAGACATTGGATCGGTATGCTCTGGTGGGCGCTACGACAACCTAACAGGCTTTTATATGAAAGAGAAGACATCTGGTGTTGGCGCCTCAATTGGAATAGATAGGCTTTTGGCAGCATTGACTGCATTAAAGAAGCAGGGCTTAATTTCATCCTTTACCGATGCTGTCATTTTTTCAACTGAAGATATAGACTACGCAATAGCATATAAAATTGTTTCATATTTTAAAGAACATAACATCATTGTAGAAGTATTTCCCGATGCAAAAAAAATGACAAAACAATATGAACTTGCAGAAAAAAAAGGCATCAAATGGGGAATATTCCTAAAAGACATATCGCGTGACTCCGAACAAAACATCGAAGAGTTCTGCATCGTCTTAAAAGAGCTTGCTACAAGAAAAGAAGAGTCGTTAAAGTTGATGGAATGTATAGGAAAAATAAAATAACTTAAGTCCATAAAGATTAGTACAGACTTTCAAAAGTTTGCATAAAAAAACTAAATACACTCAACACTGTAAAAGAAAATATTCAAAAACTTGTGGTTTTAAAAATAGGTGTATTTTTTATTAGGAGATAGAAAGTGGCGGTTGAAGAAACAAGAAAGTTAAAAGCTTTAGATGCCAAGTTGATAATAAGCGATGAAAAAATAGAAGAGTTAAAATCCATTCAATGCAAAAACACGATAATAGGACAAGAAAGAGCGGTACAAGCCCTAAAAATAGGTGCAAACGTATGGGAAGAAGGATATAACATTTTTGTGGTAGGAGATTCTGGCACAGGAAGACGCACTGCTATTGCTTCCATTCTCTCCGAATACACCCCAAAAACAGAATTATTACAAGATATTGCATATGCATTCAATTTTAGAAACCCATCAGAGCCAATTGTATTATATTTCCCAAAAGGAAAGGGGTGTCAATTTAAGTATAAATTGCAAAAAGCAGTGAAGCTCATAAACAAAAAAATCAAACGAATGATAAAAAATGGTAGACTATTTTATAAAACCAGCCAGCAAAAAGAGGTAGCAACACTAGAAGAAGTTGACAACATTGCACAATTCCAATTAATGCTAAAAGAAAAGGGGTTCAAACTACTTGAAAAAAAAGAAGGAGGGACCCCCGAAATATACCCTTTGCTAAATGGAAGAGCAGTTTCATTTCTAAAGCTGAAAAAAATGGTCATAAAGGGAAAACTCAAAGAAGAAGAATTTAATAAAATTAAAGAGGAATACCATAATTCAATAAAAGCCCTACACGAATTTCTAATTCACTTAAATTCTGTCGAAAAATCAGTAGAAAAACAGGCAAAAAAACTAAAAAACGCTCTTCTAAAGCCAATTATCAAAACTGAAATCGACAAAATGTTTTCATTATTAGAAGAGTTCTCTTCGCTTTCCATAACGGAAAAACAAAAGGAAGATATACAAAAGCTTAGAGTCTTTATAAAACAAGTCGAAAAAGATTTATACAAAAGATTGAATATCCTCTCTCGTCCATTTAAAAATAAAAGAGCATATTCTAGTTTTATGGGTAGATATGAAATAAACATAGTATATCAAAACACAAAAGACAAAGACTATGTAATAGATGAGCCTATTACGCATTTTTCAGATCTTTTTGGCACAGTAGAATTTGACAGTGAGACTAGCCAAAGTCCCGTTAATGGACACCTAAAAATCAAATGTGGCGCAATTCATAAAGCATTGAATGGATATATCATCCTAAGATTAGATAGCCTGCTAAAAGAAGAAGATGCATGGGAATATTTAAAAAACATTTTGTTGTCTAGAAAAATTAAAATCCCTACTCAGACTCGCTCCTCTCACTCTCCCCTCATTCTAAACCCCCAAGCTATAGAACACGTGCCAAAAGTTATCGTTATAGGGGATGAAGAATTACATAGCCTTATCTCGAGCGAAGAGCCAGATTTTTATAAACTATTTAAGGTATGTGCATTTTTTGATTCTACAATGGTTCGAAATGATGAGAACATGGCACAATTCATCTTTATAGTCTCAAATCTACAGAAAACACACAATCT
>CAUTVN010000142.1:0-3953 GCA_963541705.1 uncultured Treponema sp.
AAGACATGGCTAAAGATGCAGCACTTTTTTTAGGGATGACGTCTAGCTCATCTGTCTGATTAGCATCTTTTGTGTTTTGGTTAAACTCGCAAAGCCAAGTCTTTACACCCGGTAAGTGCCCAGCTCCTAAAACTGCAACAATTTTTTTAGCTTTGCACTGCCATATTTTGGAGGCTAGGTATTGATCTCTCTCGTCTATAATCACTTTTTTTACACTCGGCAAATATTTGGAAACTTCTTCCATCATACCATCCATGGCACTTTGCTGTTTTAGTTTTTCTATTTCTTCGCTAGAGGGTTGTTCTTGTACAAAAGAGCCGGCAAGAAGAGTGGATAAAAGCCTTGCTTTTCCAACAAAAGAACTGCGAGCCCAAGCACGTTTTAGTGTGGTTTGAATTGGGCGGTCAACCAAAGCTGTTTCTATGTTTAG
This sequence comes from uncultured Treponema sp., assembly GCA_963541705.1. Classification (GTDB taxonomy): domain Bacteria; phylum Spirochaetota; class Spirochaetia; order Treponematales; family Treponemataceae; genus Treponema_B. The sequence continues at coordinate 431 of CAUTVN010000142.1, forward strand.
CTCATTTGCACTCTCTACCGCAGCTTTTAGCTCGTCTCCGGGTTTTACACCCAAATTTAGTCCCAGCTTTTTTTGAAATGCTTGCAAAGAAAGATTGGCTAAAAGCAAAAAACCTTTTCCTTCTTTTAGCAATTTAACAATGTCAATTTCTTTCCATTTATCGGGATTGGTTAGTGTTTGGTATCGTCCAGAGTCTAGTTCCACACAAACTGCATCAGGCATTTCTTTGTTAATTACTTCTTTGACTTCTTCTATGCTTTTTTCTGAAATATGAGCAGTACCTACAAGAATAATTTCTTTCGAATCAAAGTTTAGCTTTATAAGTGTTTTTTTCTCTTGATTTTCCGCCAAAGCATCTACTGCACAAACATCTTTATTTTCTGTGATTTCTTGCATAAATATTTTCCTAATTAATTCATATATTTATTTTTAGTATTCGTTGTTTCTTACTCTATTAAGAGCAATTTTTGCCAATCTAAATTCTATAAAGGATGGAACCTGGGCGCTTAACACATCGATGTAATATTTTTCTGCTAGCGCATTTTTATTTATTGCTTCATAAAACGCTCCCAAATAAAAAGTCATTTTATAGTATGTAACTTTGTCTTTTATCTTTGCCACTCGGTTTGAAACATCAGCATCGCCTGTGTTTTCGATGAACAAGCGCACAAGGAAATATTCATCTTCATTTTTGTTCCTATCAATAATTTTGATATATTCTCTAATAAAATCTTTTGCATCTTTTGTTTTGCCTATTTTATATAGACAAAATGCACTTAGCATTGCATAGTTAGACTGCGTCGGTGCTTTTGAGAGTGCATTCCTAAAACAATAAGCCGCCCTCTCCCATTCTTGTTTTTTTATATGAAGAATGCCAGCTCCTTCGAATGCAAAATAATATTGTGGGTATAGTTCTATCACTTTGTAATAGTCTTTTAGTGCTTCTTCATAGAATTGTAACTCGTCATTTAAGCCAGCCCTATAGATGAAGGCCATATAGGACGAAGGAGTAAGTTTTATAACTTCTGAGAAAGCCTCTTTTGCCTCTTTTTTCTTTCCACTTTGCATGTAGTAGAGCCCCAAATCCATCCAATAGCCAGGAACCTTACCATCTATCTCTATTGCCTTTTTTACATCTTCTATAGCTTCTAACATTCTATTTGTTTCAGACTTAACTCTTGCAAGTTCTATCAACAAGCCACTGTTGTTTGCCTCTTCTTTTAGAGCCAAATTCAAATTTTTTTCTGCGTCTTTTAGCTTGTTTTGCATATAGTTCACTTTTGCAAGACCCAAAAGTGCTTCCACATTTTTTGGAGCGTTTTTGAGAGCAAGAAGGAATTTCTTTCTAGCCATGTTATAGTTTTTTTTCGTATATAGGAGGTCTAGCCCTTGCTCTGTAAGAGCCCAAGAGTCGTTTGGGAACTTTTCTAAAATTGCCTTTAGATATTTTTCTTTTGCTTTTTCGTCATTGCGACTTTGCGCTATCATCACGCGAGAATAGAGAGGAATGGCATTGTTTGGATATTCTACTTCTAGTTTTTCTACAAGTGATGTGGCTTCTTTTATTTTGTGTGCAGAAATTAAAATAGAAAGCAAAAGCATTTTTGTCTGTTCATCTTGCAAAACAGATTCTTGCACATCTCTTTCGTTTGAAAAAAGAGCGATCGCCTCGTCATATTTTTCATCTTGCAAAAAAGACTGAAGAAGGAGACCAAACTCCATCTTGTTCATTTTTTTCTTTGTATCAAAGCTCAACGTTTTCTCTTCTTTTTTTCCCTCTTCGATAGGTGGGGGCAGACTCTTGCAGGCTATAGCTACAAAGAGGACAGAAAAAATTGAAAACAGTTTTAATATTCTTTTAATCTTTTGCATGATATCTCCAAAATTCCTTACTTGAAAATTTTTTTCTTTGAGTGTTAAAATATAACGTTATGAGACATGTTTCAAGTAGGTTGTTTATATATTCACTACTATATATTGCCATAATATTGTTAATTTTCTTTTTGCAATTCAAAAAAGGTACTAGCTTTTCTTATGAAAACTCTCACCTAAATGTTTCGGGTAGATTTTTTACAAACGAAAAAAATCAAAGGGAGCTACTTCTACCGCTACATATAACGTCAAATGGTCTTCTAATCTTTATAACAGCAGAAGAGTCTTTGAATGCATTGTTTGAAGATGGAAGTTTTAAGGCGCTTCAAGTGAAGGATTATGAAGTGATAGATGGTGCGTTTCGTTTGTTTTTTTCAGAAGGTGTAACTTTGCGGTTTGCCGTCAACGACAGGGCGGTTGCTGGCAGAGAAGAAAAGGCTTCGTTGCATATTAGTTGTGAATTACCGGAGAATATACAAGAGGTATATTTGCCATACAAACTTACTAGCAGGGCAAGAATAGAAAAAGAAGGTGCAAACATATTGGTTCAATATAAGGCGAAAAGTTTTGCTTTTTCTAAACTGCCAGATAGTTTGAGGCAAGAAGGTTTGAGTATAGAGAAAAATGATTATCCTTCTATTTGTTTTTCTCACAATAATTCTTCCATATACTACCACGAGCATATTGCAAAAGAAGAATTCAATCTAGAAAATATGTTGGAAAGTCAGTTTGCTTCGGCTCAGTTGTATGAAAAAAACTTAAAAGCATTTAGTAGCATAGCTCTCTCGGCGCTAGAAAAAGAAGTAAAAGAGCGCAGGTTTAACGAAAAAACTATTGTAGCGCTTTTCGCAGAAGAAGGAAGGCTGGGTAGGTATGCAGAGAGCTTATCTTTATATCCTCAATCTCTTTTGCCAAGAGGAAAAAGGAGTTATGCCTCGTCTCTTTTCTATGGTAATCTTATAGAAAATTATAAAAGTAAAGTGTTAGAAGACGAAGGAGTGCTTAGTATGATACGCTCTAAATTGAATGCGAAAGATATGAGCGTTTTTAAGATGTCAAACTTATACTCTTTTTTGCGCAATAGGGGGGAGGGCGATTTAATTTCCTCTATGGTAGATCTAATTAAAAACATAAACGAAGATGAGGTCTCAGCCTATGAACTTAGCAATATTTTGCTTATTTCCACTCAATATGCTACAGATTTTCCAGAAGAAAAGGTTGCAATAGAAACTGCAAAAAAGACTTGCGAAGCCCTCATTCTTTCTTCTCTTTTCGCAATAGACGACAAGTTATATATCGAAACAATAAAAGACGAATTAGACTCTGAGGCAACGTTTTTTATCTCCCATGCCCTAATAAGATATGGTGCAATTGAACAAAAAGAACTTTTCCAAACTGTTGGATATTTTCTATTTAACTCTCTATATTCTTTTGCAGAAGAGCCCACATCTTTCCCTTCAAGTTTTAAGGTCACGCAAGATGAAAACAAAAAAATGTATCTTATGGCAAGAGATAAAGACATTCTAAACGTGGCAAAGCTTTATGGCCTTTTCTATCCCGAAAATACATATATGGCGCACGAGGTTGGTTTTGCAAAGAGGGGCGGGGGATATGCCTTTGCTTTTTCTATTGCAAAAGATGTAGAAATGAA
>CAUTVN010000143.1:0-3940 GCA_963541705.1 uncultured Treponema sp.
GCGTACAAGTCTGGGGGACTTGGGGTCCCCGGTTCAAGTCCGGGTTGCCCGATATAAAAATTAAGGCGCAGGAAGCTTTAGAAACAAGCCTCTCTGCGCCTTATTGAATTCTGTCCTTTCCCCAAAGGAACACACCCCCAACAAGTGCGGCGAACTGGACTTGAACCAGCACACCCGTGAAGGCATCAGCACCTCAAGCTGACGTGTCTACCATTCCACCACCGCCGCAAAACACACTGCAACCAAATTTCTTTTTGAGGCTATCAAACTTTATAAAAAAAGTCAACTACACTTTTAATTCAAAACAAAAATATGTTTATTAAACATTTAATTTATTTTATAATCTGTGGCTTAATTAAAAGGCTTATGGAAAAGGGAATATTTTGCATATATGACGTCTTATAAAAAAATAGTATTTATTTTGGGGCTAGCCACTTTTTCTTTATTACTTTGTAGTTTTTCGGGCAAGAAAGAATATGGTGTTTTTTTAGGTCTTAGAGATGAGGAAGCGGAAATATTAAATAGATATGATATAATAGTGGTTGAGGGCGAAGAATTTAGTTCTGAGACTATAAGGGCTCTTCACAAACAAAACAAAAAAATATTTGCATATCTAAATGTTGGCTCGCTAGAAACTTATAGAAGTTACTATAAGAAATATAAAAAACTTACACTCGGCGTATATGAAAATTGGAAAGATGAGAGGTGGGTGGATGTTTCAAAAAAAGAGTGGCAAGACTTTATTGTCAAAATTCAAGCTTTGAAGTATAAACAAAAAGGTTTTGATGGTTTTTTTATTGACAATACAGATGTTTACTACCAATATAAAAAGGAAAAAATATACTTAGCTTTAGCCAGTATTTTAGCTGAACTGAAAAAATATGATATGAAAATAATCATAAATGGTGGCGACTATTTTGTTTTAAGACTAATGGCTGAAGGAAGGCTTGAACTTTTTGACGGCATAAACCAAGAGTGTGTTTTCACTTCGATTGATTTTAATACCGACACATACAAAAAGCAAAATTTAGAGGCAAAAAACTATTTTCTTGAATATTTAGAAAAGATAAAAAATACAGGAAAAGAGGTGTATTTGTTGGAATATGGGGCAAATATAGAAATAAGAGGGGAAATAGAAGAATATTGCAAAAAAAATGGTTTTAGATATTTTATATCTAAAGACAAAGAGTTAAAAGATGGAATGTTTTAACTTTTCAGGATATGTCCACTATACAGTTTGAATAAAATATGGCAGAATAAAATCAGTAGGATGTTTCTAAGAAAAAATTAAAACCTCTTAAGGAAGAATTAACATTATGGAAGCTAAAGGACAATCGCTAAAGGTGTTGTTTGATACAGAAATACTTGAAGTACCTTTTTTTCAACGCTCATATGTTTGGACAAAAAGCAATTGGGAAGAATTGTTGAGCGATTTGATAGAAGCAAAGATCAGTCATTTTTTAGGCTCCATAATTATCAAAGCTAAACCTCATCAATCTTGGCAACCTAGGAGAAATGTGATAATAGACGGACAGCAAAGACTAACCACATTGAGCATTCTTATAAAAGCACTTTACGACTGTATGAAAGATAGACAAAAAGTTCTGTTTGACGATGCGAAAGATATTTTGTTTTATAAGGAAAAATCTTCGGACAGCGAATACAAAATTTCTATACATCATTCATTTCACGACAAATTGCAGTTTGAAGAGGTTGTTGGAAAAGTTGAAGACGGCAAGATTACCTCACCCATTCTTGAAAAGCTTGAAGAAATAAAAATTGATAGCGATACAAATGTACTTCTGATTAAACGTTGCTATAAATATTTTTATGAAAAACTTTCAGAAATATATAAGGAAGAGCCTATAGTCTTGGTCAATTTGTGGGATTCCCTTTTGGACAGAACAAACAATATCTTGGTTTGCATAGATTTGGGCGAAAATGATAATGAGCAAAAGATTTTTGATTCTATCAACAGTGCAGGAATGCGCCTTTCTGCATCGGATACTATAAAAAATACGCTATACCAAAAATTAATAGAACTTTCTAAAAACGAAGAGACAGTGATAGAATATTACAAAAATACTTGGGAGACAACTTTTGAATGTGATGAATCTACACGAGAATATTGGAATAAAACAAAAAGTGTAGGTCGAGCCTCATATCAAAACAGCGAATTTCTTCTTAGAAGCGTAGCAATAATTAGGGGCATTTTCGACTACAAAGAACATCATACAATGGAACAATTATCCAATCTTTATAAAAAAGATGTAGCCAATAAAAACGAGGATGAAGTTAAGGCATTGATAGAAGATATAATATCTTATGCAAATATATATAAAGAGAGATTGCCAAATTTTAAAAGCAGCGACAGCTTTGAATTTGACAATGTTGAAATGAGACTTTTAAAGATATTAGATGTTGCAGAAATTAATGTTTTTCATCCATATATTTTATACATTTTTAAAAACTTTGAGAAAGATGCAAACAAGCTTAAATTAAAGTTTACTAAATTGGAAAAGCTTATTATGAAAAGAATGATAACAGGTTTTAACAATAAAAATTATAATAAATCTATAGTAGACATTATAGAAGATGATACGAAAATTGAACAATTTGCTAATGAAGTAGATTCGGAGATGATAAGAAAGGCTTTAGCAACAAAGGTTACCAATAAACTTGGGACTATATTGCTCTTTTGGGTGGAGCTACACAGAAGAAGCAAAGGCAAAAAATACGATACAAAATCTCTACAATACAATTTTCAGCTAGAACACATCATGCCGCAAAAATGGGAAGAAAATTGGAGTAATGTTAAATATGTAGATAAAGACTACAAAAAACTGCCTTCAAATGAAAAATCCAAACAAATGAGAAATGAAAAAGTCTCTTCGATTGGAAATATGACACTGCTAAATGGAAGTCTTAATAAGGCTGTTAGCAACAGCGGTTTTAGGGAAAAAATTGAAGGTTCAAAAGACAAAAAAGGTCTTAAGCACTTTGCTACTCTATCTATAACAAGAGAAGATATAGTAGAAAATGTATACGATAGAGAAAGGGGATGGAACGAGGCAGAAATTGCGAGAAGAGAAAAAATACTGATAGACGAAATTATAGACATTTGGGGGTAAGGCAATACATTGAAAGAGAGTCCTCATCTTGTTACCACTACTTTACTATTAGCATAAATATTTATATACTACCCGTGTTAGGGATGGTGCGTCCCTAGAGGAGGGTGTAATGAATAAGAGTCTTTTTATACTTGCAATGCTCTTCTTTGCTCTTTTTTTCTCCTCGTGTGAAAAAGATGAGAAAACCGATGGAAATGCCTCAAGCCCGTCCTATATTGACGGACAATATTCTGCCGTCTCTTCTATAAAAGACGAATGGGGAGGAAGTGCCAAGGTAGAAATGACCATAAAAGACGGAAAGATTTCTTCTTGCGTTTTTTATTCATACGAAGCAGATGGTAAGTTAAAAGATGCAGACTACGGAAAGGTGGATGGCGAAATTAAGAATTTAGGACTTTATAAAATTGCACAAGCTGCAGTTTTTAATTCTAATAAATATGGAGAGCTACTGGTTAAAGAACAAGATATAGACAAGCTCGATGCCATTTCTGGTGCAACAGTTAGCTTTGCCCTTTTTAAGGATGCAGTAAAACAGATAATGAAAGAAGCAACGCTAAAAGAAGAAAGCTTTAACGACGCCTCGAATGAGGAAGATGAGACTTGTAATAGTTGACAATAGTTTTTTTAACCGTGAGTTATAGCTGATATTTTATAGTAGGTCTTTTCTTTTTTTGGGTGCGTTATGCAAAGAGCAAATCTAAATATCTTGAACATAGCAAAAATTAATATCAAAAGACAACCTGTGCGTAGTAGCCTTTTGGGCTTCTTAATTTTGTCTCTAAGTTTTGTCCTATTTACAGGGACATTTC
>CAUTVN010000144.1:0-3872 GCA_963541705.1 uncultured Treponema sp.
ACCGAGTGTTGGGGGTTCGAGTCACTTCTGATCTGTTATGTTCTGAGAATGGGAGAGAAAAGTGTCAAAAGTTGTTAATTGTTTTAAAGAATGTCTGGGAGAGTTGAGAAAGGTGGTTTGGCCCGGCAGGGTTGAAGTTTTGTCGTCTGTTAAGGTGGTAGTGATTTCAACTATATTGGTGGCGCTTTTTCTTGGTGCTTTAGATGCTTTGCTTATGGCAGGCGTTTTATGGATATTTTAGTGCGATATGTCTAGAGCATGGTATATTCTACATACATATTCGGGTTATGAAAACAAAATTGAAAGGACTATTAGGACGTATATTGAACGTTCGGTAATTCCTGCTGATGTTATTTTTGATATGAGGGTGCCTGAAGAAGATATTGTAGAAAATAAAGATGGGCAAAGAAAAAATATTAAACGAAAGTTCTTGCCGGGTTATATTCTAATCGAGATGGATCTTCCTGACAGTGGTTGGAAGAAGATTTGTTCTAGTATCTCTGGGATTACTGGGGTTAGTGGTTTTTTGGGCTCTACTGGTGGTAGTAAGCCACGCCCTATGTCTAGCGACGAGGCTAAGAGTATCCTACAAAAAACAGGGGAGATTAAGGGAGATAAGACTCAAAGATTTGTACAGACTTTTGCTGTTGGGCAGGTGGTAAAAATTATTGATGGTCCCTTTGCTTCGTTTAATGGAACGATTGATGAGGTTATGTACGAGCGAAGTAAACTTTGTGTGCTTGTGGATATTTTTAATAGAACGACTCCTGTGGAAGTTGATATATCTCAAGTAGAGAGTGTTTAGTGATTGATTAACTTATAGTTGTATGTTTTTGATTTTTTTACGGGAGAAGTATGAGATGATTGGTTTTTCTTGTATTTCGTTTTACCGGAAGGAGAGATGATGGCTAAGAAAAAGGTTGTTACGCAGATTAAACTGCAGTGTCCTGCAGGCAAGGCGACGCCAGCTCCTCCTGTAGGTCCTGCGTTGGGACCCCACGGAGTGAGTGCGCCACAATTTGTTCAACAATTTAATGATAGAACAAAGTCTATGGAAGCTGGCTTGGTTATACCAGTAATTATTACTGTGTATTCTGACAAAAGTTTTACCTTTGTATTAAAGACGCCTCCTGCTTCTGTGTTGATTAAGAAGGCTTGCAAGATAGAAAAGGGTTCTTCTACTTCTGTAACAAAGAAAGTTGGGAGATTGTCTAAAGTAGCTCTTGAGGAAATTGCAAAGACTAAGATGCCTGATATCAATGCTAATGATATTGAAGCTGCTAAGAAAATTATTGCAGGAACGGCGAGAAGTATGGGTGTGGAGGTGGAGCTATGAAAAGAGGTAAAAAATATCGAAACGCTCTTACCAAATACGAGCCTTCAAAAAGATATGAGCTTGAAAAAGCTTTGGATATAGTAAAAGCAGTGAAGTATGCGAAGTTTGACGAAACTGTAGAGCTTCATGTGAGTTTGAAATTGGGTAAGGGACAGGCAGTGCGAGACACTTTTGTTATGCCACATCAATTTCGTGGTGAGAAAAAGGTGCTTGTGTTTTGTGCAGATGACAAGGTGAAGACTGCGCTGGATGCGGGAGCTGCATATGCGGGTTCTACGGAATATATTGAGAAGATTAAAGGCGGTTGGTTAGACTTTGATATTGCTGTGGCGACGCCAGATATGATGAAAGATGTTGGACGTCTTGGTATGGTATTGGGACGAAAGGGACTTATGCCAAATCCAAAAACAGGTACTGTTACCTCTGACATTGCTTCTGCTATAGGTGAGTTAAAGAAAGGCAGGGTTGAGTTTAGAGCGGATAAAACCGGGGTGGTACATTTGGCTATTGGCAAGGTATCTATGGATGTTTCAAAGATAGTGGAAAACGCAAAAGCGTTGTTACTTGAGATTGCCAGAAAAAAACCTGCTGATGCTAAGGCAGACTTTTTGCGTTCGGTTTCTATCAATTCCACTATGGGACCTGGTGTGTGGGTTGATTATGCTTTGGGAGAGTAGGTTATGGCATTAAGAACAAAAAATCCTAAGAAATTGAAGAGCGAGGGAATAGCTCTAATTGAGGCTAAAGCTAAAGAGTCTTCTTCTCTTATATTTACAGAGTATAGAGGCATGACGGTTGGGCAAATTTCAGAGTTAAGAAAAAAACTAAAAGACTTTGATAGTTCTTATACTGTTATTAGAAATAATTTTGCTAGGATTGCTTTTGAAAACGCTAAAGTTGAAGGAGTTAGCCCATATTTAGTAGGTCCTACGGCTATAGTATGCGTTAAGGGTGATGAGGTAAATTCTGCTGCAAAGGTTCTTTTTGAATTTATGGAAGATGTGCCTGCTCTTGTAGTTAAAGGAGCTGTGGTAGATGGGGAAGTTTACGATGCAAAAAAAATAGAGGCTTATTCAAAATTACCAGGCAAAAAGCAGCTTATTTCTATGTTTATGTCTACACTCAATGCTACAACCTCTAAATTCGTGCGTACCGTTAAAGCTATTGCAGACAAGAAAGAAGAGGCTTAAGACGGATTCGTTTTTGAAATAAATAGTCAGGCTTATCCTTCTATTTAGGTTGGTGTAGTATAGAAGTTGCCCCTGTCTATTTTTATATACCTTATTCTGTATATTATGTACTGATTTGAGGTGTTTTTTATTTTTTTAAGGAGAAGATAATATGGCAACATTAACTAATGATCAGATTATGGAAGCTATTTCTAGCATGACGATTATGGAGCTTTCTGAGCTTATAAAAGCGATGGAAGAGAAATTTGGTGTTACTGCAGCGGCTCCTGTTGCTGTTGTGCAAGGAGCTGCAGGAGCTGCTCCTGCGGAGGAAAAAACAGAGTTCACTGTAACATTGAAAGGCTTGAGTGATCCTGCAAAGAAGATTGGAGTTATTAAAGAGGTTAGGAATATTATTCCTGGATTGGGTCTTAAAGAGGCTAAAGAGCTTGTCGAGGGAGCACCAAAGACTTTGAAAGAGGATGTTTCTAAGGAAGAAGCAGAAAAAATTAAGCAGGCTATTACAGCGGCTGGCGGTGAAGTTGAAATTGCATAGTTGTTTTAGCTTTGAGAGTATCAAAATTTATTAGTTTTTCTTTATCTTTGATTAAGACTCACTTGGAGGTTCTTCAGGTGAGTCTTTTGTAGTTGAATTAGTAGGGGGTGCGGAGTGTCTAAAGATATTAAAAATGCAAAACGAAAATACTTTGGTAAAGATATTCCTAGTTTTAGGGAGTTGCCAAATCTTGTTGACATACAGTTGACATCTTATAAGAAATTATTAGAAGATACTACCACTTCCACAGGTGAGGTGCAAGTTTCTGGTTTGGAAGAAGTTTTTTCTTCGACTTTTCCCATAGTCAGTCCTAATGAGGATATGGTTCTCGAGTATCAATCCTATATTCTTGACTATGACAGTATGAAGCTGAACGAGGTTGAATGCAAGAGAAAAAATCAGACATATGCTGTTCCCATAAAGGCTCAGATAGATTTGTTTTTTACCGAAACAAAAGAATTTCGTAGGAAGGATATCTATATGGGGGATATTCCCCTCATGACTGAGCGAGGCACGTTTATTATAAACGGCTCCGAGAGAGTAGTGGTTTCTCAGATTCATCGTTCGCCTGGTGTCATTTTTTCAAGAGATAAAGATGTTTTTTCAAGTAGGATTATTCCTTATAGGGGAACTTGGCTGGAATTCGAAATTGATCCCAAACGTGAGCTAATCTATACAAAACTAGATACTAGAAAGAAAATATTAGGCACTATATTTTTGCGCGCACTAGGTTTTGGAAACAGAGAAGAAATTATTTCTATGTTTTATAAGACAAAAGTGGTTGAAATGCCTGAAGACAGAGAAGAGCAAG
>CAUTVN010000145.1:0-3767 GCA_963541705.1 uncultured Treponema sp.
AGCCAGGTACATATAAATACAACCTAATCCCAATCAAACTTGGAATGACGGAAACCGGGGACGAAAAACTTGCTCTTTCTATGATTAGCGAAGCCTTAGAGAAAGCTTCTCAGTTGCCAGCAAATAAGGGAAAACTAGTTAAGGGAGATAAATATTGGCAATACGAGGGCAAAGACATCGAAATAAAGTTCTTTATTCGTGTTGACGACCCAACAGGAAGACTTCCTGCAGGACGCTATATTGCAGACCAAATTGAAAAGGCTGGAATTAAAGTGGAACGCCTTGAATGGGATCGAAGCAGGACTAGCGATGCAGTATATGGTGCAGACCCTGCAAAATACGTTTGTACAATGTATACAGAAGGCTGGGGTGCTGGAGCTACCAGAAGATGGTGGGACGTATCTGTTTGCCAGATGTATTCTCCATTCTATGGTTATATGCCAGGAGGTGCTACACCTGGATATTGGAACTATGAGAATGCAAGGCTGGACGAACTCGGAAAGAAAGGACAGAACGGACAATATCTAAAGGAAGAAGACTACTGGGTAGGAAACCTAGAGGCACAAGAGCTAGGTTTGACAGAAGCTGTTAGAATATATCTTTGTTCAAACAAAGATAGCTTTGTTGCAAACAAGGCTAGGTTCAATTCTAGAATGCTCTACGGCGTAGGCGACGGTCTTAACGGCTGGTCTATTCGCTCTGCTGACGTAAAACCTGATACAACAGGTCCATTTGCAGGACAAAAAGTATTGAGAGTTTCTCAACACTCTGCGCGTGGCTCTCTATTTATGTCTAGCTGGGACCCTGTAGGTCGTGGTGGTTTTACAGACAGCTATTGTGCTGTTGTTACAGGCGCTACAGCAGTGAAAGAAGTGGACGAGGCTCCACACACAGCAGAGGATATGGAGCTTAGTTGCGAGATAGATTTTAATGGTGCGCAGATGTCGCCAAAAATCTTGAGCGATGGAACCATTGGCGGTGATGTGCCTGTTCCTGCAAACGCTGTAATGTTTGATACAAAAACGAAAGAGTGGAAAGCTGTGGGCGAGGGAATTACGGTTGCTGTCTCGGCATCTGGAAAGTTCTTAGACGGTCTATATTGGCATCACGAAATGCCAATTACACAAATTGACGATCGCTATGCAAATGCCTTTATCAGAGATTGGTGTATAAAAGACGGAGATGACGACCCATATTACGACGAGCCTCTCTCTTCTACTTTGCTTGAAGACCTACAAAACACAAAAGGTACTGTCTATAATGAAGATGGCTCTTGCACATTCTACAAGAACTTTTTCTTTGCACCAGACGTTAATCGAACTGTTACCACAGTAGGTGCTCCCAGTGCAAAAGCTGGTAATCCAGGTAGGCCGACCATAGCTCCATGGGAAATAAACGAAGCATTGGCAGAGATGGTAGTGCACGGTGCTGCAAGTGGAACAACATACAACTTCTTGGAGTCTGGACAGGGCGCTACAGAAGTGGATGTTATATCCCCATTATGTGTAAAAGACATTAAGGCAAAATTGGAAGAATTGCTTTCCAAAAAACACATTCCAGTGTATATAAAAGGTTTGCCGGGTGTTGACGAAGCATATGTAACAAAGAGATATCAGGCAACAATAGACTTTATAGAAAAATATGGGCATGCCTATATTGGTAACGGTCCTTTAAAGTTGACAAAGATAGACACAGATACCAACTCTATCATAGCCGAGTCTTTTGACAAGACTCCACAGACTAGCTCTTATTGGGTGAACAAACTCTCAATTCCAATGAGTGTTATAGACTATGTTAAAGCTCCTCATTCTGCAAAGCCTGGAGATGATGTAGACTTCGAGGTTACAATCTCACAATTTATCTATCCTGGCAATGAGCTTTCTCCTCTCATTAAGGGCAATGTGTTGTTAAAGTTGCAAAACGAAGATGGTTCGGAGAGCGTCTTTACAGCAGAAAAGGTATCAGACGGTAAATTCAAAGCTACAATTCCTGCAAGCAAGACTTCCCAGCTAAAGAGCGGAATGACCTATGTTGTTATAGTAACTTCTAGCATAAACGAGGAAACTCCGTCGGTTGCTACTTCGAAGCTTACGATGCTTTAATAGCATTTAGACAAATCATAAAAACGGTGTAGATAAAAAGGACTTATCATCAACTATCGACATAGTGTGATAAGTCCTTTTTTCTAGACATTCCATCTTAAATTAGTAGTTTTTAAACTATGGAGAATATATGTATAAATGGTATGCACTAAAGAGAATATTGCGAGGAGTCGTGATATACACTCTTTTGATATTTATATTTTCTCTTCTTTTCAACCAAATAAACGAAACAACCACACGCTCCCAGCTTTTGGAACAAGTGCATATGGAGTCGCAAGGTCTGAAAAACATGAAACAAGACCAGGTATTGAAGTGGAGAGAAAATAGAATTAACGAGCTATATTCGATTTATCGACTAGACAAACCCTTTATGGAGCGAGTTTGGTATAACACAGGGCGCGTCCTAACCTTTAGATTTGGCAAGTCTACAAAGATAAAATCTTCAAAAGGTTCGCAAGATGTTTTAGAAATATTGTTGGAAGCATTGCCTAGAACGATCATTTTGTTCACAGTTGCTTCCATATTAAACATAGCAATAGGTCTTTTTATAGGCTTGAAGAAAGCGCAAAAGCCAGGTGGCAAATTCGATAAGATTACAAGTCTTCTAACCCTTGTGGTGTATGGGATGCCAACTTGGTGGCTTGCATTGTTGCTTATCTTGTTTTTTGTGTATGGGCTAAAGATGTTCCCTTCTGGTGGAATCAACTCAGTGCCAACGCCCGAAGGTTTTATGTTTGTGCTAGATAGATTGCACCACATGGCTCTTCCTATAATCACACTTGTTTTGATTGGTTTTTGGGGCACAGGCTTCACTGTGCGAAACTTAGTTTTGGGCACTTTGCAAGAAGATTTTATTATGAGTGCGAGGGCACGTGGAATTCCAGAGCGCAAAGTTCTTTTTGGGCACACATTGCGCACTTCGGCTCCTCCTATCGTAACCATGGTTTTGTTAAGTCTAATTGCCAGCATGAGTGGCGCCGTCATTTACGAAGGTATTTTCTCTTGGCCTGGCATTGGCAACCTATATTGGACTGCACTGCAACAAAGCGACATTCCTGTTTTAATGGGTGACTTGGCTTTTAGCACAGGGCTTTATCAAGCAGGTCTGGTCGTCCTAGACCTAATTTATGGATTTTTAGACCCACGAATCAAAGTTGGAGGCAAAGCATAATGAGCATAGCCGATTTTACGTATAAATTTAGAGAATTTTGGGCTGACTATAAAAAAGATAAGGCGGGTCTTGTCGGTATAGGCATTTTGGCGGCGTCTCTTCTTTTAATAGTGTTTGAGCCCTTTGTGCTAACCTATAAAGAAGCTAACACACACTGGAGGAGCATAGAATATTGGGAAGACAACTCTATGGCAGCCTCTCCGGTTTGGACAAATTGGTTTTCTTCAACTAAGTCTTGCACTACGGTAATATTAAAAGATGCAAAGGTTGGTGAAGAGAAGAATGGCAGATATGGGGATGTAAAGAAGTACGATTTTTTTTACAACTACAATTATGACGTAGCGCCCCCTGACTTAATTGTGAGGGCGACTTGCTCTGGTATGGCTTTTTTTGGAGTTGTGCTTACGCGACCAGATGGTGAAGAAGTCTTTTTGGGAGAATATCAAAAGGCGGATGTTGAGAACATAAAGGTGCGTTTTTCCACATACGCAGAT
>CAUTVN010000146.1:0-3752 GCA_963541705.1 uncultured Treponema sp.
GTTAAGAGAGATGGCAGGTTTATTTGTATCCAAAATTATATTGCCAATTGTTTTTGAATTTTCATTTTTTGCCTTGTCTTTTGCATATACTGTATAGGAATAGACTCCATCCGATGCAATTTCGCCTTTTTCATCTTTTCCATCCCAAACTACATTATGCAATTCATTTTCTTCTATAGTAAAGGTGCGAATTAATCTGTTGTGGCTATCGAATATTTTAGCTTGCCACAAATCTTCTTTTGAACCCTCTTGAACAATTTCCAATGAATCTTTATTTCCATCTCCATCGGGTGAAAATATTTTTACGCTATTTGCGTATTTTTCATCTATATTAATACGCGGTGGTGTGTTGTCAACAACTACAGTATAAGGACCTACACTGCTAAAATTTTTATTATCATCTGTTGCCTCTACTGTAAAAGTATATATGCCATCAGCTGCTACTTCCCCTGAATCTAACATACCATCCCACCTAAGTTTTGGAGGTACGTCTATGCTACCTTTTCTCATTTTTAGCAATTTTACAAATGAGGCTGCACTGGTCAGTTCTCTTATAGGCTGTTTGTTTGCAATTGTTCTTGCAACTTCGTTTTTGTCATTTTTAATTTTGCATTCCCAAGAGGTTACATACCTTCTGTCTGTAATTTTTAGAGGCACTTCTAATGCATCTGCCTCTCCATCATTATTTGGTGATATATAGGCAACCTCTTCAGCGCCTACTTCAATTTTTGGTCCTTCCCTATCTTCGCTTCCAAACTTTGTTGTAACACCAAAAGCAAAACCCCAAATACCGTTATAAAATGGTTTAGTGGCAAATTGAGGAGTGGTGGATGTTTGTTTTAGTCCTGTTTTTTTATTTTTAATATTGAACTTAAAACCAACTGAAAAAGACGGAATATGAGTCTGTTTTTTATGTATGGTCTCTAAAAGATTGAATGTGTAGGATGTTTTTATTGTAACCATATCTGCAATCAACATGTCTATGCCAGTTGCAAGGGCCAAATTGCAAAATGCGGGTGTACTTAAATCTATATACGAGCCCATCTTAAACTTTTCCAGCGAAACCAAGCCTGTTGCAAAGCCAAAATGGGGAGTAAAAAAAGAAGGATAGCCAATCATTCTACCATTCTCTACCACTCCATTAGTTTTTGGATTAAATGGTTTACCCAGTCCTGTAAGAGAGAAGCCTAGACGTGGATTTTTGAAAAATTTATAGTCTTGTAAACGATATAAAATGCCTACATCTGCTCCTGCAGCCCAATTTGTCCCCGCTGATAAATAAACTCCTACTCCCATATAAATCTGCTCTGTTATGTCTTTTGAATATGAAAAGCGAGCTTCTCCAAAAGTTCCAAAGTTAAGAGAATCTAGTCTTACGTGCGAGAAATTTAAGTTTCCTCCTATAACTCCCCAATTTGCAGGATATATAAAGCCTGCATTCCCCACGTGTCCTAATCCTCTCTCTTTTTGTATGCCAGAAATGAGAATATAAGAGAGGTCTAAGATTGGGTTTTCTTCTCCTGCCGAAAGGGCTGGATTTACTGCTAGGAGAGATGGAAAAAAATTATTAAAAGCCCCTCCTGCTACACTCAACCCGCCGCCTAACACAGAGGGGCCATAAAGAGTTGGAAATGCCTCTCCACCAACGACAGGGTTATATTGTTTTATGGAGTATACATTACTAATAGAAACAACAAAAATAAAGAAAAAAAATGTTCTTAATAATTTCATCTTTTGCCTCACAAACAAGAAATGATTTTTAACTAGGTTATCGGCAAATAAAAATAATATAAAAGAGTGTTTTTACCTTATATATTCTCTATTTTTTTCCATATTTACCTCTACCCTACTTGTAACTTTTATATTTTTAATAGAGAATAGGCGAGGAATCATCATCATTTACGTAATGAAGGTTATTTCTAAGGATCACATTTTTTTAGGAGTTTGTATGAAAAAGTATGTTGCGGAACCATTTAGAATTAAAATGGTTGAAAAAATTAAGATGACGAGCAGAGAAGAAAGAGAAAAGTTTATTAAAGATGCGCACTACAATTTGTTCAACTTAAGAGGAGAAGATGTATATATCGATCTTCTAACTGACTCTGGTACAAATGCTATGAGCTCTAAGCAATGGGCGGCTGTTTTGGAAGGCGACGAGGCTTATGCAGGCGCTAGTAGTTACTACAACTTGGTAAAAGCAGGGAAGGATATTTTTGGCTATGAATACATCCAGCCAGTACATCAAGGAAGGGCTGCAGAAAAAGTTTTGTTTCCTGTTATGATGGGACCTGGCAAGGTAGCAATTTCCAATATGTTTTTTGACACTACAAGAGCCCACGTTGAGTTGGCTGGGGCACGTGCAATAGATTGCGTTGTGGAAGAAGCTAAAGATCCTTCAAAAAGAGCACCATTTAAGGGCAATATGGATGTGCAAAAATTGGAAGATTTAATTAAAAAGCATGGAAAAGAAAAAGTTGCTCTTATTGTTATGACAATTACCAACAACTCGGCAGGTGGTCAACCTGTTTCTATGCAAAATATGAAGGATGTCTCTGAAATAGCAAAAAAATATGGAATCCCACTAAACATAGATGCAGCACGTTTCGCAGAAAATGCTTATTTTGTGAAGATGAGAGAAGAAAAGTACAAAAATTCTTCCATATTAGACATAACCAGGGAAATGTTTAGCTATGCAGATTCTTTTACTATGAGTGCAAAAAAAGATGCTATAGTAAATATGGGCGGGCTTATCGGCATTAAAAACAATGCAGAATTATACCAAAAAATTAAAGGCAACTGCATCTCGTTTGAAGGTTTTATTACATATGGAGGTCTTGCAGGAAGAGATTTGGAAGCACTCGCTGTAGGACTATATGAAGGTTTGGAAGAAGACTATCTAAAGTATAGAATTGGACAGATGGAATATTTGGCAGGTTTGTTGGATGATGCAGGTATTGCATATCAAGCTCCTGTCGGTGGGCATGGTGTTTTCGTAGACGCTAAAGCTATGTTTCCACATTTGGAATATAAAGTGTTTCCAGCACAAGCCCTTGCTATAGAGCTTTATTTGGAAGCAGGAATTAGAACGTGTGATATTGGCTCTTATATGTTGGGAAATGATCCTGATACAAAAGAGCAACTAAAAGCAGATTTTGAATTCACTCGCTTTGCTATTCCTCGTAGAGTCTATACTCAGTCTCATATAGACATAATGGCAGAGGCATTGGTCAATATCAAAAAGAGAGCAAGTAAAGTTCATGGCTATAAAATAAAGTGGGAGCCACCTATTTTGCGACACTTCCAAGCACATTTGGAACCTATCCTATAATCAGGATATTGTAGCTACAATACCTCACATGTCTATACAATTTAGGGCTGTGAGGTATTTTGCTTATACTAAAAAACCTTTTAAATCTCTTCCCTTTCTTTCTACCTTCTGTTGTTTTGTAATTTTTCTCAAAATTAGTATGTTATCATAGTTCCAACTCTCTAGATTTTTTGCTCATTGTCCTTAATAAAACTAATGGTTTTTTAGCATAAACATAAAAAAACAGATAAAAATATAAAAACTCATATTTTTTACTCAAGAAGAGAAAAATAAATCCGATAGATATAAATAGGTGTTGAAAAGATATTCACTCCTGTGCAAGGTTTCTATTTATATATCTTAGGCTGTGTAGAGGAGCTTAGGGGTATGTTTTTGGATGGGCTTACACATAGGGATAGTGAGTATCTTTGAAAATACTCGAAAT
>CAUTVN010000147.1:0-3600 GCA_963541705.1 uncultured Treponema sp.
GTGGGTGTTGAAAGTATTGTTAGCAATGAATTAAAGAAAAACAACTTTATTCCTTATGATAGAAAGGCAGGAAGAGTGTTTTTTTCTTCGGATGAGTCTCTTTATTCTGCATTATTTAGAGCAAACTTTCTTCTGAGGTGTGTGGATAGGATTTTTTTATTACTAGAAAAACAAAAGACAAAAGATTTTGACAGTTTTTTTTCTATTATAAAAGAAGTTGAATGGGAGGCTTTTTTTAATAAAAATTGCAAAATAATCTTAGATAAAGTCTCTTCATTTCACTCAAAGCTTGCATCGGAGCATGCCTTGCAATCTATGGCATATAAGGCTATATGTACTCGTTTGATGGATAAGTGGAAGATGCATTCTCTGCCTGAAAAAGGGCGAGAGGCAAGGGTGAGATTATATTTAGAAGAAGATGAACTTTTTGTATGTTTGGATACCTCAGGGCAACCTCTTTATAAGCGTGGCTATCGTTTAAGTGGAGGGGAGGCGCCATTAAGAGAAAGTGTTGCGTCAAACTTATTGCACTTTATGCAATGGAAGCGAAAATATCCTTTGCACGATGCTTTTTCAGGTAGCGGTACAATATCTACAGAAGCGCTGTATTATGCACTTAATATACCACCTGGAATAGACAGAGAGTTTGCATTTGAGAACTTTGAGTGCTTTAGAGAAGATAAATTAAAATGGGAAAAAGAGAAAATAAAAGAGAGTGCAATAAAAGAGATTAGAACAGATTGCACTTTTAGAATTACAGCTTCGGATATTGCGAAAGATGCAGTTTTTTTAACACAGGCAAATATAGAGCGAGCTTGCATTTTGGCAGGTCGCATTATGAGCTCTTATGGAATGTCGTCGCATATTGTACGCCCCGAAGTTTTTGCAAGCGATTTTAATGAACTCGTCCCCCCATACGAAAACGGCGTACTCTTGTCAAATCCTCCTTATGGAGTGCGTCTTTTAGAAGAAGAGAGCGTGAGGCAATTATACAAAGACATTGCAAAAAGAGTGAGATTATTTGAAGGCTGGAAATTAGGCTTTATAACAAACACCGAAGAGTTTGCCACATTGTGCCAAAGAGAAAACAAGCACGCTACAATCAAAAAGCACGCAATAAAGACTGGGAATATGCAAATGTATCTCTATGTTATAGAAGAGGAAAAGCGCTAGTATTTTAAATAGTCAACTCTATCATTCTTCACAGCTGACTCTGCTTTAAATCCTTCGATAAGACAGTTTTCTATTTTTAATTGACTCGCTTCGTTATAGATAATAGCGTCGGTCAACTTATCGGCTCCTTTTGTGCTTAGCAAGGCGTTCTGACATGTAAGATTTGAATTAAAGCAACGTGCGAAAAAAGCGAAATATGTGGCGTTTAGTCCTGCTCTCACATTCTCCAAGTTTATTGTGGAGTTTTGCGAATCTAGCGCGATGATTTTTTGCGATGTGCACTCTATATTAGAAGAGTTAATGCTCAATTCTGCATTGTTTGCTTCTATCACATTGCAATAAGCACTTTGATTCGAGAGAATAGAAGAAGATTGAAGAGAAAGCGAAGCGTGAGATAAAGAGAACATCGTCCCTCCTTCCACTCCAATCACTTCCACTTTTTCAAGCCCAAGATGCGAGAGAGAAGCGTAAAAAATTGGCACTGTGCGTGGCTCATTTGCCACCTCTTTTCTTTTAATTGTGAATCTTTCTAATTGTAAAAGAGAAGATGAGACGACCCATCCTGCATTTTTTCCAAAAGAGATCACATCGCTCTCTCCATTGTTTTTCCCACTACTTGTTCCAATTATCCACAAAGGAGACGAGACTATGTAGGAGTAGTTTGAAGAGAATGTGCCTTTGATATACACCTTTGCTTTTATCTTTTTGTTTTGTTTGCTCAAAGAGCTTATTGTCCTCATAGCTCGGTCTATAGTGCCAAACGGAAACTTTTTGCTCCCATCTTGCTTGAGGGCATTTTTATTTGCAGCATTTACAAAAAAAACGACTTCTTTTGCATCTATATCTTCCCACTTTGCTGATACCCCACTTTTCGCAGAATGAGTAAAAATTAGAAATGTAGAAAAGAAAAAGACGCAAGCGATTAAAACTTTCTTAAAAACTGATGCCATTGAAAACTTCTCGCAAAGCGGGATTAGACTTGAAGTAGTGCTCTTCCAATTCTTCTTTTGAAAGACCTACGAGTTCGTGTCCCATATAGTGAATCCATAAATCGTCTTCATCGGAGTATATGTCGTGTAGTCTACACCACCAAGTTGGCGTAACATCCAGCTTTTCAAGCTTATTGTGTCTTCTTTTGTAGTCGTGAACAGCGACTCTTATATTTTCTTTTTCCACACCTTTGTCTATCAGGTCTTTGACGAGGAAATTGACGGTCTGTCCAGAGTCAAAGATGTCGTCTACCAAAAGCACAAAAGCGCCCTTTTTTAGCTCTTGTGGTGGATATGTCCAGCCGTCTAAAACTATCTCCGAACTAGCTTTCACTCCGGAGTAGGAGTGGGCGACAACTGTGGAGTAGAGTATTTTTTTCTCTCCCTTGTATGCAACCTTAAACACCTCGCTAATTGCATTGCCCAAATATGCGCCACCTCTCATAGACGTGTAGATTACATCTGGCATAAAACCTGAGTCCAATATTTTCTTTGCTAAAATGAAGCCATTATCTCTAACCACGTTATGTTCCAAAAACTCTTTTTTAATCATTCAGAAAGCTCCCTCGTCATCTTTTATAACATTTCAAGATATTCTTCTCCATAAATAAGAGTATAACAATTTGCAATAAAAAAGAAAAGCCTCTTAAAGCTTTCCGCACAAGCGCAACAAAGTTTAAAAGAGGCTAATAAAAAACTTAATATGTTAGATAGATTCCGAATCGAAAACTACTTTCTCAAGTGTCTAAAAATGACCCTTTTTTGCATAGTAGTAACTTTAGCGCCGATAGAAGTCCCTTTCAAATCTTCTATTTCTACACGTGCATAGACGTTATCTCTTTTATAGTTTGAGAGGAATTCGTATATAATCTTTTCTGTTTCTTTTTCATCGTATGTTTTTGAAGGCTCTTCATAGACCAAATAAAATTCAACCCAATACTCATTCCTATATGTTTCTGTCATTTTGATAGTAGCGCCTTTTCTGCTTTCTATTTTATATTGCACTGTTTGTGGTTGTCCACCCTCTTGCGCAAAAAGCGAAAAGCCCACTACAAGCATAGCCAAAATAGCCAAACATGTTTTTTTCATAAATACATCTCCTCAAAAATATATAAGTCTAAAGTTACTAAAATAGACCTTAGTAGTTGCAAAGGCATTGCGTCTTGAAAATCGAGCCCGCACCTTTTATAATATGATACACAAAATTTATATTTTTTCAATACCTAAAATATAAGCTCTTTCTATAAACATTGGTGGGCACGCTATAAGCGACCTCTTCAAATCTTTATAATTCATAGATATCTTTAGATAAATCCAACTAGAGAGATATATTCGTCTAGCTAGGGGACAGGGTCGAAACTGATCAGTTTCGCCCCCCAAAACTGATCGGTTTCGAGGCCCTAAACTGATCGTATTCGACCCTCGAAACTGTGCAGTA
>CAUTVN010000148.1:0-3584 GCA_963541705.1 uncultured Treponema sp.
GATGTTACATACATTGGTTTGGACAAAATTGCACACTTGAAAAACAAAATAAAGAAGTTTCAAAAATATTAGGCAAGGAATATTTTGAGCTAATTCCTAAAATGGATATAGTCTTTAATATTCTATATTGCATGAACGTTTTTCCCAATGTCAAAATATTGCCTAAAACTCACTTTGACCGAATCTATAACTCTATAGACGATGCTCTTAAAGCTATAAAGCATATGTTTGCCATAAAAACAGATTCGTATGACGAAAAACTAATAGAATATATAAAGAATAGTTACATTTATAATGACGGAAAATACATATATCCTGATGTAACGAAGTTTGCATCCATAAGCTGGGAAAAATAAGTTAGTTGTTTGACTCTTCCCCTTAAGTTTTTAAGAGGAAGATGAAACGGCAACACCTCATTATTCCTCTAGGTATTTGAAAACAGTGTTGGCAACAGCTACAGAGCCTTTATAAAGTAGACTTTCGTCAATATCAAACTTGTCTGTATGATGAGGATAAATTGTCCCGTCAGAGCTGATTGCAGGATTGGATAAAAGAAAAAAGGTACCCGGCACTTTTTGCAAAAAAAACGCAACATCTTCGCTAGTCATTGTTGGAATTGTAATCTCCTCAATACACTCTCCTCCCAATATCTCTCTGGTGTTTTTAACAAAAAACTCAGTAAAGTTTTTGTCATTGATCACCGCAGGATATTTAAAATCGTAAACAGTTTTTGCATTTGCACGATAGGACTTCGCAATTCCTTCAGCAATTCCTGCCATACGTTTTGCAATGAACCGCCTAACCTTCTCATCGGTTGCCCTAACTGTTCCTTCCATAAACACTTCGTCAGGAATTATGTTTTGGCTAGTCCCACTATGTATTTGACAAACTGAAATTAGGGCATTTGCAGTGGGAGATATTTCCCTACTGATTATTTTTTGCAACGCTAAAACTATCTCACTTGCAATAGGAATAGGATCGATAGACATATGAGGTTGCCCGCCATGTGAGCCCTTGCCTATTACTGTGATTTGAAAACGATCCATAGAAGCAAATAATGCTCCATAAGAAACGCCTATTTTGCCTTTTTCAAGGCTCGGATATAAACAGCCTTCATGTAATCCTATAAGCGCATCTACATGCGGATTTTCTAAGCAACCTTCTTCAATCATAGGTAAAGCACCACCTGGATATTCTTCTCCGGGCTGAAACAAAAATTTCACGCTACCTCTAAATTCCAAAGAAAGCTCCTTTAATACCATCGCCACACCTAAAGCCATTGCCATATGTCCGTCATGTCCACAAGCGTGCATACATCCTTCATGTTCTGATGCAAAACTTAAACCTGTATTCTCTTTTATTGGCAAGCCATCCATATCTGCCCTAATGGCAATGCATTTCCCCCCTTTTCGTCCTTCAATAACTGCTACCACTGCATTTCCGTCCACTAACTTGTGATATGGAATTTTTAATTGTTCAAGCTGTTCGCAAACATATTGTACTGTTTTTGGCAAAGACAGTTGTAGTTCTGGTATTTTGTGCAAATCCCTACGCATCTTTATTATTTGCTCTTCCTTTTCTCTAACTAATGCTAAAATGTCATTTTTCAAGTTTTCCCTCCCCCTCTAAAATATTGACTAAATTAAACATAAGACACTCCATTTATAGATTATTGCACAAACGAACATTAAAGACAATTATTTTTCTACTTTAGGCAATTAACTGCACAAAATCTACAAAGAGATTCAAAAAGTCAAAGCAAAAAACACAGACAAATGTCACATTCACAATTTTTAGATTTAAAGAAAAATCAATGCGTGGGAGCAAATTTAGTATTTCCAAACAATAGCTTTCTCATATTCTGACCCTAATATTGACAAAAGCAAGCCTTAAGCAATCCCCCTCTAAAACGAAAATCTTCCTCTAATCCAATAAGTACTCATATCTTTCATTTTAGAAAATTGCCCCTTTCCATCAATCCCTTTTGTATATATGTCAAACCCTGTCGCAATATGAAAACTATCTGTAATCGCATAGTCTATTGAATAAGTTGAAAAGGTATCCCAATAGTTGATACCAACAGCTCCTGTAAGATCCAGTTTTAGTGTTTCTCTAAGAAAACTTTTTGAAAAGTTTAAGCTTACAGTACCTTGATGTAAGGGGCGCTCTATGTCATCTTTGTGGTCTAAAATTAGATCTTCAAAATATTGTCCAGATAAACTCCAGCCATCATAGCTCCAATCCAACCCTGCAAGCATCAAAAGCTGATGTTTCCTTAAAGGAAGACTAAAAGGCAGAACAAGCTGTGAGCTCCAAGTCGTAGACTGTGGCAACCCTCCCATTTGCTCCTTAGCCTCAAAACGCCTGCCCCAAACATAGGCGGCTTCATAGCGCAAAAGAACATCTCCTATAGGAATAGCACCATCAGTTCCTACCATAGCTATCCTATAATATTCTGGTTTTATATTTATATTGATTGAAACTGGCAGGTTTATCGCAGGAGCAGGAGGAGGGAGTATTTGTTTTTTTTCCACTTGCATCACTCCATCCCTCACAAACATAGGAGTCCTCTCCCACCCATAAAAGCTAGAAAAAGAAAAATCAATTTGTGGAAAAGTAAAAGAAAAGCGCATTCCCGCTTCAGTGTCTATAAAACTTTTTGGCTTCTCTCTTTCTTCCAGTTTGTAATATATGGGAAGAGTAAGCTTTCCAAGATTTTGTTCAGTTGGCAAATCTACATAAAAAGGAGGCTTATTTTTGCCCAATTCAAAAGAAAACGGAGGGATGGCATTGGGTGTGAAAAAAGGAAGGGCAACAGCGTCGAAAGTAAAAATATCTGTAAAAAATTTAAGTCTTATTCCATCATTTGGCAGTGAAGAATCGTCATTCGACGTTGCAGTAAACTCCCTAACGTCTTTGCTTGAAATTACATTTGTAAGAGTAAAACCATCTGCCTGTCCCCAAACAATTTGCTGTCTGCCAAGACATAGCTCAAAAATGCTGTTTTTATATTTATAGTAGGCTTCTTGCAATCTAAAACCTGAGCGAGCAGGGTTTCTATAATTATACTCTGCACTAGCTCCTATTTTTGCATAAGAATTGCCATACGAAAGTCCAAAATAAGCGCTTACAAAATTCCTAGAAGCTAAATATTCAGCATTCTTAAAAAGTCCTATACCATGCACACTTTCAATCTTTCCACCATAATTCCACTGCAGACCGTCGGAGTCTTCATCGTTTCCATATTCATAATGTGTTTCCTCACTATCAACACTCTCTAAATGCTCCCCATCGTCTGAGTCTTCGGCTCCCTCTTGTGCATATACTGAAAAGGTGAATGAGATAACCGTCAAGATAAAAAATACTTTAACAAAAAACAACATTCCCTTGTTCACAATAGCCCCCAAAACACAACAACACTCTGATTCAAACCTTATTGAAAAAAACACTTAATTTTCATCTAAACCGATTGCCTTAAATCGGAAAACAAAACTTTGCGCAATTTAACTGCTATTTTAACGCACCAGACTCTAGTGTAGAAACTCTAAATATGTCATCCTTCACATCTTTATTATATTCAATTC
>CAUTVN010000149.1:0-3544 GCA_963541705.1 uncultured Treponema sp.
GGAAAATGCTTGTAGAGCAATAGGCGCAAATGCACTTCTGGCAAGAACTGGAGCATATTATCACGATATTGGCAAGATGGAAATGGGAGAATATTTTATAGAAAACCAACACGATGGAATAAATAAGCACGACGGAATCCCACCTCGCCTTTCTGCCACAGTGCTTAGGGCGCATGTCCAACACAGTATAGAAAAGGCTAGGGCTATGCATTTGCCAGAATCTGTTGTAGACATTGTGGCAGAACACCACGGCAATGGTCTTATTGCATATTTCTATAACAAAGCCAAAGAAAGTGGTGAGAATATTGATGCTGTAGATTTTTCCTATCCTGGAAAAAAACCAAGAAGTAGAGAGTCTGCAGTTGTGATGCTGGCGGATATGACAGAGGCAGGCTGTCGCTCTCTTTCTAAACATTCTGTCCCTTCTCTTACCAAGTTTATTAATGGAATTTTTAAAGCGAAAATTGATAGTGGTCAATTGGATGAATGTGGGCTAACCTTTAGGGATATAACAACGATAAAGAACACGTTTATAGATGTCCTTTCGGGTTACTACCATTCTCGAATTAAATACCCAAACCAAAAAGATGACGATGATGAAAAAACTAAGACACGTGCAGACTCTGCAAAGAAGATGTAAAAAAAATGCCTAACACTGTTTTTATCTCTTTTGACGATGGAGAGCCCCCGCTTAATTCTCTAATTTCTGAAAGTGAACTTATACCCTTTATTTTGAATGTATTAGAAAAAAGAGGACATTCCCTATGGGAGCTCTCTCTTTTCATCACTAATAATTCAAACATTCAAAAAATAAACAAAGAATATAGAAACATAGATGAGCCAACAGATGTCTTATCTTTTCCAATGGGAGAGATGTATGTAGACGAGAAAGGCTTGGAGCATTTTATTGCAGGTGATATTATAATCAGCCTAGATTGTGTCTGCGAGAATGCAAAAAGATTTTCAACGTCTTTTAATGAAGAGCTAAAGAGAATGATAATTCATAGTATTTTGCACTTAGAAGGTATGGACCATTCTACAAATGAAATGAATGAGCCTATGCTTTTGTTACAAGAAGAGATACTAATTCATTTTGAAAATTTCAAGATTATAAAAAATGGTAACTAACTATTTTTAAGGATGAAAGGTATAAGATGAGTTTTTTTGAAAGGTTAAAAAAGAAGAAAATTAATTCCAAGTTGTTGGAAAATATGAGCGAAGAAAAGGAAGGAATGATACAAGGAATTGTAGAGTTAGCCGATACATCTGTTAGGGAGGTGATGATTCCACGCATCGATGTAGATTTTATTTCTGTAGATACCGAACACAAAGAGTTGCTAGACAGAATTGTGGAATCAGGGCACTCCAGATTTCCTGTCTACGAAGAGTCCATAGATAACGTTATGGGGGTAGTTTACGTTAAAGATATGCTAAGAATTATCTCAAAAGGCGACGAAGTGCGTTTGCGGGAGATTATAAAAAAGCCGTTTTTTGTCCCTGAATCTAAGAGAATAGACAGCTTACTTAGGGAATTTAAGCGTCGGCACGTACATATAGCAATTGCAATTGACGAATATGGTGGCATTTCTGGTATCGTTTGTATGGAAGATATAATAGAAGAAATTGTAGGGGATATCCAAGATGAATTTGACAAAGAAAAAGAGGATATCACTGCTTTGGGTGGAGATGTTTGGCTATGTGATTCGAGGGTAGATTTAGAAGATTTAGCAAAAGCAATAGGCTCTGAAGAAATGCCTGTAGATGAGTTTGAAACACTGGGCGGGTTTGTTTTTGACCTTTTTGGGAAAATCCCTGTAAAATTTGAAAAGGCAACGTGGAAAAATTACGATTTTATAGTGCACGATGTGGAAGGGCACAAGGTTAATACTGTTAAAATTATAAAACATAAAGAGAATCATCTTAATCTTTAAGGACTAAATTTATGAAACGTTTTACTTTAATTTTTTCTTTTTTGTTTGTCATATCTTTTCTTTTGCACTCCTCTCCTTCCGTGCAAGATTTGTATAGCGAAGCCTATAACTTGCAAAGAAATGGCTCTTATTATAGTGCAATAGAAAAATATCAATTGGTACTAAAAGAAAATCCTGCATATCACTTGGTTTATCAACGCCTAGCAGAATGTTTTTTTTCGTTAGATGAATATGATATGGCATACGATTTTGTTGAAAAAGCCCTTTTGTATAAAAAGAATGATATAAACATTGAAGCATTAAAAGGTTTTATCCTTATAGGTTTGAATAATGTAGAAGATGCAAAAAATACTTTCAACAATATCTTAAAAGACAATCCTAATGATATAAATGCAAAATTTGGTCTTGCTGAAATTGAAATTGTGCAAGGCAGACTAAGTGTTGCTTCAAACATATATAAAGAGATTTTGAGCATCCGTCCGGAAAATAAAAAAGCTCTTTTGGCTATGGCTTTGTTAGAATATCAAGGGCGCAATCCAAAAAATGCCAGTAACTATCTAAAAACTGCTCTAAAGTTTCATGGAAACGACGAAGTAACGTCGTATTTTGCGGCCTATATCAATGTTTTAGCCGAAAAATATGATGTGGCAGAAGCGTACTTAGACACAGCCTTAAAAATAAAAAACGATTATAGCGATGCCCTATCTCTTCTTTCATATGTTTTATATGAAGGAGAACGCTATTTTGAAGTGATAAAAACAGCAGATAGGCAAATTGCAAAAAATAAAAAAGATGGAACATCTTGGTATATTAAAGCACTGGCTCTCCTAAAACTAGGACGCAAAGACGAGGCATTGCAGTGTGCAAAAATCACTCTGGCTCTTATGCCCTCTTCTGAAGTGGCAAGGTTTTTTTTAGAAGAATTGGCAATTGATATGTTAGATTTTGAAGATAAGTTTAGAAAGGAGCTCGCAAAATATCATAGCGATAAGGCAAACAGTTTCAACAACAAAAACGAAAGTGAAAAAGCTTTTTTCGAGTATAGGAGAGCGTTAAAAATGTATCCATACGATACAAAATCTCGCGAAGCCTACGCTCGCCTTCTACTAAGAAAGGGCTACCCTCAACGCTATTTTGAAGAATTGCAATTTATTCAAAACAATATTACTAGCCAATCTGTAAAAATAAAAGACTCAATAGAATCTTATGGTAAGTTGCTAGAAAATTCTATATTAAAAAAATGGCAAATAGATCCACTTTTTTTAGACAGAAATCATATCTCTATTTCTCTTTTTTTTAGCAAAGAAGGTTCTGCAACAATTTTGCCAGATACTGGCAGACTCATAGTGAATGCAACAAGCGATGTTTTTTCTTATAATAAACGTTTCAAAATAAATGTCTATGAAGATGCGCCTACGGACTATACCGAAATATTCAAAATGGCAAGAGAAAAAGGCGATGAATACTTTGCGATTATCAAAATAAACGAGAACGATAGCGACTTAAAACTTACAATGGAGCTATATGTTGCGCGAACGGGCTCACAGGTTAAAACCTTTAATATATATAGAAGCGATAATGATAGATATACTCTGGCAATAAGACGGCTTTTT
>CAUTVN010000150.1:0-3525 GCA_963541705.1 uncultured Treponema sp.
GCCTAAATTTAGCAAAAATGATGTTTTACAGCTTGCATATTCTATAGAAGAAAAATCCTCGCACCCAATAGCATTTAGTATTGCGTCGGAGGCAAAGAGTTTAGGTCTTGAACAAAAGGTTGTTGAAGCTTTTGAAACCTACATAGCCAAGGGGGTTTTGGGCACAATTGAAGAGGAACGGTTTGTTATAGGCAACCAAAAACTTATGGAAGACTTTGGTTTAAAAATTCCTGCTGAGTCTGCTAAAACAAAAGAAAATGCAACACAAGTTTTTGTAGGGAAAGTTGATAAGGCGCAAGCAGGGGAAATAGTGGGGCTTATTACTATCAAAGACAAGATAAAATTAGATGCAAAAGAGATAATTGAAAAATTAAAAGCTTTTGGTGTGAAACCTTTGATGCTGACAGGAGACGAAGAGATCGTTGCAAAAAATATTGCAAAAGAAGCAGGAATAGACGATGTCTATTTCTCTCTTATGCCCGATGAAAAAACCAAGATAATCAAAGAATTGAAACAAAATGGACAAATGGTGGCAATGGTGGGAGACGGTATTAACGATGCTCCCTCGCTTGCCACAGCAGACGTTGGCGTGGCAATAGGGGGAGGACAAGATATTGCGATAGAATCTGCTAGCATAATTTTGATGAATAATAGCCTATATACGCTACTAAATGCCTATACCCTTAGCCGTTTTGTTATGAAGATTATAAAACAAAATCTTTTTTGGGCGCTTTTTTATAATGCTATTTGCATTCCTGTTGCTATGGGAGCTCTTTATCCCACATTTGGTATTAAACTATTCCCTTCTCTTGCGGCTTTGGCAATGAGTTTTTCTTCTGTTTCGGTTGTCTTAAATGCTTTGCGAATAAATATGTTTAGAGAGGCAAAATCGAGCCTGGCGCTTTCGGCATGCCCTTTGAATATGCCTAAAAAAGAAAAAGCAGGTGAAGAGGTTAGTATTGGAGGTAAAAATATGAAAAGTGTTTTTTTTGTAGAGGATATGTCTTGTAAACATTGTGTTGGAAGAATTGAGAGTGCGTTAAAAGGTGATTCTCGCTTACAAGGCGCAAAAGTCTCTGTTTCGCTAGCAGATAAATTGGTCTCGGTTGAAGGCTCTAGTGCAACGGCTGAAGAAATTGCTTCTGTAATAAAAGAAGCAGGGTATACGCCACGCTTAAAAGACAAAGATTTTTAGCGCTTTGCTGTAGCGAGGTTCTAGCAAATACATTTTTCTATGTATTGTGAATTAGGCTTTTTAGTAGCATCTATTTCTGTAGGGTGTTAGTAGGGAGCCTTATTCGTTTCTTATTAAAAACAATAAATATAAAAGCGAAGAGGGCGCTTTTAGTTTTGAGTATTGTCTTATAATAAAGCTCCATATTGTGTTATATTAATTTTAATGACTGAATATAAAAAAAATATTTTAGCTGAACATTTAGATGCTCTAAACGAAATGCAAAGAGAGGCGGTTTTTCATTTTGGTTCTGCTCTTTTAATTAGAGCTGGGGCAGGATCTGGAAAAACAAGAGTTATTACCACAAAAATTGCATATCTAATAGAAGAAAAAAATGTGGAACCCACTTCGATTTTGGCATTAACCTTCACCAATAAAGCGGCAGCAGAAATGAAGGAGCGGGCGATTTCAATTTGTCCTAGAGCCTGCGATGCAATGTTAAAAACGTTTCACTCGTTTGGGGTTTGGTTTTTGCGTCAATATGGCTCATACTTAGGTTTACAAAAACATTTTACTATATACGATGTAGAAGCGTCATGTTCTCTTTTGGCACATATCCAATTGAAAATTAGCTCGCAAGAAAAGTTTGAAAATAATTTTTCAAAAACAAAAGAAATAAAAGACGAAAATGGTAGAACTTATTTTGAAGTAACGCTGAGTCAAAAAGAAGTAAAATATTTTTACGAAAAAATTTCTAGAGCAAAAGACTATTGCCTCACTCCCACATCTCCAGATCTATCTAAAATAGACGGAAGCTCAGTTTTTAGAACTCTATATAGAGAGTATCAAAAACGGCTTGAAGAAACTGGCAACGCCGACTTTGGAGACCTAATATTATTGCCATATCTAATATTAAAAGAAAACACAGCTCTTAGAGCCAAGATGCACAATAAGTTTGCTGTTATTTTGGTAGACGAATATCAAGACACAAACATTGCCCAAGTGGAATTGTTAAAACTTCTGGTTAGCGATTTTCAATATCTTTGTGTTGTGGGCGACGAAGACCAAGCTATATATAAGTTTCGTGGTGCCGAAATTAAAAATATTTTGGAGTTTGAGAATACTTTTAAAAAGTGTGAGGTTATCACACTAGACAAAAACTATCGCTCGTATGCAAATATTTTAAACGTGGCAAATTCAATCATTTCCCACAATAGTAATAGATTCAAGAAAGAACTAAAAACCACACGAGGTGATGGCGCAAAAACTGAAGTTTTAATTTTGGCAAACCAAGATATTGAAGCAGCTTATGCAGGATCTCTTTTGCAAAAATATACGCAATATGGATATTCCATTGGAGAGTGGGCAATCATATATAGAACAAATAAGCAGTCTAACACTTTTGAAACTGCGTTTTTGAATATGGGCATTCCTTATGTTGTTGTAGGCGGAATGGAGTTTTATCAGCGAGAAGAGGTAAGAGATGCAATTGCCTTAGTCTCTCTAATCGCAAACGGGCGCGATGAGGTGGCATTGCGACGGTTGATGGTGAAATATATTGAAGGCCTAGGAGAAAAAAAATGCGACGATATCATCAATTCTGCAAGAGAGTATATGTTGCAAAATCAAGGAACTTTAGGAGGTGGTGTTTTTCAAAATGATTTTATAATCAGCATTCCATATATTTTAAAAGATGTGAAAAGACTGAATAAAGAAGCTCGCCCAAGAATAGATGAATTTATTGCTAAAATTCAAAAATTGCGAACAATGCTTAGTGCTGAAAAAACTGAATTTGATGTACGAAAAATTAATGCTTCTTTCATCAACACCCTAGCTATTTTTTTAGACTATGCTCTAAACTTTTTAAACATTTATTCTTACTATAAGGAGCTAGACAAGCAAAACAAAACAGACAAGGAAGGCAACCTAAACGAGTTTGTGGCAAGTGCAGCGTCTTATGAATGCAATCCTGCAGGACTTATTTCTTTTTTAGACTATATAGATTTGAGAGAAGAATTGGAAGGAAAAGACGGCAGACAATATGAAAATTCGGTAAAACTTATGTCTATGCATACAACTAAGGGCTTGGAGTTTAAAAATGTGATTGTTACAGGGCTGGAAAAAGGGCTTTTTCCTCGCTATGAGCACGATGAGGTGGAGGTAGAAGAAGAGAGGCGACTGATGTATGTTGCATGTACTAGGGCGCGAGACAATTTATTTATAACTTCTTGTAGATACAGAAGGTCGGTTACAGGCGATGGCTACGCTTCTCCTAGCATGTTTCTTGCTGAAATTGACGAAAAGCTAGTGGATGCCTATGAAATACGGTATTCGGGAAAAGTGCCCATTTC
>CAUTVN010000151.1:0-3521 GCA_963541705.1 uncultured Treponema sp.
TTTGTCCTTCAAACTGTGGTTCTGGCACTTTTGTTGAAATTATTGCAGTAAGCCTCGGCCGAGCATCTTCGCCTGCAAGTTTTTCTTCCTTTTCTATCTTTTTTAATAGCTTTGGATGTTTTTTCAAAAACTCATTCATCACTTTGGTAAGCGAATGCTTAAAACCTTCTAAGTGAGAGCCACCTTCGTGGGTGTTGATGTCGTTGACAAAGCTTAAAATATTTTCACTATAGCCATCGTTATATTGTAGCGCAATTTCTGCGACAACATCATTCTTCTCCCCTTCTATAAAGATTGGCTCTTTTGGAAGAACTTGCTTGTTTTCATTTAAATAGCTGACAAAATGTGAGATGCCACCTTCAAAAGCAAAAGTAACCTCTTTTGCAGGAGTAAGTCGCTCGTCTCTTAAGACGATTGAAATCGTGCTGTTGAGAAAAGCTAATTCTCTAAGACGCGAAGCCAAGACGTCAAAACTATATTCAACAGTTTCTTGAAAAATTGAAGGATCGGCTGCCCAGCGCACAACAGTTCCTCGTCTCTCAGATGTCCCGACTCTTTTTACAGGAACGGTGAGCTCTCCCGCTTCAAATTTGGCATAATACTCACCACCGTCTCTAAAAACCCTAGCTTCAAGCCATGTGGAAAGAGCATTGACAACAGAAACACCCACACCGTGCAAACCACCCGAAACTTTATACGAGCCCTTATCGAATTTGCCCCCTGCGTGAAGGCGGGTCATAACCAGCTCTAGTGCAGAAACACCTTCTTCTTCGTGCACATCTACAGGAATACCACGCCCATTGTCTTCCACCCTAACTACATTGTCCTCTTCTAGAGTAACAACTATTTCGTTGCAAAAACCTGCCATTGCCTCGTCTATGCAGTTATCCACAACTTCGTATACTAAGTGATGAAGTCCATTAGGCCCTGTAGAGCCTATATACATACCAGGTCTTTTGCGCACAGCCTCCAGACCTTTTAGCACTGTTATATTGCTTGCAGAATAATTTGATTGTGTCATAAGAGCGGTTAGTATAGCATTATATGAGCTCCAAGGTAAATAGGATAAAAAGCAAAACTTTAATTAAAAGTAGTTTAACAATATTAGAAAAAAGATATTTAATAACTTAATTTTGAATATTTTTTTACACTTGTGCATCTTTTAAATTTTCTATCAATTCGTAGTCTAGCTTTATATGAAGATTTTTTTCGTGATATGGCAACACTGTACCTATAGGAGCTCCTTTTGCGCGGCGCAAATTTTTTGCCTCTGTTTTGTATAAATCTGCCTCTCCTGCCTTTCTAGCTTTTGAATAGAAAACAGCCAAATTGCCTGCAGCAACTAACACCTTTTGTGGAACGCTTTTTGTAGCCCCTTTTGCTTTAATAAAAACAAAACCACCGGGCACATCTCTTGTGTGTAGCCAAGTATCGCGCCCTTTCGCTTCGTGGCGCAAAAGAGCATCGTTTTCTTTACTAGAACGCCCAACAAGAATAGTCCAATCATCTACAACAAAACGCAACCCAACTTCTTTCTCTTCTGTAGGACGCAGATGGGACTGAACATCTCTTTTTTGCTCTTTTTCCAAAAGACGCTGCATGATGATTGCATCTGCCTCTTTTGTTATTAAAGCAAAACTGTTTTTTAAGTTTTCTATTTCTTTTTCCCACTTTTTAATGTCTTTTTCAATCTTTTCTATTCCCGACATTTCTTTTTTATATCGTGCATAATAGCTTTGCGCATTTTCTTGCGGAGTTTGTGTAAGCTCGAGTGGAATTCGCACATCTTGATTTTCTAAATAGTCAAATACTGTTGCTTCCCTATCCCCTTTTTTTATTAGATGAATATTGCTTATGATAAGATCGCCAAAATGTTTTAATTTTTCACAACTAGCAAATTCGTCAGCTTGCTTTTTTAGCTTAAGTATTAGTTTTTCAATTTTTCCTATCTTGCCTGAAAAAAACTTTTCGCATTTTGCTAAGGCAGCCTCTCTCGAAAGACTTCTACCACCCTCTCTATATTCGCTCTCTATCGCTTCGTTGAATGATGCGCTTTTATCATATTCTCTAACATTAAACAGCCTATTGCTAGCCTTTTTTTCTGGAAGAGAAAAGGTCTTTTTTGCTATCTCTCCTCCTTTTTCTCTTCTATAAAACGTGTCTATTATAACATTGTGGCAATCTGCTAATATTATGTTTGCAGCATTGCTCCAAAGTTTTACATAAAGATTATATTCCAAATCTGCTTTTATAAGCCTTAAAAGGACAATTCTATTTTCGTCGATTTGAGTTGCCAGCTCTATTTTTGCGCCCAAAATGCGAGAACGCAACAACTGAACAAACCTCATCATTTTTTCTTCTTTTGGCATTTTTTTCGTTAGCGAATGAATGCGCTCTTCACCAGAGGTTAAATCGATGTATAAATAAAGGGAGGTATTTTTATATAAATGTAAAATAAGAGAGGTATGCGTAGGCTGCGTTATTTTTTGAATCCAATAGTTTTCTAACTGTAATTCTTGCAAAATTAGTGAAATTTCTTTGTTGTTTAAAGACATAAGGGGGATTATAACATTTAATGCTATTTTTTTCAAATTAAAAATTAAAAACAAATAAACTATACACCTTGATTTTTTTTTGCTTTACTATTAGCATTTCGCATTAATTATGGGTTTGTTGATTACTCTATTGTTTTTGCTTTTGAGCGTAATATATATACTGACCATTCATAAGAGCGACTATACTCTCTCTCCATATATTGCAGGTATTATGATTGGAATAGGAATTCTTCCTATAGTTTTGCTACTTAAAGTCGATTTTTCTGCTTCTACTAATGTTTTTTTAAATACTTCTTCCTATTTTGTGTATTATTTTCTTCTGCCAAGTGTTGCTGGGCTTTTGCTTTATTTTTTGTGCAATTTTAAGGCATTTGAAATAAAAACAGTAAGCGCAGCCTTGCAAGGAATCTGGACTATATTTTTATGTTTTGCAAACTACGAAATGGCAAAAATTCCTGATAATACCATATATTTCATTCTATCTATTACTTATTTTTGTGCTATTCTTTTTTTTGATTTTTTATTGCAAGTTATTAAAATATCCCATTCTCTCGTTTTGTTTGTACTTACCTACCTTTTAACCTTAGGTTTTTGTGCCATCTTGTGTTTTTCTTTTGTTCTTTGGCTCTACAAATATTCTCCATTTCTCTATTTTGGTCTACCTCTCTTACTTGATATTTTTCTTGTAGGCTCAATTCTGTTATTAAAATGGAAAGCCAGTAATAGGTCTGAAGTGCACTCTTTGCTATAGGGAAAGAAAAAATGATAAAGATATTAATCGGTCTTTTGGTTCTTAGTGTTATGGTGTTTATTCACGAGCTGGGACACTTTCTTGTTGCTAAATTATGCGGTGTGGTAGTCGAATCTTTTTCTATTGGCTGGGGACCTGTTTTACTAAAGAAAAAATGGGGAGAGACGGAATATAGAATCTCTCTAATTCCAATAGGTGGCTATTGTGGAATGAAA
>CAUTVN010000152.1:0-3483 GCA_963541705.1 uncultured Treponema sp.
AAAAAGGCCTTCTTTAATCCCCTCATAATAGTCGCCCTTCTTAAAGAATGGTTGAATTATTTTGCGTATTATTTGGCTAGATGCGGCGTCTGTTAGGTCTTTTTCAAGCCCATAGCCCACCTCTATTCTTATTTTCTTCTCATTTTTTGCAATTAACAAAAGAGCGCCTGAATTCGCATCTCTCTCTCCAAGCTTCCATTCCTCTACCACTCTAAGTGAATAATCTTCCAAGTCTTCTCCTTCCAAACTTGGAATGGTAAGAAGTGCAATTTGTATCTTTGTGCTCTCGTCCAATTCTCTCAAATGAGCTTCTAGCTCCGCCCTTTCCTCCTCTTTGAGAAAGGATGCAAGGTCATTTATAGCACCAGATAGTGGGGGCACTTCCAGGGAGAATGCATTACACAAAAACACTGCAAAAAATACAAAACAAACAAACTTACGCCTCATAAATTCCTCACCTATAAAGCATCTCCTATTACATTAGGCTTATAAGCTAAACATTTTTAGAGAAACAAGACAGACAAAAATTAAAATTCCACACTTGGAGCTTTTTCAGATCCTTCTTCAGCCTTAAAATAGGGCTTTTCTCTAAAACCTGCCATATTCGCAATTATAAAATCTGGAAATTTTCTAATTGCAATGTTATATATGGAACAAGCATCGTTATATCTTTTTCGCTCAACAGATATTCTATTTTCTGTGCCTTCCAGTTGGCTTTGCAAATTTAGAAAGTTTTCGTTTGCTTTTAACTCAGGATATGCCTCCGTTACAACAAGCAAACGTTGCAAAGAGGAAGAAAGTTCACTTTGTGCCTTTTGAAACTTTTCAAAGTTTTCAGGATCGTTCAATGCATCGCCCGATATATTTACCATCCCTCCGACCTTAGCCCTCGCTTCTACCACTCGTGTTAGCACTTCGTCTTCGTGTTTTGCATATCCTTTAACTGTTGCCACCAAGTTTGGAACCAAATCTGCGCGACGCTGATAGACGTTTTCTACTTGAGCCCAAGCGCTTTTTACACTCTCTTCTTTTTTTACAAAGCCATTATATTTGCCCGTAAAACAAGTATATGTAAGAAAAAGACAGACAAAGACAATCGACAATACAGCAATAATAGTTTTTCCTGCTTTACTCATATAATTTTCTCCTAATAACCTCAAGCTTTAAGCCACTATTTTATAAGAGTTTTGCAATGCAAGACTCAACTTCGCTCATAGGAGCGGTAGGCTCAAAACGGGCTACGACATCACCCTCTTTTGAAATTACAAATTTAGTGAAATTCCATTTTATTTCAGCATTGTTTTTATAGTCTGCATCGATCTTTTCTATAAACTCATCCATCATCTTTGCAGTCTTTCCCTCGCCAAAACCTTCAAAGCCCTTTTGCGATTTTAAGTATGTATAAAGTGGCAAGGCATTCTCTCCATTCACATCCGACTTTTTCATCTGAGGAAATGTTGTGTGATACTTAAGATGACAAAACTCGCTAATTTCCTTTTCAGTGCCGGGCGCCTGTGCACCAAATTGATTGCACGGAATGTCTATTATATGGAGCCCTTTATCTTTATACTTTTCGTATATTTCTTGCATTTCTTTATAATGCGGAGTAAAACCACACTCTGTAGCTGTGTTTACAATTAGCAACACCCGTCCCTTAAAACTGCTAAGTGGAACATCCCCGCCCTCTGCGTCTTTTACAAAATAATCATAGATACTCACTCTTCTGCTTCCTCCTCCAGATTTGCTAGCCTCAAATTGAAGTCAATAATACTAGTTTTATGAACCTATGTAAATAACTGAAACAAAAGTTTTAATTTATTGTCGTTTCCGTGTATGATTATTACTTTGAAACTGTACAATTTCAGGGTATGAAACTGATCAGTTTATGGGTGCGATAGTGTGTAGTTTCAGGGGGCGAAACTGTACAGTTTCAGGGTGTGAGACTGATCAGTTTAGGGGGTCGAAACTGATCAGGCAAGGGGTCGCGCATTAGCCTAGTGCGCGATTTTCACTCGTTTGGGTGGGTTTATTCAAAGAGGGTAATGTGCTTTTGTTTATAGCTTAGAATCATCTTATTTGCAGAAAGAAATGGATAGCCTATAATTCCGTCTATGTTTTCGGCTAAACTTTTAGAAAGATGGGAGATGTCTGCGCAAACTAAATCTAGCTCTTTATACGTCTTCTTTCCTATTTTAAGCTCTGAAAGCTTTGAGCCTACGATGTCATCTTTGCTCTCCGATGCAGCGCCTAGAACCGTCGTCTCTTCCCCATCTTTAGTAAACTTTGAAATATCTTGGATACGATCTATAGAAATGAAAAGAGATTCGGATCCTGTGTCTAAAGCTAAATTCTATTTAAACTCTCCAATTCTACCCTCAATTATTGGAAGATGTTTTGCCATTTTAATTAGTATTTCCTCAAAGTTTTTTAATTTTTCTGCCCTTATAAAAGCTTCTGTATTTTCAGGCGATAGCAAGGCAATATTTGACCTTTTATAGTCGAAGTAGATATCGCTATCTTTTATTAAATCATAGCCTACAATACCATATACATTTTTGCCGTGAATTTCTAGATGAGAAAGGTCTAGCATTAGCATATCCGTCTCTTCTAATACTTTTGTTGCAAAGCCCAAATTTTTAATGTGCCTTCTTCCTACATTGGAAACATTGCCCCTTACGTCTTTTAAATTAATTTTAGGGTCGTCTTTTGTGTTTTTAAAATATTTAGCATTTAAGATTGACTGTTGAGCGCCTGAATCAAAGAAAAACATCATCTTCTCGCCTTCAATCTCCACTTCTACCAATGGAATACGCCCTGACATTTCAAACGGAACATATGTTACTTCTATAGCTTTCATATCAAATCCTCTTTTCTTAGATGTTTTATTCTTTGAGTTGCATTCTTACCATATCGCAATATTCTCTCACTATTTCAATACCTATTGCAGACCTGCGCATCCTATTTGCAACAAACAAAGTTGTCCCACTGCCCATAAATGGGTCTAAAACAACGTCTCCCTCTTTTGTGAAAAGCTTTATAAACCATTCGGGTAGGGACGACGGAA
Source organism: uncultured Treponema sp. (assembly GCA_963541705.1). Lineage (GTDB taxonomy): Bacteria > Spirochaetota > Spirochaetia > Treponematales > Treponemataceae > Treponema_B. The sequence continues at coordinate 3,065 of CAUTVN010000152.1, forward strand.
AAGCGGCGCTATGCCTTTTGTTGCCACACTCCGTTGCTAAATGGAGCACATTTGTTGGATATGCCATCTCTCTATTAACCCAGTTAGAAACATTTTTTCCAAACCCGCTACCCACTTTAGAATTATCTCTCACTTTGTCCACATCAGATAGATTTTTTAGCCTGCTTTGAGCCCAATCCCCCATTGGAACCATAACCGCTTTTTGATACATATTAAATTGTTTAGCTTTATTAAATTGTAAAAGCCTCTCCCATGCATCACGAAAACGATTTGGCCATTTGCCAGGATAGCAATTCTTTTTGTGCCAAATAAACTCTTCTGTCCAAAGCCATCCCTGTTTTTTCATATCTAAAATAAGTTCGATAACGTATGTACTACGCTCTCCATTTCGTACTTTTTCTTTAATGTTGAGTATAAAT
>CAUTVN010000153.1:0-3478 GCA_963541705.1 uncultured Treponema sp.
ATATATTCCTTTTGCCATCCAGCGCCTAAGATGTTTGTTAAAAACTCGTATGCTTTTTCTACTACATGAAGTGGCGTATAGTATGCTCCCCTAAAACTTCGCTTATCAAGAGGAATAAGGCTGTCTCTTCTTTCGAGCAAATAATTACGATATTCTTGCTTCGGTGGGCGATCGTATATTGCCCAAAACTTTCGATATCCTTCTACGTCTCCAAGCTCATAAAACTTACCATTCAAGAAAAATGCAGGACGCGTCCCCTTATGCAAAAGCTCAGCCGACATATTTTCGTGAGTGGAAACTGTGCCGTCGCTCATCACATCAGCATAAAACAAAAGAACATAGTCTTCGTCTTTTGCACCAATAATTTCTTTGCCTATGAACTCAACCCAGTTATCAAACACACTTTTTAGGTTGTCGGGTGTTATTTGCGTCCTAATTATTTTGCCCATTTTTATGGCACTATTTATCGCTTCTATAAATTCTATTTCTGCTTTTTCTATGTTATATGAAACAAAGTGTGTGCCAATAAACTGACTTACGCGCTCTAGCGCATCTTGCGTTACCTCGCTCGCGCTCTTGCCCCATTTAATTTTTATGCTTTTATCATTTAGTAATGGAAGAACATTTTCTGTTTTCATCAACGCTGCCTTTCGGCTATCTATGACACATAGAAAAGGCGGAACATCCTCTCCGCTCTTAAGTGCTTCTTTCACATAAAAAAGAAGTTGTGTAAACATTGAATATGTGGAAACTTTGCCACCAACTTTCGCTTCAAACCACACCTCTTTTGTTTGAATATCTATTAAGTTTTTTTGATATGCTTTTAAGCCCAACGCCTTTATGTAGCAGTCTTTTACATCTTCTTCGCTCTTGCATGTTTGCAAATCTAAAAATAATGACATAATATGTTTTTAACATAAATTATGTAAAAAAACTAGGAGTTTATGTAGAAAACTAGATAGCTAAGACCGAATCTTAATATTTTCCGATCAAGTGTTTTGCACTTTTTTTAGGAAGTCATAAAAAATGAACTAAATATGATATTATATAATTTCGTATAAAAAAAATACTAATTTATAATTTAGTAATAAAACACAGCTGCCTATGTTTTAATTATAAGTTACACATTTTTCCATGCTATCTTATTATTAAAGAATATAGGAACAATTATGAATATAAAAGTGTTTGGTTCAAGTCTAAAAAATCATGCTTATGCTTCATATCTAAATGAAGAAGCATTCCCAACCTGCTCTGCCCCACCATCGAAAAGTCATTCAATTCGTTTTTTGCTCCTCGCAAGCTTGGCACAAAGCTCCAGCACCATTTCAAATATACTAGAAAGTGCGGATATTGAGTCTTGCTATAAATGTTTGAAATCTTTAGGAGTAGAGTTTTCTAAAACAACCAATGGTACCTGCACTATAGTTCAAGTGTTTCCACCAAAAGAAGGAGTGTCTAGATATGTTGCAAAAAGAAAAAGAATAGTTTTTGATGTTGGAAACTCTGGAACTCTTCTTTATATGCTTAGTATGCTTTCTGCAAACCTTCCTTGTACCTTTTCTTTTGTTGGAGACGAATCAATCAAACATCGACCGCTTTCCCCTATTTGCGAAGCATTGGATGAAATGAATATTTTTTATGAGGTTCCATCTTCAAAAGAAGAAATCATCACTATACAAGGACAAGAAATACGCAATGAGTTAAATATAAATTTGATGGGCAAGTTTTCACAAGTAGTAAGTGGACTTCTTATTTCTATACCTTTTTTTCACAAAAAAACACATATAGTTTTGAAAACATGCGGAGAAGCACCATACATAAAGATGACACTTCAACACTTAAAAAATAGAAACATTAATATAAATGTTTCAGAAACTTTTACTGAATATTTATGTGAAGGCATACAAAGTATTGATGGGTTTTCGTGCAATGTTCCTGCAGACTGGTCTTCCGCTACTTTTTTAGCTCTTGCAAGTATTGCAAGCTCATCTCCTATGTCAATTTCAAACCTGCCTTTAGACGAATGCCAGGCAGACTCAAAGTTGCTACATTACTTATCTATTTTTGGATGCCCTTATACATTCAAAAATGATATACTCACTATAACACACACAAGTCCATGTATGAAAGCTGCTATTTTTAATCTTGCAAACACGCCAGACGCACTGCCCGCCCTTTCTTGCATTGCAAGCCTTGCAAATGGGAAAACTATTTTTGAAGAAATTGATATTTGTCGCTATAAGGAATGCAATAGAGTAAAAGCTATGTCGACGGAATTAGGAAAGCTTGGTATACATGTTGTAGAAAAAAGAAATTCTCTCGAAATTACTGGAAATAATAAACTAAAAAGCAACACATCTTTACATTCATACAAAGATCATAGAATCGCCCTAGCTTTAATTTCACTTTCTCTAGCACTTGCAAAGAATGAATATTCTATAATTGACTATGCTGAATGCATCTCAATATCCTATCCTAATTTCATCGATTTACTTGCGTCTTTAGGCGCAAAAATTCAGCAAATGTAAAGAAACGATATAGTACAAAAATAAAAAAGCGCCCAGACTTTTTCAATAAGACTGGGCGCTTTTTTATAAACAACTGTTTTATTAAAAATAATTAAAATCTAAAATGTGCAAACGCCTTATTGGCTTCTGCCATTCTATGAACATCTTCTTTCTTTTTGAAAGCTACACCAGTATTGTTATAAGCATCCATCAACTCTGCAGCAAGACGCTCAGACATTTCGTGTCCATTCCTTTTTCTGGCAGCTCCTATTATCCATCTCATTGCCAATGCTTCACGCCTAGACTCAGCAATCTCTACTGGGACTTGATATGTAGCCCCTCCGACACGCTTGGACCTAACTTCAACCACAGGTTTTACATTTTCAAGAGCTTTCATGAATATCTGTAATGGTTCTTCATTTGTCTTCTTTTTAAGAACATCCATACAATCATACATAATACGCGTAGTTATACTTTTTTTTCCTGAAAGCATCATACGAGTAATAAATTTTGCAACTACCACACTGTTATACTTTGGATCTGGCTTAGCCACACGCTTTACAGTTATTTTTCTTCTTCCCATACTACACCTCTGCTACCTTAAGCTTTTGGCCTTTTAGCACCATATTTAGATCTTGCACGTTTCCTATCTTCCACTCCCAAAGAGTCTCTAGTACCTCTAATTATATGATACCTAACACCAGGAAGGTCCTTTACGCGTCCACCCCTAATTAGAACAACAGAGTGCTCTTGTAAATTATGCCCAATTCCAGGGATATATGCAGTTACTTCTATTCCATTACTAAGCCTAACACGAGCAACCTTACGCAAAGCAGAGTTAGGCTTTTTGGGAGTTACAGTCATAACACGAGTACAAACTCCCCTTTTTTGTGGACACGCTTGCAAAGCAGGACTTTTTGTTCTATTAGCACTAGATTTTCGCCCATGTTTTATCAATTGATTAATTGTAG
>CAUTVN010000154.1:0-3429 GCA_963541705.1 uncultured Treponema sp.
AGCCTATTTCTTCTTTTTTGTAAATTCGTATCCCTAGTTTTTAGAGATGCCCTTATTCTCTCTTTGGGAAAGCCTGATTTAATGATTTTTTCTCGTAATTCTTTTGCACCTCTAGGAATGAGGATTTCATTGCAATAATCGCGATTGCCAAAGCTATTTTCGTATATAGTGGTGATATTAAATGGAAGCTTAATAACTACATTGTGAGATTTTTCATATAAAGAAGAACGACTAAAATCAAATGCTTTCTCTCCTATAAACTCAAGATTGTTGCACTGGGATAAATCGATCTCTTTCAAGTTATTACAGCGATAAAACGCCCTGTTTCCTATTTTTTTTATACTTCGTGGAATTTTAATGGTCTTTAAGTTTTCGCATTTGTTAAAAGCATATTCATCAAGTATGGTGAGAGAAAGACAATTAGAAAGATCAACATTTAATAATTCTTTGCAATAGTTGAATGCAAAGCCTCTAATTACTTCAAGGTTTTTAGGAAATTCAATGTGTTCCAAGACTTCACATCGCTGAAAAGCTGCGTAGTCGATAACTCGGAGCATAGAACATTCTGATAAATCAAGAACTTTCAAGTACCTATCTTCTTCAAAAGCTTGCCTTCCAATTACCTTAATGTCTTGAGGCAGTTTTAGTACTTTTTCAGCTTTCATGCCACGATAACCTGTAACAGTGCCATCTTTAATTTTTAGGGTGTTTTCTGCAATAGCATCTTTGCAAAGCAAAAGAAATAATATTACGATGATTTTTCTAGCATTAGCTTTCACTTGTTATCTCCTTGATTTTCATAATAGACACTTTAATATAAATTCCTATTTGAATTAAAGTCCCTAGTTTTTCTTTCTTATTAAACTTCTAGTTTTTTCCATCATTCTATGCTATAAAATAAGACAAGTATTATTATTTTTAGATTTGCAAGAATGCAAGAGTATGGAATATCATAAGATATGTCAGTGGGTGTGAATAAATATTTTCAAGTCTTATTTTCTTTAGCTATTGGAATCCTCTTAGTGTGTGCTTTGATAGTTTTTTATTCAAATGCTCCCTTAGAAGCATTAAAGGTGTTTTTTACTATAAATACTTCTTCGCTATGGCATTTTGGCAACATGTTGGACAAAATGGGATTATTATTGTTTGCAAGCGTTGGAGCATGCTTTGCATTTAAGTGTGGACTTTTTAATCTAGGTGGAGAAGGGCAGATATATTTATCAGCATTTCTTACAAGCATAGCATTGGAACATACTACAAAGCTTCCAACAATCTTATATTTGACCTTTGTTTTAATACTAGTTTCTGCTACGCTGGTGAGCATTGGGGTGTTAATAGGTTTATTAAAGGCTTTTTATAATATTGATGAACTCATTACATCTTATCTATTCTCCTCAGCCTTAATTCCAACTCTCAACTATTTAATTATTGCAAGAATGAAAGGAGGTGAATTATTAGCTACAAACAGAATAGCTTCATCTTTTGTGATGAAAAGTATTCTGCCACCTTCAACGTTCAATATTTCATTTTTTATAGCCTTAACTTTTTGCCTTTTAGTAGCCATGTTTTTCAAAAGGACAAAGATAGGATATCACTTTGAAGTTTGTGGCAAGGCAAAAGAGTTTGCAATATTTGCAGGTTTTAACCAAAAGACTTCTGTTGTAGCTGGTATGGCATTCAGTAGTTTTGCCCATGCACTTACAGGCTTTTTTGCAATTATTGGAACATATCAACTATGCCATCTTAATTTTTCGCACGGATTAGGTTGGGCTGCTATCGTTGTAGCTTTGATGGCAAGACAGAACATACTTTTGTTGATACCTGCAACGTTTTTAACTGCTTGGCTACAAAATGCCAGTGAAGCAACAGTTTCAACAGGAAATGTCTCTTTTGACGTTTCAATATTCTTTCAAGGAGCTATTTTTCTACTTATCTCTGCCAACATAGTAAGAAAAAGACTAGATATAAAGAGAAAAAACTAAAGTGAAGAAGTGATTTTAGCTAAGATAACTAATACTTTCCAAAGAAACTTCTTTGTCCTGTTTTTATCCATTTGCCTTGTAACTTATAAAAGTTTGGAAGCTCTAGTTGAGAAGAAAGCCACGAAGCTGTCCCTGCTTCTTCTTTTCCTTCAAGCTTTACCAAAAGTGTTTGCACCTTTGAGTCCTTTTGTTCTGCTAGGGAGGAAACAACTTCTTCTGCCATTTTAATAAAAGCACCAGATGCTGCCATAACAGAAACATTCTCTGAAGGAAGAGGGGCTGCCCTATAGACAAACACTAACTTACCAGAACCAAGTTTAACAAAGTAATTCTTCAGTATAATAGTGAGAGCAATGTTTGCAGTAATTAATTCTGTGCTTACACGATCTACACTCATAACATTGGATAAGGGATATAAGTTAAGATATGATGGGGTGTCGAATGTGATGACAGCAACATCTAAAGATGCCCCTAAGTTCTTTAATTGCAGAGGAATAGATTGTAGCGAAAAGATAGAAGCTCTATCCCACTCAACTTCATATTTACACTTAATACTTTCTTCTATGTCGTCTTTATTGCCTGTCAAAAGAACCCTTGTTCCCTTATCACGCAAAATTGCTGCGAGTTCTTGAGAAAAAAACAAACGACTATCTGATATAAAAACCCCACCTTCCATACGCTCATCTCCAGTTGATAGTTTCCTAGTCTAACATAAAAAAAACAAGTTGAAAAGATTAAAAATCCTTTGTGGACTAGTCCTAGCGGACGGCAGGGGGCAACCTTGCTATAAATTGCAAGGTTGTAAGTGCTTTTGTGGGGAGGGACTTGAAAAGCTTGAAGAGATAGACACAACTGTTCCCTGTCGGGCTTTGCAAGTCAAAGCAGTTTTTTCTTTCCCTCCCCACGCCCCTCCCTATCTTTATCCCTTACGGGCTTTTCAAGTCACGTTGCTCGGGGGCGTCAAAAGTCGGCGTTGCCGACGTTTTGTTGAGAATATTAGCTTTGCTAATATTCTCAAAGAGGAATTTGTATTTGCCCCCGAGCCCCCCAAATTGCTTTGCGAGCTTTAAGGTTGCATATGTAGTAAGATGGTCGGGGCGTTATCTTTAAGTGAGGCATTCCCTTCGAGCGTAGGGAGGTCTTCCCTTCGAGCGGAATAAGGTGTCCCTCTCGCTCGGGATAGGGGTCGCGTCTCGCTCGGGATAGGGGTCGCGTCTCGCTCGGAATAAGGGTCGCGTCTCGCTCGGATCAGGGTGTCCGATCCGCTCGGATCAGGGTGTCCGATCCGCTCGGGGAACGCCTCCTTCCTTGCTCGGGACAAGACCTCAATTCAGCAAAGACTTGGGTTCTTAGGGCGAAGCCCTAAGCAGCGTGAAAAGGAGGGAATGGGTCGTAGGGAAAGGGAGGGAAAACTGCTCTGGACAGTTGTCCCTCCCGTTCCCTACAA
>CAUTVN010000155.1:0-3375 GCA_963541705.1 uncultured Treponema sp.
GAGCGTCTGGTTTACACCCAGAATGTCGGCGGTTCGATCCCGTCAGTGCCCATTCCTTCTTTTTTGCTACGGTCTTTGCAAAGTTATCTATAATGACCCGTCTTTCCCGCGTAAATAATACACAAAGTATGAATGAAAACTTTGATAAAAATGGTGGTTGATGTATGAGTATTTTTTTTGATGATTTAGTAAAGCTAAAAGACGAAGAAAATCGGCTTTTCATCAAACAACTCGTCCCCAATATTGAGCTGGACTCTATACTGGGTGCTAACGTTCCTAAGATTCGAATATTGGCAAGAAAATTGCTGGTCGACCGAGCTGATGACGTGGAGGAATTTTTGCAAGACTTGCCACATAAATATTTGGAAGAAAACATATTGCATAGCTTTTTTATTTGCGAAATGGAAGATTTCAATCTGACTCTTGCCTTTGTAGATAAGTTTTTGCCATATGTAGATAATTGGGCTATATGCGATAGTTTTCGTCCATGGAGTTTTAGTAAAAATATTGCGCTTCTGCCGCCAAAGATTGAAGAATGGATATCTTCAACTCATGTCTACACTGTTCGTTTTGGGATAGGTCTTTTCCTAAAGTATTTTTTAAATGACTTTTTTAAGGTAGAATATCTAGAGCGTGTTGCAAAAATAGAAAGCGAAGAGTATTATATAAATATGATGATAGCCTGGTTTTTTGCAGAGGCGTTAGTAAGACAAAAAGATGCTACATTGCCTTTTATAAAAGAACATAGGCTCTCAAAATGGATACACAATAAGGTAATTCAAAAAGCGTGCGACAGTAGAAGAATTGAGCTATCTTTCAAACTTGAGCTTAAAGAACTGAAATTGAAATAGACTCTAATCTTCGCGCACTTCATTTTTATACATCCCATAAATGCGATCACATTTAATTAATCAGATCCAGGCAGAATTCGCGCGCTAGCTAATGTACAGACCCTAAACTGATCAGTTTCACACCCCTAAACCGATCGGTATCGACCCCCGAAACTGTAAAGTATCGCACCCCAAAACTGATCAGTTTCATATCTCATTACTGCACACATTCGATATCAAAAGAGGAGCGCTTTTGCCTTCAATCATAAAAGAGACTCTTCAATATAAAACTCAGGCTGGATAGAGTGAAATCCTTTTTCTTAATGTTCGGCAAAAGTCTATTAGAAGTCTCATAAATGAAGATTGTTGCTTGAATTGTTGCTACAATTGTTAGATGCTTCTTATTGAAAGAAAATGGCAATAAATGCCTTGAATATTTTGCTAGTTAAGATTATCATGAAACGCGTAAGGCGAAGGAGCGTGCTGATGCACGTTTTTTAAGGAGTATGCATATGTCTTACAAAATTTCTGATGCATGCGTCAATTGTGATGCTTGCACCGCTGAGTGTCCTGTTTCTGCCATTTTTGAGAGAGACGGAAAACACGTCATCAAAGCTGATGTTTGTATCAGCTGTGGTTCTTGTGCGGGTGTTTGCCCTGCGAACGCGATATCCGAAGAATAAGGAAACCGCTTAGATGTTGTGTTTCTGCGTGGATTTGTTTTTATAGAAGATGAAAAAAATACTAAATACTTATAAAAAGGCTTTTGGGCGTGTTCTAATCTTTTGCTTGTTGTGTCTTTTTTGTGTAATTGCAAGTTTTGTTGTAGTATTTCCTTTTTACTACTTGGCAACCTTGCATAAGGGAATTTACACGGTATTAAGTCTTTTCATAATAATTACTTTCTTTGTTTTTCTGATTGTAAGAAAGATATGGAAAGTATATAAAGCATCTCCACGCAGGCTCTTTTTGTTGTTCTTTAAATTGGCTCTTATTGTTTTGGGCATTGTTTTGTTTGTATTTTTTGCAACATACTTCTATAAAAAATTGGCACTTGCTTCTCTGGTTTCTGCGTTTTTGCTATATGTAGTTTTTGTTCCACCTCTTACCAAATGGGCTGAAGGATAGTATGCGATGGATGGTGGGGGAATTGGAATAGCGAAAAGGTTTTTAATAGTTGTTTTTATATTCATTAGTATTAGCCTTGTTTTTTCGCAAGAAAAGTTTGAAAACTATCCACTAATCAAATCTCTCAATTTTTCAGATCCTGTATTCAAACAATATGTAGAAGATGTTTCGGAAGCGCGCATTGCGTTTAGGCAGGGCAGGGGCGATGCGGAACTTCCAATCAAGTTTTACCGATATAAGGTTGAAGCAGGCTGGCAAGTCATTCAAATAGCGTCTAGATGTTCTATGAGCTACGACGGAATTGTCTCTCTCAATAGGATTCAAAGTCCAAAAGACGACCTCGAGGGCTCTTATATTTTGTTGCCAACAATGCCGGGTCTATATTTGCCAGAAGTGGCTGGAAATCCAATAGAAAAACTTGTTAGTGCCGCTTATGAAAAAGAAAGTGTCCGCATGGTGGAGATATATATTCAGGGGAAAGATGAAAAAAGAAAGCTTTATTGTTTGCCTGATGCTTTTTTTGATGGAACTACAAGAAGATATTTTTTAAGTCCGCTATATAGATTTCCCCTTGATAGCGGCATTCTCACGTCCGGGTTTGGAAAGAGACCTAGTCCTTTTACGGGCAAGCCGTCGTATCACCCAGGCATAGATTTGGCGGCCCCCGAAGGCTCCCCCGTCTACGCTTGCGCGCCCGGCAAAGTTATTACAGTAACGTATAATAAAGTATATGGAAATCATATAATAATATCTCACAACGACGGACAGGTCAGCTTATATGGACATTTGAGCAAAACTCTAGTGGTCTTGAACGATGTGGTTAAAGCTGGTAGAATAATAGGCGAGGTGGGGTCTACAGGAATGTCTACAGGTCCTCACTTACATTTTGAAATAAGAAAAAAAGGGGTTCCAACAGACCCAGAGGTGTATATAAAGAATGTGAAATGAAAGATATTGCCAAATGGATGTTGTCATTTTTTCTTGTTTTCCTGTTTGCTCAGCTGGCATGCGAGTCTTCCTCTTTTGATATTGCATTATTTCACGTGTTTACTCAAAAAAATCTTCAAGAGGCGCAGTATTCTCTGGATATCGAAGATGCTTTGTATGTTAGGGTGGGCGAGGCACTTCCGCTATTAAAAGGTGTGGATATCGAAGTTTCACAAAACATCGCAAAGCCACTTACTTTTTTTTTATATTCTCTTTTGCCTTCTTCGACAGAGGGCGAGAAAAAATACGATGTAAAAGAAGTTGTAAAAGAAGAGCTCAATTCAAAAAAAAGTTTTGTTTTTAGACTCGCTTATGACGAAAAAACAAAGTTTTCTCCCGATGCAACAATTAAATTGATGCCCTGTTTTTTAAATGAAAAAATGCCGTCCATAGTGTTGAAGTTTTCACAACCGAAAGAAGGTTCAATAGA
>CAUTVN010000156.1:0-3354 GCA_963541705.1 uncultured Treponema sp.
AAAAAAGAGAAAATGAATATTGGCTCTATTGTAACATTGTTGAGGGATGGAATTTTTGCAGTTCTTGTTTTGGCTTCTCCTATTTTATTTGCAACTTTGTTGGTAGGGCTTGTGGTGGCGATATTTCAGGCAACAACGTCAATTCAGGAACAGACTTTGACTTTTGTTCCTAAAATTATCACTATATTGATTATGCTTGCAATTTTAGGTGGGTGGATGTTAACTTTTATGGCAAATTATACCATAAATATATTTAATTTGATTCCACTTCTTGTTAGGTGAAAAGGTAGATGGATGCGCCTTTTGATTTTATACTAAGTAAATCCTATATTTTTCTTTTGAGTTTTGCGAGAGTGGCTGGATTGATCTTTACAGTTCCTCTTCTATCTACGAGAGCAGTTTCTCGAATCGTAAAGATTGCTTTGGCTGTGTTTATTGCGCTACTTTGCATGCCTTACTATCCGGAAAATGTGTATGTGGAAGTGTTTAGTTTTTATTATTTTTTATTGGCTGTTGGTGAGGCATTAATTGGAGTGTTGACGGGTTTTTATGTATTGATGATATTTTCAACTTTTAGCACGGCAGGACAATTTTTTACGTATCAGATGGGCTTTGGAGCTTCTGGAGTATACGATACTCTTTCTCAAGTTGAGAATCCGCTTATGGGTCAGTATTTTAATTTTATTGCCGCTATTGTTTTTTTGCAAATAAAAGGGTTTCAAAAACTTTTTTTTATAGGCGCTGTGGAGAGTATTCAAAAAGTTAATTGTTTTATATTTTTACAAAATAAAACGCCTATTTTGAATATTTTGTTTAGTAGTATGGCAACTCTGTTTTTGAACGCTATCGTAATGAGTTTGCCTATAATGGGAAGTCTTGTATTAATACATGTTACGATGGGTCTTCTTACAAAGGCTGCACCTCAAATGAATCTTCTTTCTGAAGGTTTTCCTATTACCATATTAGTTACGTTTTTTTTGTTGACAATTATGTTTCCATTTTTGATTAATACGTTTTCTAATATTCTTGAAAATGGTTTTACTTCCTTACAATACTTGTGGCGAGAATTAGAGGTTGTAAAATGAAGAAGAGCGATATTCTTGTTTTTAAAAAGAGTAATTTGAAAGATGTTAAATCTTATAATGTTGTAGATTTGTACAATACTGATTTTAGCAAAACATTTATAGATTTGCAGTGGTTTGCGGCAGAAGATGAGGGACGTACTGAAGATGCAACAGAGTATAAAATAAGTGAGGCTAGAAAGAAAGGTCGTGTTGCAAAAAGTGGAGACTTAAATTCTAGTATTGTTCTGTTTTTACCGGTGATTTCACTTTTTGTATTTGGTAGGTTTATTTTTGATTCTTGCATAGAGCTTATTATGTTTTTTTATGAGCGAAGTACTACAGAAGAGCTTTTTAGTGGGAAATGGTTCAGTATTTTTATTAGTTATTTTGTTTGGCTTGTTTTCCCTATTACTTTTACAGCAATGCTGGCAGGTGTTGTTGGGAATATTATTCAAAATAAGGGTTTTTTGTTTTCAGTGGAACCTATTAAACCAGACTTCAATAAGATAGTGCCAAATTTTGCTAGATTTTTTAAGCGTGCATTTTTTTCTACAGAGAGCCTTTTTAATTTAGGTAAATCAATTTTTAAAGTTGTGGTTATTTCTGCAATAGGTTATTCCATAATAAGATTGAGCATTCCAAAGATGGTATCTCTTTTGGAAGTTAGTTTCGCAACTAGCATATCTTTTATTGCTGTTGAAGCAATAAAAATATTATTTTTTTCTTGTATTTTTTTACTGATTTTTAGTATACCTGATTATTTTTTCCAAAAGAAGCAGTTTATGGAATCACTAAAAATGACAAAGCAAGAGGTTAAGGAAGAGTATAGAATGTTGGAAGGAGATCCTATTGTGCGTGCTAAGGTGAAAAAGCAAATGCAGGAGATTCTTTCAAAAAAAACTGTGCAAAATGTTCGAGAAGCAGATGTTTTAATTACAAACCCGACTCATTTTGCAGTGGCTATAAAATGGGAGAGAAAAACTATGGAAGCTCCTATGGTTGTGGCTAAAGGCGAGGATAATGTTGCGCGATATATAAAAAGGATTGCTAGAGCAGCAGATGTTCCAATTGTAGAAAACAAACCTCTAGCTAGAAGTCTTTATGCAACGGTAAAAGTTGGGCAGATGATTCCGCCTATGTATTTCAATGCGATTGCTTTAATTCTTTCTAAGGTCTATAGCATGGATGAGAAGAAAATGAGGGAGATGACAGGTGAATACGATAACTAGAGGACAGGCTATAAAAAATAATGTTCCGAATATTTATGTTGCAATAGCGGCTATATTGGCAATTTTTCTCTTGCTTGTGCCAGTTCCGGTTTTTATGCTAGATGTGTTGATGGTTCTGAATCTGATGTTTAGCATAATGATACTACTTGTGATTCTTTTTCAAAATGATCCAACAGAATTTACTGTTTTTCCTTCTATGTTGCTTATGGTAACAGTTTTTGGTCTTGGAATAAATGTTTCTTCAACTAGGTTAATATTGCAGAAAGGACATTTGTTTGATGGAAAAATGATAAATGCGTTTGCAAGTTTTGTGATAGGTTCCAATGATCAAGATGCTTCCAATCTTGTAATAGGATTGGTGATTTTTATTGTTCTTATTGCAGTGCAAGCATTTGTTATAACAAAAGGAGCTTCAAGAATTTCAGAGGTTGCAGCTCGTTATGCAATGGAGTTTAATAACACAAAAAGTATGGGCATTGATGCAGATATTAACTCTGGGGCAATAACAGAAGAAGAAGGGAAAGCAAAAAAGGCTGCGTTGGAGAGGTCAACAAACTTTTATGGAGCTATGGATGGAGCGACTAAATTTGTTTCTGGAAATGTGAAGATAGGAATATTTATAACAATAATTAACGTGGTTGCAGGTCTGATTATTGGGGTGACATTTAAAGGTGAATCTTTCGGACAGGCGCTAAGAGCATATACAAGGTTTACAATAGGAGATGGGCTACTTTCTCAAATTCCCTCTTTGGTGGTTTCTGTTGCAACTGGTCTGTCTGTTACTAGATTTGTTGCAACTGGCTCTTTTGCGAAGGCTATAAAAGATGAGTTTACCTCTTCGTCTAAGGTTTTTTTCATTACTGCTGCAACTCTATTTGTAATGGCAATTTTGCCAGGCTTTCCTTCAATTATACTAGTTCTTGTTGGCGCTGTTATGCTTTTTTTAGGTTTTCGTCTCAAAGGTTTTGGCAAAAATGGAGTTCAGAGTACTGGAAAATCACAAGGAGATAAAATGCAGTCTCAGGTCGCGTCTACTGGTGGTGCTGCAATAAAAGAAGCAA
>CAUTVN010000157.1:0-3340 GCA_963541705.1 uncultured Treponema sp.
CCTTTTGATTTCCGAGTTCCGAATAATTCGTTCTTTTATTTCAAAAAAATCATTATAAACCAAAAGAGAGTTTTCTAATAATTCTTTAAGTTCAGAAGTAGAGGCAATATTTTCTTTGTGCACTTTTTGGTTTAAAGGAAATCTTGTATAATCCACATTAAGTTTTTCCACCAAAGAGACAACTCTCTCGTACTCTAAAATATAATTATTTAATACATCAACAACACCGCCCAAAGACGAGCCAAATGTGAATTTGCGAAAAAACGAATCAAGTCCATCTCTCACTAAAGTGAGTATATAATTTTCCAAGTTTAAAAGACGATTCATAATAGCTGCATCAATAGCGCCTTGAGCACCTTCGTATTCTGTTGCATTAAGACGTCCCATTGTTAAACGAGTGGCATATGGCAAAAACGAATCAACCTGAAAATCTTCATTTTTTTCATCGTCTTGCAAAAAAACATTCAGTTGTTCGCCATTAGTAAAAACTTCTTTACCTATCTCGTGCATAAGCTCTGTTTCGTTTTCAAAGTTTTTTACAATTTCTGGGTCTATTTTGAGTATGTTATCTCTCAACATATTGCGATAGGCATTCAATGCCATAAGAAATTTGCTATCTTCTTTTCGTAGAGAATGTCCTGCCTCCCTAATAGCATTTAGTGCTATCTCTGTTTTTTCCAATCTTTCTGTTTCACTATATGCATTTCTATATTCATCATAGCATATTGAATAGCCTTGAAGAAAAGTCAAATGAGCTTCTGCATACTTTTCTGAATTGATCAATTCAATTCCTTGCTTCATTAAATTATTAAACTTGATTCTGTTTCTCGCATATATGGAAGAATATTTGATCCTTTGCAAAAAGTCCTGCATCTGTGGTTCCATAGCGGTATTCAATTTTTCCAAAACAGCAATGATGTTTAATATTTTTGTATTATCGTCTGGGTCTTTATAAAGCTGCTCTATAATCTTTAAAAACTCTTCTGCAAATTTATCCTGATTTTTCATTGCTTTTTTAATTGAATCTGGTGCCATATTCAACGATTCAGGATGTTTTTCTATCATTTCTATAATTTTAGAAAGTGCTACATCTTGTTTTTTTTGCTTAATCAGCTTATTTGCTTCTTTATAGCTAGCTCGACCTTTTGAACATAAAGGCGCCAATAAAAAAGCAGAAAGAGAAAATACAAAAAAAAGCTTTACGACACTTCTTGCTTTAATACAATTCACCTCTTATGCAAAAACATTAGTTAAAACAGGAACAAAATGCAAGAACACAAACAAAGTACCCGAAGGGATATTCGGCAAAAAAGAGGAGATTTTTAAGATGCACTAGAGTAATTCAATATAGGTAAACTAATCTTTTTTGTATCAATTCACTGAAATTTCTTTTATTGCCTGTAAAGTTTGTTTTAGCTCTTTTTTTGTGTTAAAAGAAGAGAGACTAAAACGCACCATCCCCTGCTCTTCAGTGCCAAAATATTTATGCAAAAGAGGGGCACAGTGGGCGCCAGAGCGAGTTGCAATGCCATATTTTTCAAACAAAGCAAGACTCACCTCGCCCGATGATTTTTTTGCAATATTCAATGCCACAGCCCCACTATAAGGACTTTTATAAGAAGCTCCATAAAGAACGATCCCCTCAATTTTTTTTAGTTCCCCAACAAAATAATCTCGAAGAGATGAAACTTTTTTATTAATCTTGTCTATGCCAGTTTCGAGCACATACTCAATTCCACGATTTAGCCCCATAAAAGACGGAACATTCATTGTGCCCACTTCAAAAACATCTGGCATAAGACTTGGATGCTGTGTATTAAAAGAATCGTGTCCACTGCCACCAGAAAAAACAGGGACTAAGTCAAAACTCCCATTTAACACAATACCACCTGTTCCCTGTGGTCCATATAGACTTTTATGCCCAGTAAAACAAAAAATAGAGTTTGGAAAAGACGAGACGTCTATAGGAACCAAGCCAGCTGTTTGGCAAATATCGACAATCATAATAAGACCATGCTTTTTGCAAAAATTATGCAAAGTTTTTAGATCTTGCACCACCCCAATTACATTAGATGCATGGTTTATCACAAGCGCTTTTGTGTTTTTTTGAATAAGTGGCTCTATGTCAAACTGCCCAGAACTAGGGTTTGGCGTGCATATAGACATATCTCCGCCAGCTTTGCAAAATTGATATAATGGACGCAAAACAGAATTGTGCTCAAAAGTGGAGGTAATTATGTGAATATTCTTCGGCGAGTGAAAAAGGCTACGCAACACTATGTTTAGTGCAGCGCTCCCATTTTGACAAAGTGCCACATTTAGTGGGTTTTTTATATTGAATAACTTTGCAACAGCCACCCTCGTATTATAAAGCTCTTGCAAAGCAGTATAGGCTGCGCTATAAGCAGAACGCCCCGCATTGCCAATCTCACCCGAACTAATCGCCTTATATACCGCCTTTGCAACAGCAGATGGTTTTTTTATTGTGGTGGCAGCATTGTCAAGATATATCAAATCTTTCATATCTACATTTACCATCCTTAACTCTTGGTCTTTTTTGTATACACCTTTTTTCCATTTTCTTGTGCAACCAAAAATACATCCTCGTATAGAAGATTTTCTTTTGAAAAGATACTCAAAACATTTTCTACATCTTTTCCCTTCACTTGCAAAACCAGCCCGCATCCCGCAGATATTTGGGGGGGAAGCGGAACCAGTCTTGCTTCTACATTGCATGCCTCCACGACCTTCTCTCCCGCTATAGCATGGTGTGTAGATGGAAAAGACAGCAAGGCATAATCATCATTTTCTTTCATTTTAAATTGCTTGTTTTATGGATGTACCATATGGTGAGATCTTAATATTTCAACAATTCTATACATGTTTGTAATGCTACCGACCTTCAATTCATCTTTTAATTTGTAATAGTCTAGGCACAGTCCACAAGAAATGACTTCACATCCAGCATCTTGAAGCTTTTTTAAGTCTGCGATTGTCTTTTCATTTTTTGTTGTAAGAAAAACACCTGAGTTATAGCAAACAATCATTTTAGGCTTGATGTCTTGCTCTGTAAGTGCATACACAAAACTTTCTGCAAGTTTAAAACCCAACTCATCTTCGCCCACGCCTACTTTATCGCTAGATAGAGCCACAACATATTCAGAAAGTGTGAGGTTCTGAAAATCATCCATAAGCTTACAACCGCTGGCAGAATCAAAGCTAAATTTTACACTGAATTCATTTACACTAACTTCTTTTGTCTCTACCTTTGCCCCTACCTGAGCTCCTAACCTAGAAAGATTTTGTACTGCAACATTATTGTCCACACGAACCAAAATAT
>CAUTVN010000158.1:0-3325 GCA_963541705.1 uncultured Treponema sp.
CAAGATAAAACCAATTTTTCACGATATTGGCGGAATAAAGTTTAGTTTTATATATCCTTCAGCGCCGTCAGAATTCAACGCTTTGCAAACAGGCGAGGCAGAAGAGGCGCAAAATATTTCTGTTCGCATTGATGACAAGTATATAAAAGATTTTTCCAAGCCTTTTTTTACCAAAGTGGGGCAACATAAGATTCAAGTTGAGTCTCATTTTTATAAAAGCGAAGTAATAACTTGCGTAGTCGAAAAAGGGAAAACCGAAGCCGTCGAAATATTGCTAAAACCTATGCAACCTATTTTGGTGATAGAAGCGCCAAGTAGCGTTCTTGCATATTTGGACGATGCTTTAATTAAACTCCCGTTCTATTCTAGTGTTCAAAAGGGCGAGCATATGCTTAAATTCAAATTGGAAGATTATGAAATTATTAGAATTATAAACATTGAAGACGGCAAGACGTATAATTTAAGTCTTTCGCTAGACCTAAAAATTGTGGAAAAAGACAATTCGTTTTGAACTGCTTGCAAAGTCTAAATTTGCAATTTCTACAATGAAAGTTTTTAAAAATATTTGTGGTTGTTGTTTCATTTGTGATGAAGCGCTCCTGTTGGCGGGGTTTGTTGTTAATTTAATGGATTGTGCCACTTATTAATTTATAGAGATTATGTTAAAAAAAATAATTTATTTTTGCGTTTGTTTTGTAGGTCTTTTTTTCTGCTTTTCTTGTAGCTATCTAGAGC
The DNA here is from genome assembly GCA_963541705.1 of uncultured Treponema sp. Classification (GTDB taxonomy): domain Bacteria; phylum Spirochaetota; class Spirochaetia; order Treponematales; family Treponemataceae; genus Treponema_B. The sequence goes on from CAUTVN010000158.1 coordinate 736, forward strand.
AATATCCAAGAGAACAGACATTGGTCGCGGTGTTAAATTTTGGCATTTCCGATTTTGATCCAATACTTGCAAACGACTACGAAAGCCCAACAGTTTTAACATTGGTATATGAGGGGCTTTTTAAATACGATTTGTCTTTAAAACCGGTGCCGTCTCTTGTAGAAAACTGGAGAGTGGAAGACGACATACACTATAAAATGCGAATAAAGCAAGGCGTGCTCTTTCATAACGGAGAAGAGCTTAAGGCGAGCGATGTAAAGTTTAGCCTAGAGCGAGCTTTTGCCTACGAAGATATAGCCTATCTTTTTAAGCACATTCAGAAAGATAGCATTAAGATATTGGATGACTATACGTTTCAGTTTTCTCTAAAACATCCTGACCCCACAATACTTATGACTTTGTGCCACGTGGCAACGTCGATAGTGAGTGAAAAGGCGGCGATGAAGCGAGCTGATGGAAAAGTTGTCATAGCTTCCCAGCCAATAGGAACGGGCCCATTCCAGATGGAAAAACTTGATGAAAACTCGCTTGTTTTGAAAAGATTTGACCAACACCATGGCGAGATTCCATATTTTAAGTTTATTAATTTTAAGTTTGAAGAAAATGCAGGCAAGCGCATGCCAAAAATAGAGAGTGGAGAAGTAGACGTTATTTGCAATCTAAACATATTTGAAATCGAGCGTTGTAAAAACAATGTAAATCTAAAGGTCTTAACGCAAGAGGGGCTGGCAGTAGAATATTTAGGCATGAATATGAAAAAAACGCCTTTAGACGATATAAGAGTTAGGCGCGCAATAGCAAAAGGTTTGGATGTGGACTTAATCAATAGGGTAACATCCAATGGAATATACAAAACAGCAACCTCTCCTTGTGCTCCAGATGTGGAATATTCCATTGCAAACAAATTGCGTGTTAAAAAAAGAGATGTGGAAGGAGCTAAAAATCTTCTTTTTGAAGCAGGATATGGAAATGGGCTACAGTTGACCTTTCTTGTTGCACAAAGTTTTGAGCGTATGGAAATGGCTGGGAAAATTAAAGAACAGCTTTGGAGAATTGGGATTGACCTAGAGATGAAGATTGTTGAGTGGGATGAGTTTTTAGAAAGAATACAAGAAGGAGAAGCAGAACTTTTTCTTATGGGTAGCGCTACAGACTTACCCGATCCCGATAGTGTTTTAAGAGATTCTTTCATCTCTACTTCGTTATATGAAGATGGAAACTATTTCGGTTGCGCAGACGAAGAGCTTGACTCGCTATTGCAAGCAGGTATCAGAACAATAGACCCAAAAAAAAGAAAAGAGATTTACGAAAAAGCGCAACTGAGAATTTTAGAGCTAACCCCTTGTGTTTTTATATACTACGACCAGCTAAATCTTGCCATCACCCGCCATTATGAAGGAGTGAGGCTAAATCCTTTGGGCTATGCGCTTTTGGCATATACCCGTCCAAAAATATTGCCAAATGATGATTGATATTTATGAATGAGAAAAGAGTGATTTGTGGAATTGACGAGGCGGGAAGAGGCCCCCTTGCGGGTCCTGTTGTGGCTGGTGCAGTTCTTTTTAAACCTTCCATGACTCTTGCAGAAAAAGCATATCTAAACGATTCAAAGAAAATGAGTGAAAAAAAGCGACTGATAGCTTTTGAAAAAATAACCAAACATTCGTTTTATGGCATCGGGCAAGCATCGCACAAAGAGATTGACGAGCTTAATATACTAAAAGCAACGTTTTTGGCAATGCAAAGGGCTTTTTCCAATTTATATGGGCAACTTTTGAAAGAGATGCCAGATATTATAGAGATGTTGCAAATCATTGTTGACGGGAATATGAAGCCACAATTTGTTGAAAACGTTTCGCTACAAGCTTTGGTCAAAGCAGACGCAAGCGTCCATGAAGTGATGGCGGCTTCTATTTTGGCAAAAGTTACTAGAGACGAAGAGATGGTAAAATATTCAAAATTATACCCCGAGTGGGGATATGAAAAACACAAAGGCTATCCAACAAAAGCACACAAAGAAGCACTAAAATTGTATGGGAAAAGCCCGATTCAAAGGCTGTCTTTTAAGTTTTAGAAAAGGATTATTGCTCACCTTTTAAAAAGGCAAAAAAATGGCGACAATTGATTTTTTCTTTAAAAACTATTAACATCTCTAACTATTATGAAAATTGGTATTTTAGGCGCTGAAAAGCAAGAAATTGCTTTCTTACAAGATATAATAGAAGGCAAAGAGCAAAAAATTGCAACTGCTTCCTTTTGGGAAGGCAAAATAGGCAATTTGGACGTCGTGCTTGTCCATTCGGGCATAGGGAAAGTTAACGCTACGATTGCTACTCAAATTTTAATTACTAAATTTGGTGTTGAAGCTGTAATAAATACGGGTGTTGCAGGCTCACTTGACCCTTCGCTAAACATTTTTGACATAGTTTGTTCTCTCGATGCTGTAGAACACGATGTGGACGCCACTTATTTTGGCTATAGCCGGGGACAAGTACCTGGTTCTTCTTCTCCTTTTTATCCTGCAGATTCTAAACTTGGCGGAATTGCGTTAAAAACTTTTAGAATAATAAAAGAAGAAGCCACAAGTTCC
>CAUTVN010000159.1:0-3311 GCA_963541705.1 uncultured Treponema sp.
ATCGCTTCTTTTGCGTTTTCAATTTCTGCTGCAAAACGCCATCCATCCATCTTTGGCATAACCATATCCACAAAAGCTATATCAAAAGGAGAGCCTGCTCTATAGGCGGTCTTCATTACAGACAGAGCCACATCTCCGCTCTCTGCTTCAGTTATGTTCTTAAAGCCAAATTTAAATAGCATTTCGCGCATCACCCGCAAAGTCGCAGGATTATCATCGCATATTAAAAATTTCGTATCTAAAGATAAAAGCATACTTTCATACGAAGAAACAATTTTTGCTTGTTGTATAGGCATTTTAAAATAAAAAACAGAACCTTTTTCCACATTTTTCTTCACCCCAATACAACCATTCATTGCATCCACAATATTTTTGCAAATAGCAAGTCCTAATCCCGAACCTCCATACTTTCTCGCAATATCTGCATCTGTTTGATAAAAAGAATCAAATAGGCTATGTTCTTTTTCAGGTGGTATACCCATGCCGGTATCTTTCACTTCGAAAAGAATGCAAGGCTTTCCAACATCCCTAACACCATCTTCCACTTGAAAAGCCGAAAGAGATGCAATACAAGAGACGGAACCTGAAGACGTAAATTTGACAGCATTTTTTGCTAAATTCAAAATCACCTGCCTCAATCTATTTGCATCTCCGATTATGAATTCAGGCAAAGATGTGTCTAAATCTACGATTACCTCCAAACCTTTTTTATGTGCTTCCATAGAAACAAGATCTATAGTGGACTCAACTATATCTGCAAAATTAAATGGTAAATTTTCAAATTTCATTTTTCCAAGCTCTAGCTTTGAATAGTCCAAAATATCGTTTACCAGAGCAAGTATTGCAGATGCACTAAAACGGATTTGTCTCGTATACTCCGTCTGCTCTGCATCTAACTTTGTCTCTTCGAGTAAGTCCAGAACCATAAGAATGGTTTGTATGGGAGTGCGAATCTCATGACTTGTATTAGCCATAAGCATATTAGAACAAGCTGTTTTTTCTTTTAATGCTAATAGTTTTAGCATTAAACTCTTTTTATTTGAAGATTGGCTATCAAAGCGATCCACCCAAAATCTCCATAGTTTTTGCAATAATCATATCAGACCTAATAGGCTTTACCATATATTGCTTAGCACCTTTTTCAAAAGCCTTAACTATATTTTCTTTGCTACCAACAGAAGACAAAATAATTACAGGAGTGGAAGAGTTCATAAACTTAAGACGATCCAGACACTTAAAACCTGCCATCCCCGGCAAGACGATATCTAAAAAGATTATATTAAATTTATCATTTTTATAGTCTTTTATAAAAGTTTCTGCGTCTTCATATGCCGTCACATCAGCTTTTACTGTTTTAAAAATTGCTACAAGCGAATCCCTTACAGTAGAATCATCGTCTACAATCGCTACTTTCACACCTTCAAGTTTGTCGATTTTTAACTTTGTAGATATGGAAGAATTTTTTCCCTGTTTTTGTTTTTGATTTTCCATAGAAGAGAGAATATCCATCACGCTCCCGCTTTTTGGAGAGAGAGCTACCAAAAGCTCAGGGATAGCAGAAGCACTTTGAATGCCACTATACTTAGGGTGATAGCTCAAAAACTCCTTTACAAAGTCTGACATGGTAATCACTTTTAGATACTCTTTCGTCGCATTCGGAATGGTCAGTAAATTTTCCAAAAGATATTCCAAATTTGCAACATCCACAAAAGAAATTTCTATATTGCTCATAATTAGCAATATTTTTACTTTTTCAAGATTATTAAGCTCTAAAATTTCTTGTATTCTATAGTGTAACAACTCAATCCTGTCTCTATTCAATCCATATGCAACTTCAACAAAGATAATATCTTCGTTCAAAGAGCACTCCACCAAAGACTGAGTTATATCAAACGTAAAGTTTACTTTTATCAATTTGCCTATGGTTTGCAAAAGCTCGTCTGCTTGCACAGGCTTCATTATGATGTTTTTCACACCATAGCTCGAAAAAATCTGATCATCATTTTTTTGCAAGAGGTCCGCCACAACAATAGACGGAATAGACTTAATATTCGCACGAGACCATTTTTGTTCAAACATAGAAAGAATGCCGTCTCTATCATGAGAGTAGTCCACAATAACACAATCCGGCTTCACTCTTTCCATATAGGACAACACTTGTTCTGTACCAGAACTCTTTTGTACCATAACACCTGCATCATGCAACTTCTTAGAAATATAACCTGAAAGGACAAAATCTATGTCAACTAATAAAACACGCTTCATAGCTCTTACATTATATATACATGTATTTAATCTGTCTATATCGTAGATAAAATCTAGTATTTTTTAATTTTTAAAAAACCAATAAATTCTAGTTTACTATAGAGAGGTTTAAAAGCTTGGTCGCTACCGTAAGTAGCAGCATACATATTGACATACCAATATTCATCTTCGCTACCATTTCGCGACAAAACATCTTCATGAAGAGTGCTAATATCATTTTTATTAAATTCTAGACCATTAGAGCGAATAGGCAAGCCAACTTTTACATTGTTAATATAAAGTCCAGCTTCTTCATTATCGTATTTTATAAACCTTAAACGTATTGTTCTATTTGCAGAGCTATTTTTTATAAGAGGTCTATCGTTGCTAGTAGCTACAGAAGAAGAAAGTATTTTATATTTTTTGCTCTCTAATAGATATGTTACGCTCACCCCAGGATTATCTTCGTTATAACTATATATTGAAGCATAGTCAGACGCTCTATCTTTCCTATTTCCATATATTTTATAATATATCTCATAGCCTTTTACATAATCTTGCACAGACCCATTTTTAGATTCTGCAGTTTCAAATTCCAAATATTTACGCGAGTCGTCTTCAGAATCGTAATTATTGTGTGTAATTGTAGGAGGCTCAAGATAAACTACAACATCGAGCCCACAAGAATATAAAGAAAAAGAAAACAAACAAACTATGAAAAATTTCAGCACTTATAGCCTCCTTAAAAGGGGAGCCTTTAATGTTTGACCTTCCATTCTTCGCACCTTTCTTTCAGGCTCAAAACCCCTTCAGCCTCCTCCTCTTCAGAATAAAAAGTAGATTCAATTAAATACGGAAATAGTATCTCATCTTTTATAATTTTCCAATTAGTTGGTAATATTCTTGGAGGCACAATATTTTGCATAGGTGGCAGATGAGAGAGCAGTAGTGGATAATATTTTGGAAATATTGTTTCTGTAATTGGCTTTAATGCAGAAAAACCTCCGGCAATTCCAAACTCTTCTAAAGGCAAATTGTTTTGAACCTTTCGCATAAGTAGCCTCTCT
>CAUTVN010000160.1:0-3304 GCA_963541705.1 uncultured Treponema sp.
TCCCCCAGCGTCTTCCACTCAACCTGTGCGTTTTTTAATAGTTCTTGCAAATTTGGCATCTATCCCTCAGTCTAAAAGCCCTTTTTTAGTTCAAAGCTTCTTCCAATGCATTCATAAGAGATTGAACATCTGCATCTGGGCTAACAGAAACTGTTGGAACAATGCTAGAAGCTTTGTACATAGCTCTCTGAGAATAGTCTAAAGACGGAATGCTTTCTGCAATTTTGTGATACATATCAATTGCTTGTGGATTGTATCCACTTGCTTCCAGGCTATCAGCAAAATTGATGAATACATCCCATAATTGTCTGTCTTCTGCCCATTGTTTGATCGTTAGGTTTTTGCCTGTTCTCGTAAGGACATCCTTGAAGTCCGAGTATACATAGCTAAAATCTGCTTTTGCAAGCATGTCGGACAAGGTGGTGATTGCAATATTAGCTGCTAGAGCTGAGGTTGCAAGTGAGCGTTTTGGATTTCCTGCTTCAAGATAGAGACGGCTTAGATCATTGTAGGCCTTTAATGCAATTTCTTTGTTTACTCTATAAAGGCGAAAAAACTTATCTGTTGTTTTTTCTTTTGTAAGGGAGCCAAGCATTGCTTTAAGCTTCTTGCTTTCCAAAATAGTGGAACCAAAGGTGGGATCTTCAGTGATTACAAGCAAAAGATACTTTTCTTGCATATCATGCATTCCTAAAAGTCCTGCAGTGTCTGCTATGGCATAGATTATACTAAAACGCTCATCCGGTATTTCTAGCAAGTTCACTTTTTTATATGCTTTTTCATAATAAACCATTGCTTGTTTATATTCACCTTGAATAGAATAAATGCGTCCTGTGATGTAGTCTGCTTCTGGAAAAGCAATGCGTTCTTTTAGATAGTCCATAAAACGTTGCATAGAAAAATCGAATGTAACGCTAGGACGAAGTAAAAAAACTTCATCCATAATTTTGCAGGCATCATAATTATCTCGTTCTTTGAAAACCTTATATACTTCGTCTATATCATCACCTGCTCGCCTTACTTGGTAGGGTTTTAGTGCATTTTTCAAATACTCATATTTGTTCTGGTATGTAGTTGTGTGAACTTCCAAAGCTCGTTCCACATATACCAAGGCATTGCCAAATTCTTTTCTTTCTATAGCTATTTTTGCCATTTCCATTAAATGCCATGCTTTATCTTGGCTACCTTGCAAATATTCAATTGCAAAAAGACTTACACACATCATACTTGCCAAAAAGCACAAACCTACTCTTTTCATAAATCTTCTAGCTCCTTTTTAAACGCTTCATCTATTATTTTTTCTCTATCTTCTTCATTAATTTCTTTCAATTGTATTGTCTTAACAGGCTTTCCTCTCTTAAAAATCACAACTGTTTCTGGCGAGCCTGTAATTCCGATATCAGCTTCCCGAGCCTCTCCGGGACCATTTACTACACATCCCATTACTGCGACCGTTGCACTTTTTTTTAAAGTGAACAATTCCTCTTGCCATCTGGAGACAAAAGAATGAACATCAAAGCCACGCCTGCCACATCTAGGACAAGAAACTATTCTTACAGAGGCATTTCTTGCCCCACACTCTGCTAGTATTTCTCGGGCTGCAATCACTTCGTTTTCTATTCTATCCGAAAGACTTACCCTGATAGTATCTCCTATCCCTTTGTTCAAAAGCGAAGAAAAAGCTAAGGTGCTTTTTACTACACCAGAAATGAGAGGCCCTGCTTCTGTTACTCCCAAATGCAGAGGCTCGCATCTTTTCCGTCTAAATGCTTCGTTGGCGAGTACTGTTTCTTTCACACTAGAAGCTTTGATAGAAACAAGAGCATTAGAAAAGTCTAGCTCATCCAAAACTTCCAACTCTCTAAAAGCAGCTTCTGCCATAATTTCTGCCTTTGCATACAAAAAATTTTCTATAAAATCTTGCTCTTTATAGGAAGATTTTATAGAAGCATTGGATGACTTGAATAAGTCTTCTTCAATAGAAGAGAGCCTTAGAACTTGTCCTTTTTTTAACTCTTCCAGTCGCTTTATTAAGTCTTTTGGGAGAGAGCCAGAATTCACTCCAATACGAATTGCTACACCTTCATCTTTTGCTTTTTTCACTACTTTTATAACATTCTCACGTTTGCCAATGTTGCCAGGATTAATTCTTACTTTTGCAACATTACCATCCATGCATAAAAGAGCAAGAGAATAGTCAAAATGAATATCGGCAACTAATGGCATAGACGTTAAACGTGAGAGCTTCACAAGTTGTTCTGCAGCAGTTTTGTCAGGCACGGCAAAGCGAACAATATCGCATCCAATTGCTTGAAGCTGACTCAGGCGTTTTACTACTTCGTTCAAATTACAAGTATTCAAGTCTTCTTTCCACATTGTTTGAATCGACACGGGAGCATCTCCACCAATTTCCAGAGGTTTTGTGCAACCTTTTCCGCCTATGAGTAGCTTGCGGCTTTTTGAAAATTTTTCGTTATTATCCATTTTATTATCCATTTTTCACCTTATGCGGGGAATATTATAGAAGAATACTAATATCTTCGCATAAAATATGCAAATTTAAGAATACAATATTTGAATAATCTTGTTAAGAATGAGTGTAATCTATAAGTTTTATACTTTAACGGAATCTGTATAAAGGTATTAAGTAACTTGCTAATCGCAGTTAATAGATCTATTCCTAGACTTACATGTTTACTAAAAATATGTTAACATTCTCTTAATTATTAATATTTTAAGGAGTGAATTTTATGTTCCAGATTCACAAAAAGCTAAAAGATACATACAAAGCCTTGCTACCTTACCAAATAATAGGAGGCATTTTTTTGTTTGCAGATGAGTTTTGTGGAGTGTTGCCTCTATATTTTGTGGGAGTTGCGTTGGATCAATTCAAGACAGGTGATATAACATGGAACAAACTTTTCATTATTGTAGCAAAAATAGTGGGTGTTTCTTTTACGAGCTACACTGTCTCCGTTTTGTGGATGTTTTTTGTTCATAATGCAGGGAACTATGGGGGGTATTTTTTGAGAAAAAAGTTTTTTGCTTCTCTTTTTGCAAAACCTATGAACTTTTTTGAAAAATATAGTTCTGGAGACCTTTTAGCACGCTCTAGTAATGATGTAGACTTGATAGACACATATTTTGGGGCAGGGTTTCTTCTATTGATGGATAGCTTTGCATATCCTATTGTATATATAGTTCTTATGGGTTATCTTACATCTTGGAAGCTTACTCTTGCTACTGTTGCTCCTTTTCCAATCATTACTATTTTATATTTTTGGCATGAAAATGTGTATCACTA
>CAUTVN010000161.1:0-3290 GCA_963541705.1 uncultured Treponema sp.
TCGTCTTCAAGCGCTGCATTAAAAAATGTGAAATTAGCATTTTTTGAAAGAATGGCAAGTCTTTCTTTTTTTAAGATAATAGAATAATAGCTATTAAGAGAATCGAGCGAAATCACGGTATGTCCTTCGTCTAATAATCTTTTTGAAAGAAAAAAACCTATGAAACCTGCCACTCCGCTAACAAAACATACCATAACAATGCCTTTTTTTAAATTTATTTTTATGCCCTCTCACCAATAAGTTTTTTATATTTCTTTGCCCAGTTTCCAGACTTATAGTATATAAAAGATATGGTAGCCCCTATAGAAAAACCTATTGCAATAGAAAGATATACTCCTTTCACTCCCAAAAACATAGACAAAACAATCGCAATTGGAACTCTAAAAACCCACATAGTAAGGAATGTTAAAATCATAGAAAAAAAAGTATCTCCCGCTCCTCGAATTACGCCGTTTACTATAAACATCGTGGCTTGAATTATATAGGATGGAGCCACACAATATAAATACAGCAGTCCACCTGCAATATAAACTTCAGAAGAAAGAAATAACATCACCAATTGTTTTGCAAAAATAAGTATAATAATGGAAAGCACGCCGGTAATGCCCGCCCCAATCATCCAAGCTCTATGAAGCCCTCGTTTCACTCTATCCATTTTTTCAGCACCCAGATTTTGTCCCGTAAAAGAGGCTAGAGCAAGACCCATATTAAAAGATGGCATTGTAGCAAAAGAGTCAATTTTGCTTGCTGCCACAAAAGAGGCAGATGCAACAGAGCCAAAATTATTAACCAAAGATGTAAGCGTCATAAACCCTGCCCCAACCAAAGACTGCTGAATTCCCGAAGGAAAACCTAATTTTAATGTTTTTAAGAAAATGTCTTTATCAAAGGCAAGAGCAAAAATGTTAAATCGCAAAAACTCGCATCTCTTTCTCGCAATTATTATAACTAAAAGTGCAGAAATACCTTGAGATATTATAGTAGCATATGCCGCACCTTCCACACCCATATTAAAAGAAACAACAAACACTAAGTCTAAAATTGCATTCGAAATTGTAGAGACCACTAAAACATAAAGTGGTGTCTTAGAATCTCCCATTCCTCTAAGCATTGCAGTAAAGCCATTAAACAAAAAAAGAAATAAAATGCCAGAAAAAGTGATTCTTACATAACTTTCAGAAAATGCCATAACATCTTCTGGCACTCTCATAAGACGCAAAACATAAGGCGTGATAAAAGCGCCCAATACCGACATAAAAAGACCAAAGAAAAAAATTGTGTATATAGTTGTGTGCACTGTTCGACGCACGTCATCCTCTTTTTTTGCACCTAAAAATTGCGAAATCAAAATATTAGAGGCAAGAGAAAAGCCCATAATCAAACTCAAAAATACAACAACTATAGGAAATGCCGGCCCCACTGCAGAAAGAGCCCTCTCGCCCACATACTTACCAACCACAATCGTATCCACAACATTGTAAAGCTGTTGGAAAAGATTTGCCAAAATCATAGGAAAAGAAAAAGTAATCAAAATTTTTGCTTCATTGCCACAGGTTAAATCTTTCATGCTAATATTATATTTCTATTTCGTTTAATAGCTCTTTTAGTTTTAAAAGTTCGTCTTTTGTAAGTGTTACACCTTTTCCCATTTTTTCATGCTCTGGCGCCCAACTCCTAATATCATATTTCTCACCTCTATTGTTCCAATTGACAATATTCAATTCCAGTTTCCATCCACTTTTATTTTCAGAAAGAATCCCTAACTCTTTTATCACCTTAAAAGAAAAATCATCTGCCATATAGAGCCCCTTACAATCACAACAGCTATATCTTAAGCCATAGCCTCTTGTTTTATTATATCCACTATTTTTTTATTCACATCTCTATTTGATAATCTTTTTGCATTCTCTCCCAGCAATTTCCTTTTTGCCTCGTCATTTTTTAAATCGATTAACGTATTTAAAAAAACATCTCCATTTAAATCAGAAGAGCGTAATACTATTGCAGCGCCTTCTTCAGAAAAGAATAGTGCATTTTCCACTTGATCTCCTCGAGACGAGCCTTTTTCCAGAGGAATTAACACCATAGGCGCACCTAAAATTGCAAGCTCCCATAAAGCATTAGAGCCCGAGCGAGAAACAACTATAGAAGCAGAAAGAATTAAATCTGGCAATTCTTCACCTATAAATGCATATGGATGATAGGATATAGAAGCGCCTCTTCCATCATCATCTTTTTTCAATTCATTCAAAACAGTTTTAGCCTTTTCTATATTCCCTTCCCCACTTTGATGCACTACAACAAAATGTTTTAATAATTCATTTATATTTGCATAAATTAGCTCATTAATTTGTTCTGCCCCGAGGCTACCGCCAAGCACCAAAAGAATGGGCTTACTAGGAACTTCGCCCAAGATGTCTTTTGTTTTACCAGTAGAAGCCTTAAAAAAAATAGAGCGCACAGGATTTCCCGTATATATCACTTTCGACCTATGTCTAAGGTTTAAAAAAGATGTAGTCTGGGGATAGGAAGTCAATATCTTTTTTGCAAAATATGCATTAATCTTAGTTGCAAGCCCTGGCGATGAGTCGCATTCATGAGTGATTACAGGAATGTGCAAAACATATGCTGCAATACAAGGAGGTGTTGAAACAAAGCCACCCTTAGAAAAAAGCAAAACAGGTTTTAATTTTAGAAGAATAAAAAGAGAAGCAAAGAATGCACAAATAACCTTAAAAACGTCTACAACATTTCTAAAACTAAAATACCTTCTATACTTCCCCGAAGGAATTGCAATGAATTTTACACGAGGAAGAGTGGAAACAAAAGAAGCATCTCGTCCATTTTTAGAACCTAACCACACCACTTCTACGTCTTCGGGCAGAGACTCCACAATGGCAAGACCCGGAAACACATGCCCTGCAGTTCCCCCACCTGTAAATACGATACAACTCATCTTTCATATCTCTTTTTTAAGATGCCAGCTTCAAAAGAGGCTTAATATCCGAATTCAATATCATATCCTCTGTAATATGCAATTCTTTATGTCCTTCTATAGAAGGAGCTTCAAACATTGAGTCAAGCATCAATTTTTCAACAATTGAGCGCAAACCTCGAGCTCCAGACTTTTCGTCCATAGCCTTCTTTGCAATAGCCCGAATAGCCGCATCGTCAAAAGTCAACTCCACATCGTCTAAAGCAAAAGATGCCTCAAATTGTTTTATAATAGCGTTTTTAGGTTCTGTTAGAATGCGAGTCAAGTCTTCTATATTGAGCTCATTTAACGAAAC
>CAUTVN010000162.1:0-3256 GCA_963541705.1 uncultured Treponema sp.
TTTCTATTAACGACATAACTTTTATTTTTATACTTGAATCTATCAAAAACGCTTTTTTCAAAGCCTCATAAATAGATTCCCCCATAGGCTCCCTTTCCATATGTAAAAAGGAAACAAAAAAGTGCGGATATATTAAATCCTGTTCTATTACAAAATCATACCTCTCCAACTCTTTTGTGATAGAGCCTCTCTTAATAGTAGGAAAAATAAAATAGTTTGGGGGATATTCTTCTTGGCGTGCAAAATCGTCATGAAAAGATGATAAAAACTCATCTGTTTCGTGACAACAAGGTTTAAGCCTTAAAAAGATGTTTTTTATGGCGTTGCGCGAATGCGAAATTGAATTTTCATATCTATCTCCTACAGAAATTACATTCCCACATTTCTCAACGTTATTTTGAGGGAATTTTACCTCATCACCTTTTGCTACACGCGAAAAAACGTCTTTTACATACTTGCACTCTTTTGCTTTTTCTATTCCAATCTCACTTTCCACTATCCCCGGAATAGACAAATATGCCCTTTCAGAACAAAAATATGTAGTATTATGTTTTGTAGGCACATTTGGCACATCATCTATTCGCTCCCCCAAAGCTAACTGCAAAGCAAGACGAGTTACGTTTATATTTGAAGAATATGGCACAGTCCAACCAGACATATAACCGCCGGAAAGACGGGCGGCAATCTCCCCAATAACTGCTTTGTTTTGTTTTGTATCAAAAAAAATATCTCCTTTACAAGCACCATGGCTTAAGCCTAAAGCTTTTACTCCTTTGCAAAAAATTTCGCATATATTTTTTGCAACATCATCATCACACGTTGAAGGAATTGTATGCCCCATTTCTACGAAATATGGAGAGAAATAGATGTGCCTATCTGCCAAGGCCGTTATATGCACTTCATCATCAAAGACCAAGCCTTCCACAGAAAATTCGCATCCCTCTACAAACTCCTCTACGATTGCCCTTTTAGTTCTAGAATATTGCACAGCGTTTTTTACTGCCTCCTCGAGACCGTCCACATTTCTTACTAATTTGCAACCTCTAGCGCCCATATTGTCTACAGGTTTGACCACCAAAGGATAAGTAAACCGGGCGAGTCTCTCCAAAGGAGGGCACTCATTTCCATTAACTTCTACAAACAATGGTGAGGCAATGTTGTTTTCTAAAAAACATTTTCTCATCAAAGCCTTATCACTTGCATTTTTCGCAGAATCTAAGCTATGACCTGGAAGGTGCAACGCTTCTGTTATGCTTGCTACCGAAACAGAAAAATCTGTGGCTGCAGTAAAAACAGCAGAAAGTCCGCCATTTTCCTCAAGCATTTTAGCAAACTGAACTAGACTTAAGACATCCTTTAAATCTATTGTTTCAAAGCGATCTACTAAATCAACACAAAAAGCTTTGGGGTTTGCATCTACAGCAACTACTTCGCACCCCATTTTTTTTGCTTCTAGGATAGCAGGCTTTTGCATTAAAGATGCACCCAAAATTAGGATACGACGTTTTTTCATGGATTAATCAATATGTCCTCATCTCGAATAGATCTATCTTTTTTCTTATTTTTACCATTATGTTTTGTTATTTCTTCGTCTAAATTAGTAAAGGCAGATCGAAATAAGAAGGGAGAGCCCAAAGCAAACACATCCGAGGAAGAAAGCATATAAATTGGAATATTTGCAACACTTTCATATCGATAGTCTGGGTATACATCAGATGCCGCCTGTCTGCCGGGTAATGCTCCCTCCTTGTTAAGAAGCAAAAACATACCCTTCCTACTAGAGACTTCATCTTTTTTCACTTTATATGTCCCCACCTCATAATTTCTAAGAGAAGAGCCATTAGTAGTGATGCAAGAATATACCATCTCACCTCTTTTTATCATTCTAGGTACTTTATAAGAAAGACCGTTACTACCCTTAAAAATCGCCTTACCATCAGAAAAAGTCAAATTTCTATCATACCAGTATCTAAACTTTATATATCTTTCGTCTTCAAAAAAATATGCATCAAAGCTACTACTAGGCTCATTTGGATATAACAAAATCCCATCCTTGCTACCCTGTTCTACCCAAAATCCAAAAAGAGAATTTGTGTTTGTAGCTTTAACTCCACCTGCATTTTCCTCTTCAACCTCAAAATCTATCCTTTTATAAAACGAAGTAAAAAGATATGAGTCATAAACAAAGATAGGCAAAGAGACAACCCTCTTAGTATTAGGATATCTTATAGACAAGGCATAAATCGAATTTGTTGAATCTCCCTCAAAAGGATTAGAAAAACTCACTGCTTCATTATAAACTGTGGCGTAATACGGCTTTAATACGAGGCGCATCACTACTTTTGAATCATTTTTGTAAAACTCCACAAAACGTCCGCCATTTTCCCAAACTCCCATAACGTTTTCATTCTCTTGCGAAAAGACTATAAAAAACAGAAAAAGAAATGAAAAGACAATATAATATTTCTTCAACTTCATAATATCCCTAAAAATCAGTGGTTGCCCAAAACTGAATCGACCAAGCTTTTAAATGCCATATCGTCAGGCTTAAGATTTCTCAATCCACTTATCATATAAATACCATCTTTATTCACAATAGTATCTTCTTCATCTAGGCTAAGGAGCTCCCCAGCTTCACTTTCGCCAACTACCTCCAGCTCGCCGAGAATAGAAGAACAATTGGAAGCAAAAAGAGGCTTCTCGATCCAAGGACTCTCTGTAGATAAAAGACTGACACAAGAAGAATCTTCATCTTTTCTTTCATCAAGATATGAAAAATCAAGACCACCTATACTTATGTCTTTAAACTTATCTTCTGCTTCAGCTCTTTGCGAAGATGTAATTTGCGTATCTGGCTCTATGTAGTCGTCTACCTCCATAGGACCAATTCTTTGCTCTGGCACAGCAGGCGAATCCTCAAATGAAACAAAATCATCAAGATTAATTTCTTCTACCTCTTCTAGCTCGTCCAAAGCCTCCACCTCGGGCAATTCTTCTACCTCTTCCACTTCTTCTAGCTCGTCCAAAGCCTCCGCCTCAGGCAATTCTTCTACCTCTTCCGCCTCTTCTAGCTCGTCCAAAGCCTCCGCCTCAGGCAATTCTTCTACCTCTTCCACTTCTTCTAGCTCGTCCAAAGCCTCCGCCTCAGGCAATTCTTCTACCTCTTCCGCCTCTTCTAGCTCGTCCAAAGCCTCCGCCTCAGGCAATTCTTCTACCTCTTCCACTTCTTCTAGCTCGTCCAAAGCCTCCGCCTCAG
>CAUTVN010000163.1:0-3237 GCA_963541705.1 uncultured Treponema sp.
ACAACAGAATACCGAAGTAACAACAGGCAGCCGTCCTCCGGCAGCGCCACGAGTGCGGACGGGTTGTGGCGGCGGGCGGGTGGACCGCGGGGAGTTAAAAATGTTCGTCTTGGATGGGGCATCGCTCATAAAAACCTCCTTAAAATTTTTTCAAAATTCTACTCATGAAACAGTCTAACTGTCATCATTATGTATCCAGCTTTAAAGACCTTAAAAGCACCAATTAATTTATTGGTTAAACTAAATGGCACCTTCTTAAAAGCCCTAAGGGTAAAAATATCTTAAAACAATGGAACCAAAGCAATTGTTCCACTTATAATCATCACGTTAAAAAGGTCAATAAATAGGGAGCCGACTATAGGAACAACAAAAAAAGCTACTTCAGAATATCCGTGTTGCTCACATACGGAGCCCATATTTGCCATAGCATTCGGGGTGGCCGCAAAACCAAAACCTATGTGTCCTGCTGTAATAACGGCGGCATCATAATTTCTGCCCATCAAGTTGAATGTTATAAATCTTGCAAAAAGGTACATTAAAACAATTTGGGCACCCAAAATTACAAAAAGCGGAATAGCCAAGTCTTTCAACTTCCATAGTTCCAAAGAAGCCAGCGCCATTGCCAAAAATAGGTTTAGCGAAATACTACCCAAGGTATCCATAGCGTCCATTTCAATCTTAAACCACTTTGTGCCGTCTGCTATGTTGCGAATAAGGGCTGCAACTAACATAGTGCCTATGTATATAGGAAATTTTGTTGCAGGAGTGAGTCTATTTAAATAGTCTGTAACAAAAAGACCAATACCTACAGCAATTACCAATATCATAAAAGAAGATGCAACTTTTTCGCTATTTAGTGTGTGTCCAACAGTAGGTTTTGTGTTTCCAGCTTCTAGCTTTGCAGCTCTGCTGTGCACAACTTCTTCGTGCACTTTTACAATTTCTTCTGTCTTTTTCTGTCTAGAAAAAAGTTTCTTAAAAAAAGGACGGTTGTCTACTGCAGGCACTGTGGTAACCTCTGTTGTCTGCTTAATGATGTTTCCTTCTTCGTCCACCCTCACTTGCACGTTGGATTGAGATGGAGAGAGATTGTATTTAGTGATTAGTGCATTTCCCACAGGCCCGCCCATAATGGAGCTTATTATAGAGCTAAATGTTGGCACTGCAACGGCTAGGGTGAGAGCGCCCAACGTTCCGTCTGGGTCAACCAATGGCGCAAAGGCTGCGGCCGTTCCGAAACCACCTGTAAAAGATGTAGAGCCTAGCATCACCGCAAGCATGGGGTTAAACCCTATTGCCCTTGCCACTCCTTGTGCCACCACATGTTGCATTATAGCAAGACCTAAAGCAACGCCCAAAAAAATAAAAACTTTTACTCCACCTTTTTTCAATACAGAAAAACCTGCATTATAGCCTACTGTGGTAAAAAACATTACCATCCAATAAGTCTGCAGTGTTTTATCAAACTGAAAGTGCACTGTGTTTGTAGCATGCCCTGCAAGTGAGATTAGAGCAAACAAAAAGCCCCCGATGATAGGGGCTGGAATGCAATATTTTTGAAAAAACTTAATGCGGTCTTTTAGGTATCTTCCTATCAATAACCACACGACGGCAAAACCCAAAGATTCGTACATATTCATCGTGATGTTCATACGATGTGCACCTCCGAAGATTCAAAAGCCGCTCCATAGGCGACTCTTTCGAGGGCTTAAGAATAGTACTAATATATCTTTGTGTCAATCATCCTTTTTAGCCCCATTGACTTTGATAAAGCCTTCGAACGTAAAAATGCCCGAGACCAACTTTGGTGGCGTTATGTCAAAAGAGGGATATAGAGCGCCAACGCCGTCTTCTGCAATTTTCATTCCCAAAAAATGCAACACCTCATTTTCATCTCTCATCTCTATTTTCACATCATTCACACTTTTATGCTTTTCGCTAATAGAGCCAATTGCATAATATGGCAGTCCAAAATATGAGGCAACAATTGCTGTGTTTAGTGTGCCCACTTTGTTTACTACATGAAAATCCTGAGTTATAACATCGCTTGCGCTAACAAAATAGTCTATTTTGCCCAAAGACATAAGCGAGGCGGCCATAGCGTCGGTAATTAGCGTTGTCTGAAAACCCAAACTTTTTGAAAGAGATGCCGTAAGCCTCGCTCCTTGCAAAAAAGGGCGCGTTTCTTGGCAATATATGCGCACATTTTTTTTCTCTTCGTTAAACGAGCGCAAAAAGCCTGCAAAACATGTCTCACCAAAACAATGGGTTAGCACGCCCTCTCCATCTTTAACAATCTTTGCAAAATCTTCTCCTGCTTTTGTGTTTTGCCTATAGCGAGCGTTGTTTAGTTTTATCGAATTTTCTTTTAGCGCCTTAGTAATTTCTAGCGAACTTGCATCTTTTTCTATCAAAGAATGAAAAAGATTAAGCTGAGGAAGAGTGAATTTTGCCATCTCTTCTTTTGTGGTAACTCTAGCGTTTGTGAGCGCTTTGCAAGCCTCTTCCATCTTCAAAACATATTCATTTCGTGGCAGAGTCGCGAATTGCCTACTTGCGAGCACCATCCCTTCAAGCCCTGCTGCAAATTGCCCACCACTTTGTACCGCCATCTCTTTTATTGCACAAACTACTTCTTCCACTTTTTCACACTTTATAAACTCACACTTTTGCGGATAGACCCTTCTGTCTAATATACGCAAAATAAAATCTTCCATACTAAACCATGCTACATTTTCATATTGCAAAAGCCAGCCCGTTCCAAAGTCTTCGCGCTCTCTATTTTTCACACCTCTCTCCTAAAAACATTTTTTATAATTTTGTTTGCAATCCCACCGACCTTCATTCCTTTTGTTTTAATAGTTGTGCAATTTATATTTTTTGTTTTAGACATTCTTCTTTTATAAACTTGAAAAAAACTAAAGCGGGCTTTTTTCAAATTTTGTTTGTCTTTCCAAAATAGGCATTTGCTCATATTTGCGTTTGACGAATGTTCTAAAAAAGCGGGCATAGATTTTTCTTTTTTTGCTCTTTTGATTATTCTATTGAAAAGAATTTTCATCTGTAAATGCAAAAAAAATATTCTTATGTCGTGTTCATTCTTTGCCATTTCTTGTTTTAAGAAAGCGATTGCCATTTCGTTTTCGAGAGTCCCCCCTCCACAGCTCAATATAAGAATGTCTGAATTTTTTAATTTGCACTTTCCAAATTCAAAACATTTTTTCAATGCTTCATATT
>CAUTVN010000164.1:0-3232 GCA_963541705.1 uncultured Treponema sp.
TTTCTCTATCTGACATAATGGAAGCGACCTCTCTTAGCGAAGCGGAGATAGCAAAATTATAGGGTTGGGTGGGTTTACAGAGATGGAAAATATGACGATGGGTTTTTTCTCGCAACTCGGTTTTGCGTTTTAGTCAATTACGTTCTCTTTCCTAAAATTATAGAAGCATTTGAGAGATATCAGTCTTTTTGGAATATGGACGCTGTTGAACTATTGGCAATTTGCTTGCCGTGAGTGATAGAAGCTTCATATAACAGAAGGTATTCTATAGGATGCAGAAATCCCTAGCATAAGGAGAGAGCTTGTTGCTGTACTTTAGCGAATGAAAAAGTGGGCGCTCTAGAACTAGAGCGAGCATTAAACCCGTGCGCCTAGTACAATATACAGAATGCTACATTGTGGGCAAGGTTGCTTTAGAAGTGGACAAGCCCACAAGATGTGTTTTCAACATTTCGTTGTCTATATTTTTTCATTGTAGAAAAACAAAACATAAATCTATTTTCAACTCATTCTAGCAAAGAGAAAAACATATAGCGTGGGTAGTCTGCCAAATATTTAAAATATTATAAATACAGATTGACATCTACTGTTTTGTCTGCTAGACTAAGACTTAGGGAGTACTCTTTGTAGCTTGTGTGGATTTTCAAAGGCATTGCAGGCTTTTTGAGTGCTTAGGTTGGTATTATACTTTCATTTTATGTTTTTTTAAGGAGATGAAAATGAAAAAAGTTTTGAGTGTTTTGGTAATGGCGTGTTTCTTGTTCGCTACTCTCTCTGCCCAAGAAGAGGAAAAGAAGCCTTCTAGGTTTAGCCCGAGCGGTAGTATAGGGGATAAGACAGTCATAAATACAGTTCGTTCAGGGGAAGATAATGATTCTGGTAATTATACAAATGCAGGTTTAAGAAATGATCTTACTGCCAATTTTGGTGTAGGAATTAAGATTTTGGATAATTTTTCTTTACGCCCTCAAATTAAAAATTTATTCCGAACAACAGCGAGTGGAATTAACCAGAATAAGGTTTCTGTAGGTCTGTCGGCAACGTATGTGCCTCTTGATATGTTAACTCTATCTCTAACTCCTTTGTATTACTCTCAATATAAAGCAAACGATAAACTTAATGTTATGTGGAATGGAGTTAACTTGACTGCAATGGCTTCTGCATCGGTTGAGCCAGTTTTTCTGGACTTTACTTTGATGTATATATTTGATGCTAGTTTTTCTAACGCAAAGCGTGCTTCAGACGACACATTGAAGAGACAAGCAATGTGGCATGATATCTACGTGGAAGCTTCTTTCGATTTCTTAAGCTTTGTTAAAGAAGGTTTGGGCGGTATGGCACTCTCCAGCGAGACATATATTCAGACTAGCAAAAATACCGGTAAGGATGGTGTGGAAGGTAGTAGTTTTTATTTCCAAGATGAAATTGCTCTAGCTTTTAACATTAATCCTGTTGAGTCTATATCTGCTTCTTTTGCCGCAAGGTTTACTCCTAGTATGTCTAAAAACTACGAAGCTAAGGACAAAAAATGGCAGGATCCTGAGAAAGGTTTTGACATCGCTCTTGGGATGGGTCTGAATTTTAGCAGGAATAGATTTAGAGTTGGTTTTGAATATTCTCCAACAGTGTATAGTCAAGCAACAGACGCTAAAGGCAAAACAGAAGTGGCTAAGAATTTGGGGCATGAAGTTTCTGTGTCTTTTAGTGTAGGTTTCTAGTTGAAACAGGCGAGTTATCCGTCTAGGATCTTCGGGTATTAAAAAATGCTCTCGGGACCCTAGCCCTTAAGGCATTTAGCATTTTTGCTAAATGCCTTTTTTGTGTTTTAAAACAAGATTATGGTTTTGAAAAGGTTGGGTTCGATCTAAGAGAGTTTCGGATATCAACTCAATTTGTGCGAGGGGAAATGTGAGATTGAAGCGCTTTTTGCTATTGTTTGCCTTATTTCTACTCTTTTTGCCTAAAAGCTGGGCGGAGATTTACTCTATAGCAGTAGACTCTTTTAAGAGCGAGACCGTCGCTATAAGCTCTTCGGAGGCAGAGGTCATCACCGAGCTATATACCGCCGAGCTTGTCGAAACAGGGCGGGTGAGTGTTGTAGACATGGGCGCTTCTCGCAAAGTTTTGGATGATACGAGCTTTGGGGCGGGCGATTGGGAAAATAGCGAAAAAACTTCTGCTTTGGGCAATTCATTAAGCGCAACTCTCATAAGCCGTGGAAAAATAATGAAGCTTGGTAGTATTTTCTATCTTTCCGCAACACTGAGAGACGCTGAAACCGCTAAGATCAAATCTAGCGCAAAAATTGAATTTTCTTCCATAGAAGAACTTCCCTCCCTGTTAAAAGACTTTGCAAAAGAACTTGTTTCAGGGCTTTCGATAAAAATTGGCGACATAGGGCTTGGTGGTGGCTATGTGTTCTACATAGAAGGCGATCGAGGCTTGGAGTGTAGCGAAATATTGGGAGAGGGCAACTGGAGTGAGGCGGTGGAAATGTGCAAAAACTTTCGTGGCGGTGGCTATGACAACTGGCGCTTGCCCACAAAAGATGAACTTTCCTATATTTATTCAAACTTGAGGAAAATGGAGAAAATTGCATGCGACGACTGGTATTGGTCTTCGACCCGCTTCAATCGCTACTATGCTTGGGGACAACTTTTTTCTACAGGCTACCAAGGTTGCGACGATATGGAAAAACCTAACGCAGTGCGTGCCGTGCGCTCTTTTAGCTTGATCCAAGAATAGGTCGGCGTTACCATTAATATAAAAAAATACCTATTGTATTTTTTATATAATCCTATTATAGTATAGTGCGAGCGTGAGGAGGATCTGTTGATGGACAGAAGGATTTTTCTAAGTCTTTTTGTGGCGTTGCTTTTCTTTCTGTTTTTTTTGCGCAGACAAACTAAAAATATTCCAAACTTTCAAAAAATCAATTCGCTCTATGCTTTTTTCTCTAAATATTCCTTAAATTGCAGACGCGACGACATTTTAGTTCCAATCATTTCAATATATAAAAATAGCAACCTACCCTGGTCGATAGGTTTTTTCTCTTTAGTGCAACTTTTTTTGCGGAATGTCGCTATGAATAGAGTTTGTCGCTCTTAAATATCATCAAAGCATTACAAAAAAGGCGATATGTGGTATTATGGTGTTTAACCTATGAATAAAGAAACTGAAAAACAGAAAGCTTTGGGAAAACCCAACCGGGAGTATAAGGACAGTGTATTTG
>CAUTVN010000165.1:0-3083 GCA_963541705.1 uncultured Treponema sp.
TATGTCCTAAAAATTGCACTAAAGCGAGCATTAAAGTTCTCTTTTACAAAATTAGCCTTCATAACTTTAACACTTTGTGGCAAAAAGGAGTTGATTGCAAGAGGAAATTTCTCTTCACTTAGGCTTTTTATATTTGTAAAAAATGAAACAGCCTGTGCCCTTGCATGTACTCCAGAATCTGTCCTTCCCGCAGCAGTTGTTTTGATATATCTTTTGTGTAACCTCATCAGAGCCTCTTCTAAAACCTCTTGCACAGTACCACCCAGCAGAACTCCAGATTTTTTTTGCACCTGCCAGCCCGAATAGCAAGTGCCGTCATATGAGACTCTCAATAGAACATTTTGTCTATATTCTTCCATAAAAAAGAAATAACCGAAGCGAAAACTCTTACTCTTCTTCTTTTAGTTCCAGCTTTAAATTATCGTATAAAGCTCTACTAGCCTCAAGAAGAGGACCTGGTTTTTCTTTTGAAGACTTTCCAAGTCCAAACATTTTTGCCAGCGTAAATTTGTGGTATTCCATTCTTTTGTGTCTATATTCTGCATCTTCTTTGCTACCATATTTATATTCCAGTAACGCTCCCATATATAGGACTCCATCATAGCCATAATTTTTGTCTATATCTGGACCAAAAGAGCGCAAACCTGCAATCATCTCTTTTCCCGAAGATTCCAAATCTATTGCATATCTATACAAGAATGCTGCTTTTCTATAGAAAAGATCTGAAACATAAGAATAGTTTTCTACAGGGTGTTTTTTTGCAAGTTCAGAGAATAGCCACGCAGCCCTCACCGCGCATATTGCCTGTTTTATTCTAGGAGAAAAGCGCGTGTCAAATGATTCATAACAATTAATTGCTAAATAATAGGAAAGGGCGCCTTCGATGAGAGTTCTACATTTATTATAGTCAAAAGAACTAAATAGCTCTTTTGCTATTTGATAACGGTTTTCTACAGTGTCTAAAAGAGTTTTACTCAATTGTGCATCTATAGTAGAAAAATCTTGGGGAAAAGATGCAAAAAGACACTTCGGACACACTGTTAAATGATATATACAAGGAAAAATCTCTCCATATTTGGCTGAAGGCTTGTAGAGACGACGTAGCTCGTCTGTTAAATCTCCTGCGATTAATCTCCCCCCCCCTGAATGCAATTCCTCTCTACTAAACTTTGTCTCGCACACTGGGCATTTTAGTACATCTTTTGAATAAAAAGTAATTTGTCCGACTTTTTCAGTCTTTTCTGTATTTTTCTTTGCCTCTTTCAATTTCCTACCCTCCCAGCTATCTCTTTTGTAAAAGAGAATACCTTCAACGTCAAGCATCGGAGATAAATAAAAAAATCTTTAATAAGTCTTATTTATTTTAATTTATCTGTTTCTACATTAATTGTTTTTGCCATTCGCTCAATTTTTGTAAAGCTTTTAATGGTGTTATATTGTTTAAGTCTTGGTTTAGAATATCGTTTATCACCAAAAGCTCTTCTCCAAATAATGATGGGGTAGAATTGTTTTTCACTTTATTCTCTGCCTCTTGATCAGTAGGGAGCCTGCCCTCTTCTATATTGTCTTCAAGTTTCAAGTCATTGAAAATATTTTTATTTGAACCAAAAGAATTTCTCATATGTAGGATGTTTTTTGCTCTTTCTAACACTTCTTTTGGCAAACCCGCAATCTCTGCAACGTGCAATCCGTATGAGCTTTTAGATATACCCTCTACAACTTTTTTTAAGAAGACAATCTTTCCCTCACTTTCCATAATGTCTAATTTTAAATTAATCAAGTTTTTATTTTCTAATGCTGAAAGCTCCCTATAGTGAGTGGCAAACAATGTTTTAGCTTCAATTTTGTTTAGCAAATATTCACAACACGCTTGGGCTATAGAAATTCCGTCTTCAGTAGAAGTTCCCCGACCTACCTCATCCATAATTACTAAAGACTTTTTTGTTGCATTTTGTAAAATATAGGAAGTCTCTGTCATTTCTACTAAAAATGTAGACTCTCCTCTGGCGAGGTTGTCTTGAGCCCCGACTCGACAAAATATCTTATCGCAAGGGGTTAGAGTAACCTCGTCGGCTGGCACATAGGAGCCAATTTGAGATAGTAAGACAATGAGTGCACTTTGGCGCAAAAAGGTGCTTTTCCCCGCCATATTAGGTCCTGTAATCATTGCAAAAGAGGGCAGTTTTTGTTGTAGATCAAAACTATCTTCTTCAAAATTGGAAGATAGAGAAATATTATTTGGAATAAACTCTCCACGTGGTAAGTGTGCTTCTACAACGGGATGCCTTCCCCCTCTAATTATTAGAGATCCGTCTTGGCTAAAAGTTGGACGAGTCCAATTGTTCAACTTTGCAACATCTGCAAAAGACTGAACCACATCCAGCTCTGCAATTTTGTCTGCCAATTTTTGTATTATTCTATTTTCTTTTGCAACTTTGCTCCTAACCTCCATAAAAAGCTCTTTTTCTAGCGTTATAAGCGAATCTTGTGCACTGTCTATTTCTTCTACAATCCGCTCAAGCTCTTCTGTAGTGTAGCGATCGGAATTTGAAATAGAGCGTTTTTTAATAAAATACTTTGGTGCTTTCTCTAAATTGCTTTTAGAAACTTCCAAAAAATAACCTATTAGTTTGTTATATTTGATTTTTAAATTTTGTATACCCGTTTTTTCTTTTTCGCTTAAAACATATTCTTCCAATATTTTTTGAGCATTATTGTGCACCTCTCTTAAACGGTCTACCTCTTTATTATACCCATCTTTTATAACGCTTGCCTCCCCTGAGCCACTTGAAGAGGGGACATCGCTTATAGACGAGAAAAGAAGATTATGTATTTGGGAGATAGCATTTGTTTCTTCCCAAGTAAGCCCAAACACTCCAAGCTTCTCTTTTGTGATTATAGCTATTAGTTTAAGTGCTTCTTTTAAACTTTTTGACAAAGAGAGCATATCCTTTTGATTTGCCTTCTCGATGACCACTCTGCCCGATAGACGCTGAATATCGGAAATTAAAGAAAGAGATAGGCGTATAGAGCGAAACGCCTGTTCATTCTTTATTAATGCACTAACATATTCCAACCTTTCT
>CAUTVN010000166.1:0-3040 GCA_963541705.1 uncultured Treponema sp.
GATTTCTACATTCTATTTCTGTTCTTTTGGAGAGGCGCTGTCTGCTATGTTGCCACAGGCAAAAATTGAAAAAGACCTAAAAATGACTAAGAAAGAAGAAGAGGACAGTAGGCAAAACATTCTTTCAAGCGAGCAGGAGATGGCAGTAGAAGCAATTACCAAAGAAAAAACCAATCGTCTTTTCTATCTATATGGACCTACCGGCAGTGGAAAAACTGAAGTTTTCTTAAAAGCTGCAAAAAAGGTGATAGAAGAAGGGGGAGATGTAATTTATTTGGTTCCAGAGATATCGCTGACTCACCAAGCAATAGAAGACGCCACCAAATATTTTAAGAAAGACGTGGCAATCATTCATTCAGGGCTTACTAAAAGTGAGAAACTTAGAGAATGGCGAAAAATTCAAAACGGAGAAGTGCATATGGTGATTGGGACTCGTAGCGCCATATTTGCACACTTTAAAAAACTCTCGCTAATAATTATAGACGAAGAGCACGACTCATCTTATAAGTCAAATTCCACTCCACGCTACCATGCAAGACAGGTTGCGATGCAAATAGCAAGTATGAAAGAATGTCCTCTGGTAATGGCTTCTGCAACTCCTTCTTGTGAGGCGTGGCAGATGATGGAAAAAGGCGTTATTAAAAAACTCTCGCTTACAAAACGACTTGCAGGTGGCGCTATGCCAACCGTAGAAGTGGTCAATATTAGGGGGAGCACTTGCAGTCTTTCTTCAAGGCTGATAGAAGAGCTTCGCCTAACAAAAAGTATGAACAAGCAGTCTGTCATTTTCTTAAATAGGCGGGGTTTTACATACGTTTTTCATTGCAAAACCTGCTCTTACGAAATGATGTGCAAAAATTGCTCTGTCCCCCTCACCTTGCACAAAGACGTTATGAAGATGAAGTGTCACTATTGTGGCTGGAGCGCTGACATTCCCTCATCTTGCCCAGAGTGTGGCTCGCTGGACATTGGGTATGCAGGTTTTGGCACAGAATATGTTGAAGAAGAGCTAAAAAAAGCGTTGCCAGACTGTAGCGTTGCACGCCTAGACGCAGATTCTGCAAAAACAAAAGGGCATGTAAAAAATACTATTAAAGATTTTAAAAATGGAAAAATTGATATTCTTTTAGGAACGCAAATGATTGCAAAAGGACTAAACTTTCCGCGTTTGCGCCTTGTAGGCATTGCTTTTGCAGACATAGGTTTGAATATTCCAGACTTTCGAGCTTACGAGCGAACCTTCGCTCTAATCACTCAAGCAGCGGGAAGAGCGGGTAGATATTCTGACGATGGCTTGGTAATTATCCAAACATTGCGCCCGGAACATCCTGCCATAGTCTGCGCAAAACATTTTGATGCCCCCTCATATTATGCTTATGAAATTAGGGAAAGAAAAGAACAAAATTTTCCGCCACACACAAGACTTTTGCGCCTTTCTCTTAGGAGCAAAAATGAAGATTTATTGCAAAAAGAAATGCAAAAGCTCGCTTTCATTTTGAATAAAACTAAAAGAGGCGATGTGGAGGTTATGGGGCCTTCTGAATGCGTTCTTTATATGGTAGCAAAAAATTATAGAATGCACATAATCTTGCGCTCTAAAACTATGAGTTCGTTACACGCCACAGTGCGAACTCTCCTTTCTTTGCTAAAACTAAAAAAAGGAATATACCTCGAAATTGATGTCGACCCTATTAGTCTTTTGTAAAAAGAGTTCAAGGTTAGGATAGCAAACATTTCACTAGCTGTCGACAAAACTACTAAAAATGACTATATTACCCATAGTCACTATAAATATATGAAAAATAAGAAAAAACTTATTGGCATAGATAGCTTTTCGCTAAACCACGGAATGTCTGGAGCAGGTTCGTATTTGAGTGAACTTGTTGCAAATATGGAAACGGGCGACTTTGAAGCGTGTATCTTTGGTCATGAGTTAGATAGATATACCTATTGTGCGTCCTCTAGAAATGTACAATTTAAGGGAATTAATATTAGGGACTCTAGGATTTCCGAAAACTTTTGGCATAAGACACACCTAAACGCGTTCATTAAGAAAAATAGGTTTGACGCTATGTTATATGTTTCTGGTTTTGAGCCTTCTCCATTTAACCTAATAGTTCCGTCTTTTTTTGTCGTCAACAACGTGCCAACCAAATCAAACTTTATTGGAAATATATATATCAAACATATAATCAACCAACTAGCAGGGGTGATAGTCCCAAGTAAGTATGTAAAAAATGCTCTTATTGATATTGGCATCGCATCTTCAAAAATTACTGTAATAGCCAATGGAGTGAATAAAAACATATTCAAGCCAATTGAACAAGATGAAAGCACTTCAGTTTATATTCAACCTTTTTCTATAAAACGTCCTTTTATCATCTATGTTGCAAGTCTCTCCAGCCTGCAAAAAGGACATATTGAATTGATAAGAGCGTTTGATATTTTCAAGCAAAAAACCAATCTTCCTCACAAGCTAGTTTTGGCAGGAGGCGAAGGAGAGGCAACGGAGGAGATAAGAGCTGAAGTTTTGCGCTCGCATAATTCTTCTTCTATTCTACTAACTGGATATTTTCCACATGAAAGCTTGAATAAGCTATATTCTGCAGCCGAAATGTGCATTTTCCCTTCAAAAAATGAAGGTTCTACTCTTTCAGTGCTAGAAGCGCTTGCGGCAAGGGTTCCCACAGCATGTGCAAATGCTGGAGCATTAAAAGAAATTGATAGACGCTCTGTGCTACATTTTGAGCCCGGCTCGCCAGAAGATATAGCTTTGGCAATGGAGCGCCTAATAAAAACAGACGAAACCAGAGAATTTAGAAATACTTTAGTAGAAAATGGTGCTGAATATGCAAATAATTATAATTGGAAAAATACTGCACAAAAAACAATGGAATATATACTCTCTATCCTGCGCTAACACCTTAAATACTACGCAAAAAATCGTAAATTATATTAAAATTAAAAAGATGTCTACTTGACGTAAATTAAAAAAATATATAACATCTCCATCCGTGTATGTTTCGGGATGTAGCCTAGT
>CAUTVN010000167.1:0-3028 GCA_963541705.1 uncultured Treponema sp.
GCATAGGCTCTACGATAATTCTATCTTTTAGAAGATTATAGGTATTTTCTGAAATTAAAATATCTGTTCCAAATGGCTTATTTAATGCCTCAATTCTGCTAGCAGTATTTACAGCATCGCCAATTACTGTATACTCCATTCTTTTTGAAGAGCCTATCTGACCTGCGAGCACATTGCCCGTATTAATCCCGCAACCTATTCTCAAAATAGGCTTTCCCGGCACCCCTCGATCTTTGTTAAATTCCATCAAGCTTCGCCTCATCATAAGGGTAGCCCTGATTGCAAAATCGGCATCTCGCATGGGGCTTCCCTGACTTACAGGACAGCCCCAAACTGCCATAATCGCATCTCCTATAAACTTATCCACAACCCCATAGGTCGCCTCTATGCAGTCTACCATACGAGTCATATAGGCATTTAAGAATTCCACAACATCTTCTGGCGACATATTTTCGGATATAGCCGTAAAACTTCTAATATCGGAAAAGAAAATAGTTGCCACACGACGCTCCCCACCAAGTTTTAGCTCGCCCGATGCAGCGCGTCTTGCCACCTCTTTGTTTACAAATTTGCCAAAAGTCTCTTTTAGTCTCTCTCTTTCTGCCAAACCTTGTCCCATTTTAACAAAAGAAGAAGTTAAGAGCCCTATCTCGTCTCGCGTCCTGGCTTTTAACTCAATATCGTAGCGACCTTCTTCAATTTGCTTTGTAGCATCGACAAGAGAACGCACAGGTCTACTGATGCTTTGCGAAAAAAAGTAGATTCCCAATATAGACGTGAGCAAGACAATAGTTGCAAGGATGGCATTTCGCTTGGTTATTTCGTATACTGCCTTATAAACCAAATCTACAGGCACTTTAGAAACTACAACAAAATTGGCAAATTCAACCTTCTGAGAAGCGACGAAATAGTCTACATTCTCTTCGTCTCTAAAAGTGAATTGAATCGATGCCTGCTCTGTGCTATAGACACGCTCCAAAAGAGCTTTGCTTTGCTCAGAGATACCTGCCTTTAATATTTCAACATCTGGGTGAACTAAAACCTCTTTTGTTTGAGAGAGTGCATAGGTTGTAAAAGCAGAACTCGCATCTACTATAGACTGCAATTTTTCGGTTGAAAACAAAACTATAACCCTACTTCTAGCCCCCCCTTCGTTGTATGGAAAAATCAGGCACGCCATGGGATAGTCAAAATATGGCGTGGCATTGGTGATAAAAATCTCTTCGGCATTCGACAGCGCTACGTCTTCGTCTATACGTTTTAAAAAGTTTTTAACTAAATCTTTAGATAGTTCGCTTGCAATAAAAAATTTTGTATTATAAGAGTCCACACTGCCTGGCACTCCAACATATGCAATGTTTGAATTCCTATCGAAGAAATTTTGCTCTGCATATTTATAAAACACATCCGATTGTGCAACTCTAAGGCTGTCTAGCAACAAAAGTACGCTGGAGTGAACCTCTTTTAGCTCTGCTTCCATCCTCGCTGCAAAAACTTGCACAAGTGTTAGGTTATTCTCTTCTGCTCTAGCCCCAGAATCTTGCATAAAAAAGTATGAAGAAAGGCTCGTAATTAAGCCTGTAGAAATAGCTACTATCAACGTAGTTATTACTATAAGTTTTATTACAAGAGGCGCCCGAACTTTAGCTCCTTTTGTTTTTGGCTCCTTCATAAAACTCCCACCTCCATATATCCTTTCACACTTATAAATTTAAAAAAGCAATAAATCACACGCTCATATACGGCAAAAAAGAAAACAAGCTAAAACTGTTTTATGAAAAACCGCCAACCCTAAGATTAGGGACTAAAAACGTTTTTTTCTGCCTCTTATCTTTTTGCATTTTCTTGCCAAAAATTTCTATTTTCAAACCAAGACTTAACGCAATAATCTTCCAATATATTCTTAGGTCCTTCTACATTCAGCCTTTTTCTAGCTTCTGCGTTGTTGCGCCGCTCAGAATAAGATGCATAAAAAGATCGGGCATCAGATTCCTTAAATAGATTGTCTCTATTTAGCATATTAAAAACATCTTCGCGAGAGACAGAATCTATTCTCTCTTCATTAAGTTTTTTTCTTACAAACAGTATCTCTTCGTAAGAGATTCCAAACAAAAATTCTTCCAGCGCCCACATTATTTCTTTCACAACCAATTTTCTAGAAATAAAGTGAGCCCACTTTGCCCCTACATGAGTTGACAGAGAAAAAAACTCTGCAGTTCCGAGCATAGTGCCAAAAACTGGCGCAATCTTAGCCCTAGCATTCCAAAGCGAGACCAATATCGAAGAAAACTCTTGTATGTTCATATCTAGCCTACTCTCCCAAAGATCTGTTAAGGACAGCGCGAGCTCTTCTCGTAGTTTTAAAGAAAGTGTATCGTCTTCTAGCAAAAAGACATAAACATCTTCTGCCATAATTGTAAACATAATGTTAAATATTGCTCCGTGCAAACTTTTTAACAAGTTTTCTGCCAATTGCAACTTTTCTGCAACTTTCAAAAAAGCCACGAAAGTATGAAACTTAGCGACAAGATATGCCCTTCCCAAAATAGTTTTTGTAGGAAGCGTTAAAAGTTGCGAATCCGAATCCATCTTGCAGAGCGCGCTAACCAAACTTTCCACGTTTCGCGAGGAGCCTGCAAGCTGGCTAGTAGACTTGATTGAAGGATATTTGGAAATACTTTGAGCGACCCCCTCTAAGTCGTCCAACTTTTTTTTGATTCTACCATAGGATAGCTCCGATCTAGACTCTACTTCCTTAAAAATCTCGTCCAAAAGAACCTTTTCATCTTTAGTAAAAGTTATAATGCCATCAAAAATTGAAAGATCCACACTACTATTCTGCAACACTTAAGCTCACCGTTTCTGTTTATAAAAGAAAAACCACTTTGTATTATAAGGCTTTTTTTTTAGATTATCAATCTAGTTTGTTGCAATTGTTATGCAAAAGCCCTTTTCGTCTTGACATCTTCTATAAAATAGCTATTCTTTGAGTGTATACATTCTGCAAAACATCAGATCAGCCCTCCAG
>CAUTVN010000168.1:0-2808 GCA_963541705.1 uncultured Treponema sp.
TATTGGGAAGGCTACATGGTTTGAATATTTTTTAATAATCTCTTCTATTCTCCACCTTGTTGCATACTCCGAATCTTCTGCATTTAGTTCCAATATAATCGCAGTTCCACAATTTGCCTCTGGCACCCCATCTATAATCGGAAAAGAGGCGTCGTCTACTTTTTCTATTTCATAAGAGCCCTTCCCGTCCGACACCCATTTATACACAGCATCCTCAGCAGCCTTTTTGCTTATCACTTCTATTTTTTCTGCCACCATAAACGCAGAATAAAAACCCACACCAAATTGACCTATAAGAGACGAGTCTTTTTTGGCAGAATCAGAAAGGTTCTCTAAAAAAGCTTTTGTTCCACTTTTTGCAATAGTGCCAAGATTTTCTTTTAGATCCTCCTCGCTCATCCCAATGCCCGTATCTCTTATAATTAGCTTTGCCGCTCCCTCGTCAAAAAGCACATCTATACGTGGCACAAACTGCAAGCTTTTATATTTTTCATCTGACAGGTTTAAGTATTTTAATTTATCCAACGCATCGGAAGCATTAGATATCAGCTCCCTTAAAAAAATCTCTTTATTCGAATAGAGCGAATGAATAATTAAGTGAAGAAGCTGGTTCACTTCTGTTTCAAACTGATATTGTGCCATTATGAACACTCCTTATAAAATATTTACATCAATCCCCTCAAAACTCGAGAAGGAACGTAAATAATCTACTAAAAAAACCATTTTTAGTAAATAAATTTTAGCTTTAATCTAGACAACACTCAATTTATCGCAAGACCTGGAGTAGCCTTTGGTCTTTTTATTTTGATAAACTTGAATGGATGAATGTTTATAGCATTCGGATACCAGCCCGAAATTTGGTATAAGTCTATTATATTTACCGAAGGATTGTGAGAGAGCGGAATTAATATGTGAGAATCTAGCAAAAGCTCTTCTGCCTCGCTAAGTTTTTTATACCTTTTTCTAACATCCATTTCAGCATTTCCAAGTTTTAATATGTTTTCGTATTCTGCACTTTTCCACAAAGTATTGTTTAGAGACGAATCGGAGCGAAACATCTCTAAAAAAGAGCTTGGATCTGCAAAATCGGCAATCCAAGAAAGAGGAGCTAAGTTATATCCATCCTTTTTTATTGCTTCGTAGTACTCAGATTGCTCATAGCTTTTTGTCTCTACAACAAATCCCAGCTTTCCCCAAGCTTCTTCTAATATTTTTGCCAAAGAGTCGTAATATGTGCTCTCTGGAAAAATGATTTTAATCCTCTTGTTTTTTTCTGCAAGAGACAGACCTTCTATGATGTTTTGTGCTTTATAAATATTATACTCGTCAACACCTTGAATGCGAGGATAGTCGGGCAGTGGGAAAACTAAAGTTGTAGCAGGAATGGGATATTGTGAGCGAAGTTTTTCGTAAGGAATTGCCAAAAGAAGAGCCTCCCTAATTTTTTCACTTTTCACAGCTTCCGACTCCAGCCTAAAGAAAAAATATTCTGTTGCAAACATCGCCCCAACGTGAACCGCCTCCCTGTCCACAATGTCTTTTATAACCGCAACGCCGTTAATCCAGTGCAAGTCCCCCATATTAAATTTATAGCTTGCATCTTCACTTTTCATCTTTGTATATGCGTTTATCTTTGAAAGATGAACATATTTTGCATCCCAATACTCTTCATTTTTCAAAAAAACTATTTTATCATCACTCCACTCTGCTATTTTGAAAGGACCGCTCGAAATTGGCTTAAATGCGTCTTTTGTACTTTGAAACTCTTTTTTGCTCATCAACCTTGCAACGTCTTTTAGTTGAGAGGGATGAACAGCCCCAAAAGCGTGATGACACAGTATTAATGGAAGATATTGAGAGGGAGAGACAGTATAGACTGTAAGCTCGTATTCGCTTTCGACTTGTATGCCTATTTGGTTCTTATTTTTTAATCTTCCAGAGCGCCAGTCTGCAACGCCGTCTATGCAGTCTAAAAGGGATGCATAGGGACAGTTAAGATTTGGAGAGAGCAAGTTTAGCCAAGAGTCTTTGAATGTTTGGGCTGTGATAGCGTCCCCATTTTCAAACTTGGCATCTTTTCGCAAAGTAAACCTCCAAGTTCGCCCCCCACTCACCTTCCAAGACTCTGCTATGCCCCCTATTGGCTCTAACGTTTTTGGATCATATATAAAAAGCCCTTCGCACAAGGCAGAGATGAGCTGAGCCTCGTCTGCGTTATAAGAAACATGTGGGTGAAGAAGGGGGATGCCTTCCGAAATAAATATATTAAACTCCCCTCCTTCCACATCTTTTTCACTCCCTTCCTCGTCTATTGTGCCATCTCCGTCTTTCTCTTCTTCCAAAAGCTCCATATCATTTTCTTCCATCTCTCCTTCTTCCGCGCTTATAGAAAGAGAAATGGGTAGCAAACAAAAAAGAAAAAATACGACTATCTTTAGATGTTTCTTCATAAAGCTGTTTTTAACTCTCCTTAAAAATTATCAAAAATTCTACCAACCACCCGAGGCACCACCGCCACCGAAGCTTCCCCCTTTTCCCGAAAAGCTATTGCCGGAAGAGTCGTCATCAAACAACGAAAAAGAGCCAAAGCTCCCTCCCTTTTTTTTACGCTTTCCATACCTTCCGCCATAACCAAAAAACTGAGAAAAAAAGAAAAGTGGCCAAAAAATATTGCCCCCAAAACGACCGGTAACAAAGATGTAGATAATTAAAAAAATGATTAAGTCGCTAATTCTAAACCAATTTCTTTCCTTTTTCTCTTTCTTTGTCTTCGCCTTCACCTCTTTTATTAAAAGCTCATCTTTTCTT
>CAUTVN010000169.1:0-2775 GCA_963541705.1 uncultured Treponema sp.
AGGAAGAGCGCCAAGAAAATGGAGAGGCATCTACAGAGGATAACTCTACAAAACAATAAAAGAGCATGCGCTTTAGTTTTGAAAAAATGGAAATAGTCAAACAGGTACAAAAAGACTGAAAATATCAACATAATCTATGGGAAAAATAGAGAGCGTCCAATCAGCCAAACAAGTTCAAAAACAAAGTCTTATTCTTTCTAGCAAAATGCTTACCTCTTTGCGAATTATGAAAATGTCAGTCTTAGAATTACGCGAGGAAATTTTAAAGGAAGTAGAAGAAAATATAGCACTAGAATTAGTTAAAAATGGAGACTTAGAAAAGGGAGAAATACAAAAAGCTAGGCGCCCAAATAGAAAGCCTTCTTCTTTAGCGAATGAGTCAATAGAAAATGTATATAGAGACGATTCAAGTCTATACTCTCTCTTACTTTCTCAACTGGCATATATAAAAAAAAAGACAATTCTCATAGACTTAGCCCGCCTAATTATTCAAAACCTAGACGAAAAGGGTTTTAATATAGTACCGATAAAAGAGCTAATATCTAGCGACAAAAAATTGAGCAATGTATGCAATAGTAAGGACATTGAAGATGCACTAGACATTGTACACAATCTATATCCTCAAGGTTGCGCTTTTGATGGAGTCGCCTCCTCTCTTTGTTTTCAACTAGATTTATTGTACAAAGAAAAAAAAGATAGCCTTTCGCCTGAACAAAAAAAAATATATTCATATGCAACTCTAATAATCAAAAAAGACTTGAGCCTTTTGGCAAAAGATGAACATTATGTTCAGCAACTAATAAAACAAAGATATGGGTATAGAATATCGGCAGACAATATACAAAAAGCGGTAAAATTAGCAAAAACGCTCAACCCCTATCCTGGATATCTATTTGGAGGGAAAAAAGAGGGCACCCAATACATAATACCAGACGTTTTTGTTCAAAATAAAGAAAATAAAATTGAAATTAAAGTAAACATTTCCATACTGCCAACCATTAAAATTTCTAACACTATAGAAAAACTCGCAAAAGCAAATGACGAAGCGGGTATCTTTGCAAAAAACAAAATAGAAGAGGGAAAAACTTTCATCTCTTCAATTTCCGAACGTTCCACAACCCTTTTCCGGGTGGTAGAGAGAATAGTGGTATTTCAAAGAGATTTTTTTTACTATGGTTTTTCGTTTCTCAGCCCTCTACGCCAAAAAGACTTGGCAGACGACCTAAAATTGTCCAATTCCACTATCTCTAGAATTGCAAATAGTAAATATCTTGAATGCAAGTGGGGCATCTTTCCAATAAGCTATTTTTTTACACAAAAACTACCTCAACGAAAAACACAGAGGAGGGTATACTCAACAAAATCTTATGTAGCAAGTGGATATTCAAGACAAGCTTGCAAAGAAATAATAAAAAGCATACTGAAAGAAAAACCCATATCTGATAGCAAAATTGCAGAACTCCTATCTAAAAAGGGCATTCACATTGCGAGACGTACCGTTGCCAAATATAGACAAGAATTGGGAATCAATAAATCTCAAGAATAGGTACCCATCTCTCTACCATTTTTCCATTGTAGCACTTATTTTTTTCATATAGCTAAAAACTAAATGAAACGTGGCATCTGTCAGTGTCTCTATGCTATCTTGCGGGCTATGCATAAATTGCCATGTTGTGGGCACTATTTGAGAAATTTTAGATGAGGAGGGGATTCTTTCATTTTTTAACACTACATCCAAAACTTTTGCATATAGCTCATCTCTTTCACCACCCAAATATTTTGCCAACACGCAGGCCTCTTTCATAGGCAAAACCGTAACCAATTGAGCGTTAAGACCTGCAGCGACAAAGCCTGCGTTGTCGCTATAGGCTGTGAGCATAGAAAAGTACGGAATAGCCAAAGAATGAGCAGAAAATACTGCCCTTTTGTGCAAAGCTTGCAAAGACGAAGTTTTGCCCGCCTCTCTTCCATAGATACCAGAAAGAGAAAATATTAAGGCATCTCCCCTGCCACACATGTCAAATATATATATATCCGCATTTTCAAAACCTAAGTTATGCAAACCCAGAGCCAACTTATAGGAGCCTTGCTTTTGTATGCCATCCTTACCTGCCTCTTCAGAATCTGTAAAAATAATTGTTATATTGTGTGGATACCTCAAGGTAGAAAGATAGACGGCAAATCGCATTAAGATATAGCAAGCAGCAGAATTATCATTAGCGCCAGGGCTCATTTTTTCACGATCGTAGTGAGCTACAAACACCCTATTTCTGTAGCGTTTGTTGTATGCTTTTTTTGAAAAATTTACCATCATATGCTTGCCCGTAGAAAAAGAAATGGCTGATGAGGAGACCCCTCGCTCTTTTAAAAAAGAAGATATAAACTCAAAGCGGTCAATACCACTTTCCAAAAAAGCCTTAAAATGTGGAGATTGAGAAAATGAGGAGAGCGAACTCTCCTCAATTTTAGTTTGCATATTAGACGATACTAAGTCGGAAGTTAGATGTTTTTTAGGGCTTCCCCTAGCTCTTCAACTATTTTTGCAAAATTGGTACAAGCAGCCTGAATTGGCTCAGGACGACTCATATCAACACCTGCAACTTTTAAGCTTTCTATTGGATAGCGAGAACCTCCAGACTTTAAGAAATTAAAGTAGTCTTCTCTCTCTTTTGCACCACCTGAGCTAACCCTTTCTGCCAAAGCCATAGAAGCAGAAATGCCCGTTGCATATTTATAGACATAGAACGAATTATAAAAATGAGGAATGCGCAAGCC
>CAUTVN010000170.1:0-2774 GCA_963541705.1 uncultured Treponema sp.
ATGTTTCAGGCTTTAAGTGAAGAGCATAACCACCTTCTCCAATTGCTTCATTTTCAGGAACACCTAAGTCAATAATCTTAGCACCCAAAGATGCTGCTTGCTCTCTTGCTGCAGGGCGAATATCTGCTGCGTGCACCACAGCACCAAGTCTTTTTGCTGTAGCTAATGCTTGTAATCCTCCAACACCTGTTCCTATAATTAAGACATTCATAGGCTTTATTTGACCTACTGCACAAAAGATTTGTGGAATGAATTTAGGAAGCAAGTTTGCTGCAATTAAAATACCTTTATAACCTGCACAAGTACTCATAGAAGTTAGAGCATCCATATTTTGAGCTCTAGAAATACGAGGAACACCATCTAGAGTGAGCGAGATAACACCTTTTTTTGCCATATCTTTCACCATCTGATGATTTACGGGCGCTGCGGGGTGAATAAATGTAATTAGATATTGTCCTTTATGCATCATATCTATTTCGTGGCACTTTTTTGCTTCGTTATACAAAGGCTCTTTAACCTTCAAAATTAGCTCTGCCTCGTCATAGATTTTTTTCACATCGTCAACCAATTCGCACCCTACTGCTTTATATGCTTCGTCTTTGAAATAGGAGCCTTCTCCAGCTCCTTTTTCAACCAACACTTTGTGCCCATCTTTAATTAAAATAGCACAAGTCTCAGGCGTAGAAGAAACTCTATCTTCGCCGTGCATAATCTCTTTTGGAACACCAATAATCATAAGGCTCATCTCCTCAAAGATATAGGCAAACCCATTAAGAAATACCTATATCTTATAAAAATATTTTTTTCACCTAAACCCACCCATTTCTTTCAAAAAGAACGAGAGTTTTTAAGTAAATTAAGTAACTTAGATACTACATTAAATGCTATCCTTTTTTCAAGATATTAAAAAAAATAAACTATTTTATAAATTGTTTATAAATTAATATTACAAAATATTTACAATGATTTTTAAAAATATGTTATAATTATGAGCTGTGAATTAAGGGAGGGGGTATGTATACAGTTCCACAAGGTTTAATAGATTTTATAAATAAATATTCCATAATAGTAATTGCAGGGCATAAAGAGCCAGATGGCGACTGCATAGGCTCTGTCCTAGCCTTAGCTTCTTTTCTAAATAGATTGAACAAAAAAACAATTTTACTTTCTGCAGGTCCTTTCAAAAGAAGTGAAATTGCAATGTATGAGCCTTTCTTTAGTTCCACCTTGCAAAAAGAATATAAAAAAAGAGGAGACGTCGGAGCGATTTTGGTGGATTGCGCCGATATAGACCGAACGGGATGTATAAAGTACGAAATAAGGGATCTGCCGTTAGCAATTATTGACCACCACGCAACAAACAACAATACATCCCCATTGTGTTTTGTAGAGCCCACAGCTCCTGCAGCAGCTTGCCTAGTTCAAGATTTAATAGAACATATGGGCTATCAACTTACAAAAGACGAAGCTTTTTTCATTCTTTTTGCCACATGCACAGACACAGGTTTTTTTAGACATTTAGATGAGAGAAGTGAAGAGACTTTTTTACGCGTTTCACGCCTTGTTGAGAGAGGAGCAAGTCCTAAAATTATTTTTGCAAAAATGAATGGGGGCAAGTCTTTTGCTTCTCGCATTTTAATTGGCAGAAGCTTAGAGCGCTTGGTTCTATATTATGAAGGTCGACTTGCCATAACATATCAAACATACGAAGATTTTTTAGAGTATGGTCTTGACGGGCGAGATACAGACAGTCTTTATATGCTCATTCAGGCAATTAAAGGAGTTGAGGCTATAGTAGTTATAAAAGAAGAAGAAAATGGTTGCTCAATAGGCTTTCGCTCTTTCGACCATATAGACGTAAGCTCCGTTGCAAAAAACTTTGGCGGTGGTGGGCACAAACAAGCATCAGGTGCATATTGTGAAGACACTACATCTAAAAAACTAATTCCAAAAATAGTAGACTCTTTTAAAAGTCAAATGGAACAATAAATACTCACAAAATCTGTTCGGAGTGTGTTTTTTTATATTCCAAAAACCATTTGGCAAAATGGGCTAAGCCTTCTTCCAAAGGAGTAAACGGCTTCCAACCTATTTTTTTATAAAGCTTTTCTGTAGAAGCGTTTGTTTTATACACATCGCCTTTTTGCATAGGTATAAACTGTTTTATGGCTTTTTTTCCCAGTTTGTCTTCCAAGATTTCTATAAAATCGGTAAGTAGCACAGGATGTTCGTTGCCTATGTTGAAAACATCAAAATATTGATTTTCAAAAAGCTCACTTTCGTCTTTTTTTTGTCTGTTGGAAGGTGGCAAGGGAATAAGACGGGCTATAGCCTCTACTACGTCGTCGATATATGTAAAGTCTCGGTATAGTTTCCCGTTATTGAAAACTTGGATTTTTTCGTTTTTTACAATTTTTTCTGCAAACTTAAAATATGCCATATCAGGTCGCCCAAACGGTCCATATACTGTAAAAAAACGCAAAGCAGTAGAAGGAATTTTGTATAGATGGCTATAACTATATGCCATAAGCTCATTTGCCTTTTTTGTTGCAGCATAAAGACTTATAGGACAATCGCAAATATCATCTTCTCTATACGGAGTTTTATTATTAAGTCCATAGACTGAAGAGCTAGAGGCAAAAAGAAAATGAGCGGGCTTATATTTTCTACAAGCTTG
The DNA here is from genome assembly GCA_963541705.1 of uncultured Treponema sp. Taxonomy (GTDB): domain Bacteria; phylum Spirochaetota; class Spirochaetia; order Treponematales; family Treponemataceae; genus Treponema_B. The sequence continues at coordinate 2,678 of CAUTVN010000170.1, forward strand.
CAATACATTCAAAAATCCCACTATATTTGAATCTATATAGGCCTTTGGATTTTCTATACTATACCTAACTCCCGCTTGAGCTGCCAAATTGATAACA
>CAUTVN010000171.1:0-2704 GCA_963541705.1 uncultured Treponema sp.
AATTTATTTGCAGAGTAAACGAATTGCCCCACTAGATAAGAAGTATACTAAATTTTTATAAAAAATTAAAGAATATTTTTCATTTCTATTTTATTTTACCTAGTAAATTTTGGTGTTAGCTATTATACTGGAGTGAACTAGGACAGGTTTGTCTATATTTGGGAGGTGCTTCTATGGCAAGTATTGTATATATTGCTGGTAATGAAATATTGGATTCTCGAGTAAATCCAACAGTTGAAGCTGAGGTTCATCTTGACGACGGTAGCTACGGAAGGGCTGCGGTTCCATCTGGTGCGTCTACAGGTGAGGGAGAAGCGCTGGAGATGCGAGATGGAGATAAGATGCGATATGGTGGCAAGGGGGTTTTAAAGGCAATTGACCAGATAAATACTGCTATAGCTGAAGAAGTTGTGGGTTTAGATGCATTGGATCAAGTGGCGGTAGATTCTGCGATGTTGAGTCTAGATGGAACTGAAAACAAGTCTAAACTTGGAGCAAATGCCATATTGGCAGTGTCTATGGCTGTGGCAAGGGCTGCGGCAAATTGCGTGGGGCTTCCTTTATATCGCTATTTGGGCGGAGTGCATGCGCTAGAGATGCCTATGCCTATGGCAAATATCATTAATGGGGGCAAACATTCAGATAATTTGATAGATTTTCAAGAATATATGATTATGCCACTTAAGGCTCCATCTTTTAGGGAGGCTTTGAGAATGTTGGCAGAAGTTTTTCATTCTCTAAAGTCTATTTTGAAAAAGGGAGGGCATATTACAGCGGTTGGAGATGAAGGAGGATTCGCTCCTAATATAGAAAATGTTCAAGCTCTAGATTTTATTATGGAGGCTATAGAAAAGGCAGGATATAAGCCGGCTGAAGATTTTGGTATTGCATTAGACTGTGCTTCTTCAGAGCTTTTTAACGAAGGAGATAGAAAGGGCTATAAGTTTTGGAAATCTAGCCCTGAGAAAGTGTTGAATTCGGACGAAATGATAGCTCTTTTTAAAGAATGGATTAATAAGTATCCCATCGTTTCTATAGAAGATCCGCTAGATCAAAATGATTGGGGGGGATATGTAAAAATTACAAAAGAATTGGGAAGCAAAGTTCAGATTGTTGGGGATGATTTTTTTGTAACTAACACAAAGCTATTGCGAAGAGGAATCGATGAGGGAGCGTGTAATTCAATTTTGATAAAATTAAACCAAATAGGAACGGTAACAGAGACTATAGATGCTGTGAGGATGGCACAAAAAGCGGGATATACTGCGGTTATTTCGCATAGATCTGGAGAAACAGAAGACGCATTTATTGCAGATCTGGCTGTAGCTCTAGAGAGTGGCCAGATTAAAACAGGCTCTTTAAGCCGTAGCGATAGAATAGCAAAATATAACCAATTGCTTAGAATAGAAGATGAATTGGGTTTAGGGGCTCGTTATTTAGGCAAAAAGGTTCTTAATAGAAGATAGATTGTGAAGAGTTGTATTAATACTTCTTTTATACATCATTCAAAATATTTTGCCTGTCTATTTTTTCTTTTTTTTACTTCCTGTGTTTGTAGCAGGTATTATGCAATCACAGGATATGATTATCGCAAAATTACGACCTATCAAGCGGATTCCGTCGCTTTTGACATTTCTAGCCTTACATATAGGAAGATATGTGATGGTATAGAAATTGCCAGGCTTGAAAACGAGCGGCTACCTCTAATTGCAACTATTATAAAAGTGTCTTTTAAAAATGAGGCTCTTAAAATAGTTGCAACAGAGGAAGGGCGTTTTAGAGGAAATTTTGTTAAGCCTGAAACTACCTTTAGTTTTGCAAAAAGATTTAATACAAATATTGCAATTAATGCGAATTTTTTTACATATAGATGTTCAGTTTTTGACCCATTGTATAAACCATTAGGTCTTTTTATAGAGAGGGGAAAAATTGTTAGTAAATATAACAAAGACTTTGTAAGTGTTTATTTTGGGAAAAATAAGGAGATAAGTGTAGATCTTGAGAGAGATCAGGATGCGTATTTTGCAATTGCCGGGTTTAATAAAGTTATAGAGAGAGGTAAGGTAATTTTAAGAGGAAAATCGACCAAGACAGACAGCAGAACTTTACTTGGGGTGGACAAAGAAGAGAATACTCTTTTTATTTTGTGTATTGACGGAGAGGTGAAAAAAAGGAGCCGGGGGGCATCTCTTATTGAGGCAACTCGACTGCTTTATGCACTCGGTGCTTTTGAGGCTATAGAGTTGGATGGAGGAGGCTCTAGTACTATAGTGGCAAAAATTGATAGCGTGCAACAACAGTTAGTGCCTTCTTCAAAAAAACAGTTAAGAAAAGTGGCGATAAATTTAGGATTTATTGTTGAATAGCTTTTTATATTTGTTTTATAGCTCTTTTATTTCTGCAAGACTCAGTCCCGTAATTCTCGCTATTAGGTCGAATGGAAAACCCTCCTTCTTCATATTACGCGCCGATTCATATCTAACTCTTTTCTCGCCCCTTTTCTCACCTTCTTTTATTCCTTCCATTCTACCTTCTCTCTTTCCTTCCATTCTACCTCTTTTTATTCCTTTCTTTATTCCCTCTTTTATTCCTTCCAGCCTACCTCTTTCTTGACCTCTATCTTCTGCATCTTCCATTTGGCAATAGTACGAAAGAGATTCGTTACTGATAAGTTGGTCGTATTTAATATCTGCTACGCGCATAT
>CAUTVN010000172.1:0-2674 GCA_963541705.1 uncultured Treponema sp.
AGATGAGTGCCCGCCTCACCGAAGCTATGAGAGAGCAAGAGAACGGGAGCCGAGAGGTGCTTACTGCCATAAAAGACATCAACCAAGTAACAAACGAAGTGCAGATGGGTAGCGCCGAAATGCTAAAGGGTAGCGAGGGAGTAGCGAAAGAGATGGAAAAACTCGACGGGCTAACCCGAGTGATTACTGACAGTATGAACGAGATGGCAGCTGGCGCAGTTCAGATTAGCAACGCTGTGCAAGAGGTTGCCGATATCACTCAAAAAAACAAAAGTAGCATAGACGGTTTGGTTCAAGAAGTAGAAAGGTTTAAGGTGTAAGATGATATCCTAATCACATTAGGAGAGCGCCTCTCTTAATGTGATTATCTTTTCCATTCGATGTGTCCATTTATGTTGTTACGTTCAAAAACTTCCAGTATCTCCGCGCAAAATTGTTGAAGTTTTTCATCGCCTTGTACCTTTGCTAATTCGTATAAGCGAATAAACATCTTTTTACCAGTTTCAGTTTGTTTAAAGTTCTTTTTCATAAAGTTGTGCTGTGCGCACAAAGTTTGCCCATTTTCTATTACCGCCTTACCACCTAAGTCTTTTGGTTTTATATGGTCGACATGGAGTTCAACTCCATCTGAAAGCCCTCTACCACAAATAACGCACTTATATTTATCACGTTCTAAAATTATTTTTTTTTGTTCTTCTGTAAAGTCTTCTAATTGTCGATGCGTCTCAAAATCGGGATCGTATTTATACACCCCTTTAGCAACCTTAATCAAAAATCCTTTTTGTGCTAAAGAACAAATCATACGATCTGGATCTCTAAATACTTTGCCACATCTTTTTTCCCATTCTGCAACCACCCAGTCTACAACAACAGGATGTGGAATATCCTGATTGGGATGAGATATAAAAAATTCTTTTACAATATCTTGTTGTGTTATTTTATCATTATCCATAAAAAGAAAAGGTTTCTGTTTCGCACTCTATGCGGTTTTTTGCTATTTCACAATAAGTTTTGTCAATTCCAACATTATATGGTGGAGATGTAACTATTAAGTCTACGAAAGGAGAGGAAAAAAGAGATGTGTTAAGCGAATCGGCGTGGTATAGACTAAGACCATCTATTTCAAAATATGCACTATTAGTCTCATTCTCTTTTAAGGATGCACAAAAACCCATGCTATGCATTAACGGCAAATAAAATGTATTTTTTTAGAATTTATAATGAGCAATTGATATTAATTATATTGATATTTTTATTGTTTTTCTATAGAATGCAAAAAATAATTCGCTTAAACACAATGTGTTATAGGAGCGTCGAATGAGAAATCTTTTAAAGGTGTTAGCGCTTTTTTGCATTGCTATTTGTTGCTTTGGATGCAACGAGAATAAGGCTACCAACAATGTTGCACATAGGCCTATGAGTGCGGTTGAAAAGTATGAAAAAGCAACAATGGAAGAATCCAAAAATATTGGCTCTAAATCTTTTGGATCTAGCATACAAGTTGACAAAAGCTTAAAAGTGGAAGGTGTTCCAGAAGACTTAGAGTGGCTATATGGAGAGCACCCCGATTTAGGCTCGCCACTTTGCAAAAAAGGTGGCATATGGAAAGATACTCTAGACGAATATCCTTCAACCTTTAGGTTCTTTGGTCCAGAAAGTAATACCAAAACATATAGCATTATGGCATTAAGTCCATTTCTTGTCGATATATGTGTAGAAAATATACAGTACTATTCGATGGCTTGTAGCCATTGGGCTTTTTCTAAAGATGGTAAGTCTGTGTATTTTAAGTTGCGCGAAGACGTGAGGTGGTCGGACGGGGAGCCTTGCAATGCTGACGACTATCTTTTCTATCATCAAGCTATGGTAGACCCAAATATTGATGACCCTTTTCTAAACGAGTATTGGGAACAGACAAAAATTGAAAAAATCAATGACTATTGTATAAAAGTAACAAGCCTAGAGGAAGAAGTGCCCCCAAACTATACTCTTTTGTTAAACTTAAATATGTTTCCGCTTCCAAAACACGCTTTTCCGAATGGAATAGAAAAAGGATGGTATAAAGAATATAACTACAAGTTTTTGCCAACCACTGGCGCTTATGCAATGGCAGAGGATGAGAATATACAAGGTGAGCTTTTAGTATACAAAAAGGTGAAAGATTGGTGGGGGCATAAAGTATTGGGCAATGGAATGGCAAACTTCGATAGAATAGAGTATAAAGTCATTACAGGCGGACAGGATATAGCGAGAGAATATTTTTATAAAGGCGAGCTTTATAGCCTAAATCTCAACAACCCTCAAGAATGGAAAGATTCGGCAGGAAATGAAAAAATATTGCAGGGCTATATAGATAGGTGGGTGTTTAACCTAATTCCGCTAAAAGGGGCGTCGGGCATTCACTTCAACACTAAAACACCTTTTTTAAGTGATGTTAGAGTGAGGAGGGCGCTATATTATGCCATTGATATGCAAGGAATGATAGACACTGCTCTTTATGGAGAATATACGAGATATCATAATATTGGCATAGGGCACCTTTGGGGTGGATATAACTTTGATGACGATACAATTGTCAAACCGAAATTTGACGCAACAAAAGCAGGCGAGCTACTTAGCGAGGCGGGATATTCTGAATTTGACTCTTCTGGCATAAGAAAAAACGCAAAAGGGG
>CAUTVN010000173.1:0-2665 GCA_963541705.1 uncultured Treponema sp.
TATATACATAGAATGAATTATAAAAATGAGGAATGCGCAAGCCTTCCAAATCGCTCGTCTCTTCAAATTCCATCTCAGGTCCAAAATATAGCTTTAACAATTTGCCATATTCTTCTCGAATAACAGAAAGCGTAAGTGGCTTGCCCATCTCTACACACTCATGGGCAATTTTTTCAAATTCTGCAAACATTGTCTGCCTATAAAGAGTTGCCAAAACATCGCTCGCTCTCATACTCAAAAGATATGCTTTCATTTTGCCATCTTTTGCATTTTTCAACAAATGACGGAACAAAAGTTCTTCGTTAAAAGTAGAGGCAACCTCCGCTTCAAAAATTGTGTAACTATAGCAAGGATATGGATTGTTGTGTGTTGAATACCAACTATGCATAGAGTGTCCACCTTCGTGAATTAGGGTGAACAAACTACGCAAAATATCTTCTTTATAGTTTAGCAAGATGTAGGGATAGCCATCGTAAACACCTGCAGAAAAAGCACCTGTACGTTTTCCAACATTTTCATATTTATCTACCCAATGTTGCTCTGTTAGTCCCTTCCTAATTGTAGAGACATATTCTTCGCCTAAAATCTCCAACGCCTCTGTCGCAATTTTCACAGCTTCATCGTATGGAATAACTTGTTTTACGTCTTCTACAAGCGGAATATAAACATCGTAATGCCTAAGCTTATCCACCTTTAGCGTTTTTTTCATAAGCGAATAATATTTATGCAATGGTGCCAAATTTTTGTGGATTGTGTCTATCAAATTTGTATAGACTTCCAAAGGAACCTTATCTGGTTGCAAAGCTCTCTCCAGCGCAGAAGAATAGCCTCTAATTCTCGCCATAGCTATGTTTTGTTGCACCTTGCCCGCATAAAGAGTTGCAAGTGTGTTTTTGTGAGAGTCAAAAACTGAATAAAACTGCTTATATGCAACCTCTCGCACACTCCTATCTGGATTTACCAAAAATTGGGAATAGGAAGACTGAGTAAGTTTTCTCTCCGCCTGCCCGTCATTGACATAGCCAAAATCCATATCAACATTCGTTAGCTGAGAAAATGTTTGTTGCGCCACTCCATGACTTTCCATAAGAAGAGACAAGAGCTTTTCTTCTTTGTCCGAAAGAATGTATGGCTTTGCATAAAGCATTTTTTCTATGTAGACTCGATAGTCCGCAAAGTCTTTTCCAGTCGGCCCATTTGGGTCAATCCAAGCCCTAAGCTTGTCCTCTGGAATCTTCATCAAACTCGGGATGAACCAACTGCTTTTTGCAGAAAACTCTGTAAAAGCCATAAAGATTCTTCCCGTTCTGTCCATGTTTTTGCTATCGCCTTCGTCAGAACTTTTGTTTAGCATCGCATAGCTATAAAGCTTTTCTCCAAGTCGTTGTGCCTTAAAAGATTCAACCAACTCTTCCAATAGAAGAGAAGATGAGACAGACTCAGGCTTTTCGAATGCTGCTTTTCGCTTGTCTGCATTCTTTCCCATCTCGATAAACTCTTTTAGAGAAGATTCCCACGCCTCGTCGCTCTCAAACAAAGAGGAGAGGTCCCACTTGTCGCCTTTGGCAACTTCCGATCTTTTTAATAAATTATTAGCTTTCATGCGTCATACTATATATCTATTTCCACTTTCTTTCAAGACTTGAGAAATACTCGCCTATTGAAGGGACAAACACACATGTTTCCACACTAAAAACACTGCTATTTTGGGGTGCGAGAGTGATAAGTTTCGATCTCGCGACCTTTTCAGTTTAGGGGGTCGAAACTGATCGGTTTTGGGGGGCGAAACTGATCGGTTTCACATCTGTACATTAGTTAATGTGCTAAAAATCCCCCCAAAGGATTTGAAATCTTTTGGCTAGATTGAGAACTGGATAGTTTAGATAATTTAATGATTTATGAATCGTAAAATATCAGAATTTTGCTTAAAATGCAACTCTTTTTAACTTTTGTAGTTGCAAAAGCATATTTTTTGATATAAAATGCGAGCAAGGTTGCCCAAAGTTAAAACTGCGTTTGAACATAGAAACACGTTACCTAGTCTATCACAATCGCAAAAAATACTGGAATCTTTTTGCAAAAAGGTGGTCTTATGAAAAAAAGACGAAAATCCATACGCTCACAGTTTATATTCCTGGCAATTATGACAGTAGTTTTTTCTGCTATCAGCTTTCTCTCTACAATTCTTTTGCAAATCACTAAAAACTACTTAGTAGAAAGTCAAAAACAGCAAGTTCTTCTCCTATTGATGGCGCACGAAATTAAAAACACTTCGCAAGATCTAACCAACTATTGCAGATCTTATGTGGCAACAGGAGATAAAAAATTTTTGCAAGAATATGAAGATACCGTTGCCTGGAGAAGTGGTCAAATCCCGCGCCCAAAGAAGGTACACCGCGCCCTCTCTCAAGGCAGAACTATAAGCCAGACCGAGCTTCTAAAAGAACTCGGTTGTACAATTGAAGAAATGAACTTACTGGAAAAGTCCACAGCCCTATCGAGCACTCTAGTCGGGGTAGAGCTACAAGCCATGGAATGCATTAAAGCAGATAAGTTTGTAAATGGTATTTTTTCGCTACATAAAGACGAAGATATAAAAGAATTCGCCCTTAGAATATTGTACGATTCAAACTATTTGCATAGTGTTGAAGAAATTATGAAGCCG
>CAUTVN010000174.1:0-2632 GCA_963541705.1 uncultured Treponema sp.
GACTTAAAATCCCTTGGCAGTGATGCCGTACGGGTTCAATTCCCGTCTTCAGCATCTTCTTTTCTTAAATCATAATAGTCCCATTGATTTTCCTTACAAGTTCTCAAGCTCCAATTCCTTCTTAAAAGTTTCTGTAACCGCTCCTTCCAACACAACGGAGACATCGTTATATCCTAGCTCCATAAGCTCTTTTGCTCCCCAAGCAGACGTAATGCCTGTGTTGCAATACATAATTATAGGCGCGTTTTTATCTTTAGGCAAAAGATGAAGATTGTTTGGAATCTCACCAACGGAAATGTTAATAGCATCCTTAAAATGTTCTGCTTGATAGGCAGAAGGTGTTCTATAGTCAATTATACATATAGAAGAATTCGCCTTTCTAAGACGGACCTCATTGACCCTAATCACGTTATATTTGACCAAATCGTAAGAATATTCATCAACACCCTCGGCATTAAATATACTCCAAAACCCATGCTCACACAGCGTCTGGCTCGCAACAAAACTTTCGTCAGCATTGTTTGCATATATATATATGGGAATATTGTTCAAATCTTCAATTTCGCCCACTCTCGTCTTTAGCTCTTTTAGAGGAATATTTAGCGCAAAGTCTAAGTGGCCATTTTTATATTCTGCATTGTCGCGCAAATCTAAAATTAAGTGTTTGTCTTTTTCTGCGCTAGTGTTAATTTTTACCATTTTTTGACCAGAAATATCTTCTACCTCAACCACTTTCCTGCAAGAAAAAAGAGAAAAAACACAAATTAGCAAAAAACAACACGAGTTTTTTTTATAACTTTTCATAAAACATCTATACCATCCAATAAACAAAACAAATATAATCTTTATATGATATCATTCATTCCGTAAGTCAGGCGGAAGGATACCACGTTGCAAAAAAAATATTAAGTAGGTTTAAAGCTTTAGAAAAACAATTTCAATTAAAAACAATGAGAAAAAGAAAATAATAAATATTTCTTAAATATTTTTATGGTATAGACCAAAGTGCTTAATTAAAGTATATTTTAGCTAACACTTAGAAAATAAAAGATAAAACTCAATATATTTCAATGTTTTGTTAGCTCGGATGAGTTTGAGTTTTGCGCTAATTTTTCTAAAAATATTTTTAAGGAGAAGGATTTATGGACATAAGTAAGGAATTGCTATCTCGTTTTGAAGCGGAATATGCTAAAAACCCTCTAAACGAGCCTATTGCCTGTGCAATAGCAAGAACTGGCATCTGTGACGCTTCTTTTGCAAACGAAGTGAAAAGGAGACACAATTTTTTCTTTTCTGAAGAAACAAAGCGTGGCGAGATTACCAACCAAAAAAGAAGTGGACGTTGCTGGATGTTTGCCTCTCTAAATGCGGCCCGCGTAAAAGTGATGGAAAAGTGCAACATGGAAACTTTTGAATTGTCTCAAAACTATACCCTATTTTGGGACAAACTAGAAAAGTCAAATTACTTTTTGGAGAGCATTCTAGAAACTTTAGACGAGCCTTTAAATGGTCGCTTGTTAGCCCATCTTTTAGCAAATCCGATTCAAGATGGTGGACAATGGGATATGTTTGCAGGCTTGCTAAAAAAATATGGTGTAGTGCCAAAATATATGATGCCAGAAACTTTCCATTCATCTGAAACTGGTTTTATGGTGATGGAGATGACGCACAGACTCAGAAAGTATGCAAATATTTTGAGAGAAGGGCACAAAAACGGAAAGAGTGTAGACGCTTTGCGAAAAGAAAAAGAAGGATTTCTTTCCGAAATTTATAGCTTTTTAGTGAAAGCTTTGGGCAAGCCTCCTGTGAAGTTCGATTTTGAATATCGCGACAAAGATAAGAAGTTTCACAAAGTTGCAGGTCTTACCCCACAGAAGTTCTTTGCAGACTTTGTCGGCTGGAATTTGGACGAAAAAATCAGCTTGATCAACGCTCCTACAAAAGACAAACCCTATGGCAGGGCATATACAGTAAAGTTTTTGGGAACAGTAAAAGAAGCAGAGCCGATTCACTATATCAACGTTCCTATAGAAGTTCTAAAAAAAGCTGCAATAGACTCCATAAAGGCGGGCGAGCCCGTATGGTTTGGTTGCGATATGGGACCTCAAATCAGTAGGAAGGAAGGCATTATGGATATGGAAGTATTTGCCTTCGACAAAACTTTAAGCCCTCTCCCAACTTTCACAAAAGAAGAGCGCCTAGACTATGGAGACAGCCTCCTAACCCACGCTATGGTTTTAACCGGTGTGGATTTGGATGAAAAAGGGCAGCCTATTAAGTGGCAAGTTGAAAACTCTTGGGGCGACGAAATGGGTCAAAAAGGCATTTTCTCTATGAGCGACGCTTGGTTTGATGAATATACGTATCAAATTATGGTAGAAAAGAAATTTGTAGAGTCAAAGTGGCTCTCTGCTCTTAAAGAGCCTCTGGTAGAGCTTGAACCATGGGATCCAATGGGTGCTTTGGCAATGATTTAAGTAAACAGTAAATACCATCTTTGGGGCTTGCATAGGATTTGGCTTCTATGCAAGCCTTTTTTTTATTTCTTAATTATCCTATCAAAAGACATACATGCCAAACCATTAGCCATTAAGATGTACTAGATAAAAGCGATCAGTTTCAACCCTCGAGC
>CAUTVN010000175.1:0-2572 GCA_963541705.1 uncultured Treponema sp.
ACGTGCGACCTACGGATTCGAAGTCCGTTGCTCTATCCAGCTGAGCTACAAGCGCTCAAGGGGAGTGCACACCATATCCTAAAATCTAAGGACAAACATGGGCACTTCACAAAAAAGGGTGGTCGATGGGATTCGAACCCACGACAACCAGATCCACAATCTGGCGTTCTGCCACTGAACTACGTCCACCACTAAGTTAAGAACAAATCACACAAAAGCACTTCCAAACCCGAGCCCCTCTAAAAACTTCAGTAAAGCGCCCGGTTCCAGAGCAAACGTGCAACCACCTAACATCTAACAAATTGTATACAAAGACGATAAAATGTCAATAGGTAAATATAAACCATATCACTTACTCAACATAAATCTTCAGCACCTTTTCATCTAAAAAGGAAAAATCCATAATCTTTGCAACATATAAAGAGAATAGTCAATTGAAAAGTGCAAAGACAACTTAATTAACAAAAAGAAAAGAAAGATTAATAAGTGAGCGAATCTCTCTTTTTTCACATCAAACTTAAAAATATATTTCATAATAAAAGTTCTAATTCTCAAAAATACAGTATCAATAAGCAAACAAAAAAAAGATGAGCGGTATTTATAGGAAAAGTCCAACAAAAACCTAATAAATGCAAGAAGCAAAATAAGATTTAAGAAAAAGGAGACTAGTTGGCGAAACGCCAAAAGCATAATAATTACAAGTCCAATAATTGAAAGGCGCCCCTGCATAGATATTGAAAAGCATATGTTTGCTAACACGGACAAAACACCTAAGGCTATGACGGGAGAGAAGTCTAAACTGGCAATTCGCGTAAATTTAAAACGTCTAAACCAAGATAGATAAGGCTCGCAGGCATCATAAATAAATCGGCCTATAGGATGGTTTAAAAGATGTGGCATCCAGCTAAGAAAAATGCATACTATACAAACCCACATATATATGTTTAAGACATTTCCCAAAATATAAAATATATTACTTACACTCATATTATTCAAACCTACCCTCCCCAAGCATTTAGTACAATAGAAAGAGCTAAAATCTCATCAATAGCCCTTCTGCTCCCCTTCACTCTATAATTTTGTGAAGCTTTATATGTGTAGTTCTTTCCATGTTTTTCAAAATGAATAAAAAGACTTGCATCTCCGCTATTATTTTTTACATATTCACTTAAAATATTCAATTCTCCTTCATTCTCCAAAGGAGGAATTTCGATATGAATCTCAGAAAATACTTTTTCAGCCCTACCCACCATCTTAAAATCTTTTATGTTGATTATATTTTTTACTATAATAGACCAATCTACGTTATCATCTTTTTCCTTTTTGCTAACCCGTCCTTCAATCCCATACACCCCGTCTTCTACCACTTGCCCCTTAAACACTTGCCAAACATCTGAAAAAAAGACTAAATCTGCATGCCCTGTTAAATCCTCCAACGAGGCAAAACACATCTCCCCTTTTTTTGCCTGATACGGCTTTAAGTTTGAAATACTTCCTATCAAAAGATAGTCTTTGCCATCTTTTGCACGCTCTAAATGTTTTATTTCCAAACTCGTATACTCTTCTATTTGTTCTTTATACACATCTAATGGATGCCCAGAAACATAAGAGCCGATAAATTCTTTTTCTAGTCTTAACAACTCTTTCTTTGGATATTCCTCACTTTTAACAAATTCAAATTCAGAAAACTCGCTTATTCCACTTTCTGCAAATAAGCTTACCTGCCCTACGTCACAGCCCTCTTTTTTTCTTGTAGCAAAACCCACGCTAGAGTCCAAATTTGTAATAAGCGTTGCCCTATTCTCCCCAAGTCCATCAAAACATCCTGTGTTAATTAAAGATTCCAAAGTCTTTTTTGTAACAATATGCAAGTCAACTCTATCTAAAAAATCCATAAAAGAGGCATACGAGCCACCGCCGTCCCTTTCTTCCACAATGTTAATAGCAGCCGCCTCCCCAATTCCTTTAATGCCTAAAAAGCCAAAAACAATTTTTTCATCTTTTACTGCAAAATATACATCAGAAAGATTTATATTTGGAGGCAACACTTCAATCTCCATCTTTCTTGCCTCTTCTATGTACATGGGCAATTTATCCACAGAATTAATTTCATTTGTGAGGTTTGCAGCCATAAATTCAGGTGCAAAGTGTGCTTTAAGATATGCAGTTTGGAACGCTAAAATGGCATATACTGCAGCATGGCTTTTATTAAAACCATAGCCAGAAAAAGGAATTAAGAGCTCAAAAATGCTCTCTGCCAACTCTTTTGAATATCCTCTCTCCAATGCTCCTTGAACAAACGTTACCTTGTGTGCTGCCATCTCGTCTGCTTTCTTTTTGCTCATAGCACGACGCAAAATATCCGCTTGCCCCAGGCTATAGCCACCCACGCGCCTTGCCACTTGCATAACTTGCTCTTGATAGACTATCACCCCATATGTTTCAGAAAGAATATCTTCTAGAGAGGGATGTGGGTATTTAATTTTTTTTATATCCATCTTGCCTGCAATAAAAGCATCGATATTATCCATAGGACCCGGTCTATAAAGTGCATTTAGAGTAATTAAATCTT
>CAUTVN010000176.1:0-2540 GCA_963541705.1 uncultured Treponema sp.
GTTATGTTTCTCGATTTTTATTGGGCTGTTGGTGGTTGGTGGGGGGGGGGGGGGGAGGCGGGGTGGGGTAGTCATGTTAATGCTTTCCATAGTGTTCTCTAATCTCCTTAAAAATATTATAGCTATTCTTACGCTCTTATCAGTATATGCAGAAAAATAAAATAATTCAAGTTTCTAAATGAATAAAACAACATTAAATAACGTTTTCTTTTGTTTTAAACTAAAAGGTCTAATTTGCCTACTTGATGTTACTACAGTTTTTTGGGTAGTATGTGGAAAGATCGTAGGGCTTTTCCCACAAGCAAAATATAGCTTATCCTTTGCAGGAAGAAATATAAGAGATGAAAAAATGATTTTTGTTGAAAATAATAGCTTGGATCCAGCATTAAACCATGCTATAGAGCTTTACGTGATGGATAAATACGACGACGATGTGTTTATGCTCTGGAGGAACAGACCTTGCGTCCTCATAGGCAGATATCAAAATATAGAACTAGAAGTAAACTTAGACTTTACCACCTCTTCTAACATAGACGTTGTGCGGCGACTTTCTGGCGGAGGGGCAATATATTGCGACACCGAAAATATGCAATATACGTTTATTACGCAACAGACCTCCATAGAAAACTCTTTTAAGAGATTTGCCACTCCAGTGGTAAAGGCGTTGTGTTCGCTAGGATTAAACGCTCAGTTTACAGGCAGAAACGACATTCAAATTGATGGAGCCAAAGTCAGTGGCAATGCTCAGTTCCATAGAAACGGTAAAATAGTGCACCACGGCACTCTCCTATTCAAAGCAAACTTTCACAACCTCTCGCATGCTCTTAAAGTGCGAGATATAAAATTTAAGGGCAAAGCCGTAAGTTCAGTCTCTTCGAGAATAGGTTTCATAGGCGATATGCTAGACATGGATGTGTTGCAGTTTAAGTCTTATGTGGAAGAATTTATAAAAAAAGAATATGGAATATCAAACACAACAGTTCTTAGCACTTCAGAAATGCAAGAAATACAAAAAATAAATGAAAACATATTTTCTAAAAGAGAGTGGAATTATGGCAATGGTTCTCTAAAAGTAAAAAGAAGCGTAGAAAAATATTCTTGTGGAATTGTAGAGGTGGCGCTTGATGTGGAAGATGATAAAATCAAAGACATTACAATCGAAGGAGATTTTTTTAGTGAACAGGGCGTCTCGCCCTTGTCCGATATGCTACGAGGGCTTGAGTGTTCAAAAAAGGCCATAAGTCTTGCAATAAAAGATGTAGATCTCGATAAATACATTAAAGGAATGGATAAAGAAGCGTTCATTAGAGACATTATAAAATTAAAAGAGGCTAGGTGAAAATGATAAAACAAAGAGGATATGTTAAGAAGCCTGAATGGCTTAAGCTTAAGGTGCAAAGCGGAGCTAACACAATAAACGTGAAAAATCTCATCAGCGATTTGCGCTTACACACTGTCTGCGATGAAGCCAACTGTCCAAACCGTATGGAATGTTTTGCAAGACGTACTGCCACTTTTATGATTCTCGGTAGAAACTGCACGCGAAATTGCACTTTTTGTAATGTGACCAGAAACCACCCAGATCCTGTAGACCTAGAAGAGCCAGAACATGTTGCAAAAGCTGTGCAAAAATTGCAACTAAAACACGCCGTCGTAACCTCCGTAACGCGCGATGATCTCGCCGACCAAGGCGCCAATCAGTTTGCAAACATAGTGCTCCAAATTAGAAAATACAACCCAGAAACAACAATAGAGTTGCTAATTCCTGATATGTCGGGAAGAGAAGACCTTCTAGATATAATTTTGGAAACAAAACCAGATGTGGTAAACCACAATATAGAAACCATTCCTGAGTTCTATCCAAAAGTGCGCCCCACAGCAAATTTTATGCGAAGCATAGGTGTGCTAGAATATGCAAAAAAGAAAGGTTTTAAGACAAAATCGGGGATGATGGTGGGTTTTGGAGAGAGCGAAGAGCAAGTAGTAGAAACCTTCAAAGAGCTGAGAAAAGTAGACTGCGATATGCTCACAGTCGGTCAATATCTGCGCCCAACAAAACTCCATATTCCCGTAACAGAATATGTAACACCAGAGCAATTTGAGCGCTACAAAGACATTGCCTTAAAGCTAGGATTTAAAAAAGTAAATTCGGGTCCCCTTGTGCGTAGCTCATACCATGCCGAACCATTATAAAAATATGACACAATGCTCCCAGCTTTAATGCCTGGCATACTTTTTATGCCAGGTCATATCCACTTAAAATCAGCTTCTAAACCTTAAACCTCGCCACTTCTTCCACAAGAGAGTCTATGCTTTCTTTGTTTTTATGAGTGATGTCGGCAACCTCTTGCACAGCATTGCTAATTTGAACAGCGCCCGCCGCCATCTCGTTCATACTGTCAGTGATAACCCTTGTCAGCCCGTCGAGTTTTTCCATCTCTTTCGCTACTCCCTCGCTCCCCTTCAACATTTCGGCGCTACCTTCCTGCACTTCGTTTGTTACTTGGTTGATGTCTTTTATGGCAGTCAACACTTCTCGG